>DHDO01000031.1:66988-70299 GCA_002399435.1 Firmicutes bacterium UBA4874
CTTTACAAGGATACGGTCAATTCTGCCCTTTCTGCAGTCGGAAAGCATCCGCTGAAATTCTTCCCGTTTATCCGACCGAGTTCCGGTGATGCCCTCATCGGCATAAATGTCCACCAGCTCCCATTCAAAAAAGCGCACCTGTGGATAATATTCTTTGAAAATGTAGGAATAGCTTCTTGTTACATCAACACTTTTCCCATTAGCCATTGTAAGAATAAACTTTGACGAAAGAGTAGGTGTAATTCGTTTAACCTTATTTCTTTTTCTGACTTCTGCTCCCCATATACTTTTGTCAACTGCCGAGTTTCAATTATCAGATTATTCATTTCAATTTCCTCTCTTAACTATTTTTCCAGACAACGTAATTGTATAAATTCCCGCTGCTGTCGTAATTAATAAACACCTTAAAATCTTCTTTTTCACAAGGAATTACAAACTCTACCCGTATTTGCTCCGTATGCTCCGGGCGATAGGAGAACACTTCCAGCCTGCTGTCCTCCGGCAATCCTCCGGCCTTTGTTACGGCTTCGTCCCAAGAATCCCGAATGGTCTGTGCGGATTCCGTCTGCTTTTTCACACCGCCCGGCAAGGCATTATAAATGGTTTCAAAATCGCCGGAACGCATTTGTTCAAAGCATTCCGTTGCATTTTGAATAATCGCATCTTCATCGGGACTGGATTTTGGGGATGATTCCGATCTCATCAGCGAAGATCATTACCAGGTTGAGTTTGCCGCCGTACTCAACACCGGCAGCACCGATCATGAGGCAGTGAATGTCGCCGTCATCTATAAGTGCGGTGGTTGCACCTGTTTTCTGTTTGCAGCCTACCACAAGCCCCTGCAGGGCGGGCAGATTTTGCCCACGCCGCCATTTCTCCGGCTCATAGGGTACATGGGTTGTATGTCCGTTTTATTTCGCTTTCTGTGGCGAAACGGGCGGTACCATGCTGACCGTCACCGATTGTTTTGGATTTAATACCGCTAAGGATATAATAGTGTGCTAAAAGAGAAAGACGCCAATGACGATAAACATCACGGCGGCCACTGCGATTAGAATAGTTACTTGAGATGGCATATGGGAACTCCTTTCTTTGCTTTTCATTCTGTGGTAAACTAAAGCATAATTTAGTCATGATGACAAAGTGTTTTTGACTATCATGTTGGAAAGTAGGTGTAGCATGGATTTTAATATTAACAGCCTAAAACTTGATAAGGCATATACAAACGGTTACAGGGACAAATATAATACACAATGTTCATGCGAACAGTGCCAACTCTTTCGTGAGAGTTTTGAGGCAGACTATCCATGTGCAGCCAAATTTTTGTTGCAGTTCGGCATTGACATACAATTTCCTATTGAAATCATGGATTGTGGCATAGACGACCAAACATTAAAACGCGGATACACTGTTTATTATGCTGTAAAAGGCTGTCTACCCAAAGAAAAAATGGTCACGAACATTGATGGTATTGATGCGATTATGCGATCAAACGAAATTGCTGACGAAAGCTATGCCAATACAAACATGGATAAACCATTTTTTATAATAGAACTCAACAACATTTTTCTCTGTGACAATAAAGCAGTCTTTGAGGATGCGCTGCACACTGGGCGTGAGGTTGAATTTCACTATGGTGCCGATTATTATTTTCTGAGTCGCAATCAAAGAAATCAGTGGTATATCTACTGTGAACAAACAAAAATTACCGAAACATACAACTCTTCTCAAAAATTACTTGAGAAAGCCAGAGTAGGTGGCATTGACATTAACACCATATGGAATGATATTGTGATTGACTATTTGCTGTAAAAATATACATTTTTGAATATATCATTCTCATTTCATAACCATAGCTGGTGCGGCTTGCTCCTGCGAGTATGATGCTTTCAAATCTTCATTCCAATCCTTGTGTACAGAAACATCATTCACCACATCTTTAAATCCCTGCTGGCACAAAGTTTTATGAATACGGCTGGTAGCCTTGCGTCCGGGTTCATCATTGTCAAGGCAAAGTGTCACTCGTTAAAGCTGGGGGTACAGTTCCAATAATTTTAGCACCGGCTGTTCTGACACGCCGTTCAGCGCCACATAACTGGCGTTTTTCCAGTTCTGCGTATGCAGGCTGATATAGGAAAGCAGATCAATGTGCGCTTCGAATACAAACAGGTTGTGGGAATTTGGATTCTTAGAAATATAATGAAAGCTGTAGGCCGGATGGCTTCCCTCCACATTGATGCGAAAATGCTGCCGGTTGTAGTACTTTTCTTATGGACATGACGGGCAGTGCCATTTTCATCGAAGCCGACAAACACAGCGTTGTGGTATTCCGCATCCTCAAACAGCAGCTTTTCTCTGACAAACTCGGACAGCACCTCCCGGCTGACACAGTGCTGCTTGATGAGATAGGCAAACACCCGGCGCATATCGGTATGGGCTTGAGGCAGAACAGAGGGCTTTCGCTGCTCCGGTTCACTGCTTTTGCTATGTTGCCGATATTCCACGCCCTGCTCACCGCCCAGAGCAGGCTGACCGCCTCCGGGAAATTCAGGTTGTAGAGCCGTTTCACAAGGTCGATGGCATAGCTTCCCCCCTGAGCGGAATGATCGTACCAGCGGTTGCCTCTTAGAACAGGTTAGTCAGGTTGCCGTTGAAGTCGTTGTAAACCTCCATACCCTTACAGTCTGGAGACCTGCCGAACAACACCCAGCCCCCGCCGCCAAAGACTTCGATGTATCTGCCGAAGTCCTTGGGGAAGAGCCGGTAAACGGCGAGGCAGCGTTCGCCTTTACTGGGCAGCTTTTTTTTTGAATGAAGGAGAGGATTTCGTCCTCGTATTCCAAAATCTCACCGGTGGATAAATCTTCCCGGTAATCGCCAATATATCCCATTCGTTCTTCCTGTAGATATGGGGGAATAGAGGGCTGAATAACCGCATGGTTTGCAGTTCATTTTTCATGGCATATCTATATCCTTTCTTTTTGATTTTGGGCGCAAAAAAAGCGGCTGTGCTTTTCAGTTACAAAAAAGAACACAGCCGCTTCAAGATTGCCCTGTAGGGTATTGGCTTTATTAAATTGTTAACCGGGCTGATTTCGGCCAAAAACGAGAAACGCCCCGCTTTCTTGTTAAAAAGCAGGGTGCATCTATGAAAAACGAGGGTCTTGAATTTTTCATTCAAAACCCTCACAAGGCCGCATAAGCACTGGCTTTTTCAGCCCTGTATCTATTTTGACCTAATCTTCTGGCGGAGACGGTGAGATTCGAACTCACGTGCCCTTGCGGACAACCTGATTTCGAGCCGTTGGGGA
>DHDO01000049.1:0-6179 GCA_002399435.1 Firmicutes bacterium UBA4874
CACACTGGCGGGATATTATGACTTCCCGGCTTAATATGAGCATCTTCCCAAAGTGCACTTATGCGCTTGAACCGCCGTGTACCGAACGATACGCACGGTGGCGTGAGAGGTCGGCTGCTCAATTAATCGGCAGCCTCCTACTCGATTCATATCTTCTTTCATCCAGACTATAACTGTCGATTTTGAAATTGCACCAAATCAGCCACATAGCTCGCAGACTTTTGCTGCCAGTCAGGGATTTCACTTTGCCCCGAAGATAGCTTTCCATAGAGATTACAGTGTATATTCTTTGGGCGGGTTGCCGGAAAAGTCAGCAATGACAGCTTTAGCATCAGCGAGATAGAATACTTCAAAAATCGGATTGTCAGCGGTCTGATACTGGCCCTGCACAATCGGATTTTTCATGCAGCCCTCTTTGACAGACGTGTTGTTTTCAAAAACAGCCTTGCCGTTCAGGCGTATCCAAGAATAAGCTGGACTGGAAACAGATACTTCGATGTTTGGATTAGCCTGAATGTCCTTGTACACGTCTTTTGTGTTGTTTGTACAGAACCAGAGCTTGCCGTCCTGTTCAAAGCAGAACATAAACGGGCGGCACTTAGCTTTTCCGTCGCGCCCCACGGTAGCAAGATACTGTATCGGATTTTCAGTTAAAAACTTGACGACTTCATTCATGTTAAATACCTCCAAAAAATAATTTTTTGTTGCAGACTTGCTTTTTTCAGCCTGCAACCATATAATAAGTCAGTAAGGAAAAATTGTAAAGTAAGCACTTTTATGTGCCGTAGTATCCCGGAGGATACTATTGAAATCAAAGGAGTGAAACAATATGACAAAAGAGCTTCCGGCTTGCCCGGTTGAAACTACTCTTTTATTAATAAGCGACAGATGGAAAGTCTTAATTCTGCGCGACTTAATGGAAGGTACAAAACGCTTTGGTGAATTAAAAAAGTCCATTGGGAATGTTACGCAAAAGGTATTGACTGCCAACTTGCGTTCAATGGAAGGAAGCGGACTTGTACATCGAAAAGTTTATGCAGAAGTTCCGCCGCGAGTGGAGTATACATTAACAGAAACGGGATATAGTCTTAAGCCAGTACTTGACGCTATGATTACATGGGGATGCGAGTATAAAAAGAAAATGGAAAAGGCACAGTAATTCACACAAAAAAATGGAGGCTAACCCGGCCTCCGTTTTTGCGTTTACTTTCAGGGGAATTCCAGCAGAAGTTCGAAATTCCATTGCGGTATGGGTTTGTTTATTGCAGATTCAATTGTAAGGCAGCACGGCGGCACGCTTACCCTTGGAAACAAATCTTCCACAGGTGGAGGAATGGTTGTTATTAAGATTCCCATGCAGTCACAAAGCGCAGCTCTTGAGTAAAGCAAATCTACCATTCCCAATTTTTAAAGGGAAAGGTAGCATTGGACTTGGCCTTGTCATTGCAGGATTTAGGGATAAATCAAACTAGTGGTCTCACTTCGATTGCTGATTGTTGACCTGTCTGTTTTTCAAAAAAGAGAAGGCGTTCCGCTGAGGCAGAACGCCCATGTGAGGCAGAACGCCCATGTGAAGCAGAACGCCCACGGAGTTTATTAAAATGCTTTATGGAACAAGGCTTCGATATCCGCTGCTGTTGCGTCTTTCGGGTTTCCGGGGGCGCATGCGTCCTGGACTGCGGAAGCTGCAAGCTTTGGAATGTCTTCTTCCTTTACGCCGATTTCGTGCAGCTTTTGCGGAATGGCAACGTCCACGGAAAGCTGCCGCACGGCATCCACCGCTGCTTTTCGGTATTGCTGCGGATTCATTCCGGAAACATCGACCCCCATTGCCTGCGCGATATATTTGAATTTATCACCGGTTGCGTCGGCATTGTATTCCATGACATAAGGCAGCAGCAGTGCACATGCCAGGCCGTGAGGAGTATCATAATAAGCGCTCAGGGTATGCGCCATACTGTGTGCGATTCCAAGCCCGACATTGGAGAATGCCATGCCTGCCACATACTGGGCCACGCTCATGCCTTCCCTTGCTTTCATATCCCCATTGTGTACGGAGCTCCGCAGATCGCGGTTTATCATTTCGATTGCCTTCAGTTCAAACATGTCCGAAAGCTCCCATGCATTTTTTGTGGTATAGCCTTCGATGGCATGAGTGAGGGCATCCATTCCCGTCGCGGCGGCAAGGCTCTTTGGCATGGTTGCCATCATAGCGGGGTCAACCACAGCGAGTACAGGAATATCGTGGGGATCCACACATACAAATTTTCGCTGCTTTTCCACATCCGTAATCACATAGTTTATGGTCACCTCAGCCGCCGTACCGGATGTTGTCGGAACCGCGATAATGGGAACGCTGGGGTTTTTGGTGGCCGCGGTGCCTTCCAGGGAACGGACATCGGAAAACTCCGGATTGGTAATGATGATGCCAATGGCCTTGGCGGTATCCATGGAGGATCCTCCCCCAACGGCAATGATAAAATCGGCACCGCTTTTTTTGAATGCTGCAACACCGGTCTGTACATTTTCAATCGTTGGATTTGGCTTGATATTGTCGTACAGTTCATAAGGAAATTCTGCCTGTCTGAGAACATCCAGTACCTTGTCCGTTACTTTGCATCGAATCAGATCCCGATCGGAAGCAACAAAAGCTTTGTGAAATCCCCGCTTTTTCGCTTCTTCCGGAAGAACGGAAATGGCTCCCTCACCAAAATAAGATGTTTCGTTCCATACCATTCGTTTGATTGCCAACTTGATCTCTCCTCTCGTTCTTGTGTTGTTCTACGGGCTCAGGGATAATGGTAAATGATTAAATGATAATAAATCCAGTCAAATACGATAAGCCATACCATATGTGCCGTGTAAGACGCCCATCAGATTGCCGGCGCACTTGCAGTCTCAGGCGGAATATACCTCCGGGGCATGTCCTTGTAATTATTCGGTGTAATCATACAGGGATCGGGGTCCGCATAAAATCACCACCTTTCTTTGTTTATGATATACCAGGTCAGAGAATTGAAAAGGCCGGCCCTGGTTGACAATAATATAACGAAGTATCTGTCTATATTTTATTTCAGGAGGATAAAGAAGTCAATAAGATTTGATGGCGATTTTATTTCAGGAGGATAAAGGATTAAACAAGTCAATAAGATTTGATGGTGATTTGATGGATAGGTAATCAATAAAAATATGACAAAATAAAAGAGACTCTCCCAGGAGAGCCTCTTATACGTTTTCTGCCGGATTTAATAATTCTCTGTGAACAATTCAAAATAGGCCTGGGGATTCAGGCAGACGGGGCATACTTTCGGCGGAGTTTTTCCGGTGTATACATATCCGCATTTCATGCAAATCCACTGTACCGGTTGTTCTCTCTCAAACACCCTGCCTTTGCCGACATTTTCGGTCAGCTTGTTGTAGCGGGCTTCGTGTCTCTTTTCCACCTCAACAATCTTCGTATAAGCTGCTGCGACCTCCGGAAAGCCTTCCTCCCTGGCGGTTTTTGCAAAGGAAGGATACAGCTCATCCCATTCTTCCTTTTCTCCGGCAGCCGCGGCTTTCAGATTTTCAAGGGTGGACCCTTTGGCGACAGGATAACCGGCATTTTTGATTTCCACAGAGGTGGGCAGTTCCTCTTTCAGACCTTCCACGAGGAAATTGAAAAATCTCCTGGCGTGCTCCACCTCATTATCTGCGGTTTCACGGAAGATTCTTCCGATTTGCATATATCCTTCCTCTTCTGCGGCGGCAGCATAAAACATGTACCTGTTTCTTGCCTGGGATTCCCCGGCAAAGGACTTCAACAGGTTCTCACGGGTTTTGGTACCAACTAAACTTTTCAATGTAAAAAACCTCCTTGTTCTTGTTCTGTATTTTGCTCATACTTATTATTTATACCCCCTATGGGTTCCTCATAAACACAGGATTTGAACAGTCTTCTGCCAGCTTTTCTGATAACCATTTCGGCAGCCTTTCCTGATAACCATTTCGGCAGCCTCAGATGCAGAAAGATCTGCCGTTTTCCCAGATTCCATTGGGGCACATGGGAACAGCAGGTTTCTCATTTCATCCCTCTTTCATCGTCTTACTCTTTGCCAGTCTTTTTTCTCTTTCGTACGCATTCGGATAGAAGATACTCGATCTGCCCATTGATAGATCGAAAATCATCCTCGGCCCAGGCAGCAATTTGTTCATATAGCTTTTTAGATATACGTAGAGGAATTTGCTTTTTGGCTTGACTCATTTCTAATAGAGACTCCCGCTGTTTACAATGGGCTGGGTATCTTTATTGCCGCACAGGACAACCAGCAGATTGGATACCATGGCGGCCTTGCGCTCTTCATCAAGCTTTACGATATCATTTTCATTGAGCTTATCCAAAGCCATCTCCACCATGCCGACGGCTCCATCAACGATCATCCTTCTGGCATCTATGATGGCACTGGCCTGCTGCCTCTGGAGCATGACTGCGGCAATCTCCGGAGCATAGGCAAGATAGGTAATGCGGGCTTCTATAATCTCAAGACCTGCTTCCTTTACTTTTTCCTGAATTTTCCCGCGAATCCGTTCAGCTACCAAGGCGCTGGAACCCCGCAGACTGCCTTCGTCAGGCTCTCCGTCACCGGTAGTGTCAATCCCGGGCGCCACATCGTAGGGATAGATTCGTACGATATCCCTGAGTGCACTGTCGCACTGCAGAGACAGGTATTCCTTGTAATTATCCACATTGAAGACGGCTCTGGCTGTATCGACGACTCTCCACATTACTGCAATACCAATCTCCACAGGATTCCCCAGAACATCATTTACCTTTTGCTTGTTATTGTTTAATGTCATAATTTTAAGGGAGACTTTCTTATTGTTACCTGCGGCGTTGGCCTGTATGGCGTTTCCTCCGGGAGAAATGGTGATTTTGGAAGCGGAATCATTATCCACATCTCCACTTTGACCAAGACGGGTCCTGGCGGCAGGGTTCACTGCTGTTGAGAAGGGATGGACAAAGTAGAAACCGTCTTCCTTCAGAGTGCCTATGTATTTGCCAAATAAGGTTAAAACCAGAGCTTCCTGTGGTTTGATAATCTTGAGCCCGGAAAAAGGAATTATGCCGGCTGCCAGCCAGACAATCCCCACAGTCAGGGGCAGTGCGCCTATATTATTTTGACTGTCCAGGAGGAATCCTCCCATAATAGTCAGGCCAATGGCTGCCAGGTAGAGCAGAATGAAAAGAATCAGCATGGGCATTCCCGGTCTTGCTTTCAGAATTTTTTCTTTCATAGCTTTGTCTCCTTAATATTAAAATGATATTATGATGATATCATAACCATATTCATTATTCAAGCATGATCTGGGAATAGGGGAAAGATTCATGCGGCTGAAAATTTACAAAGCACATGTTTTATGCTAATATTATTTTGAAATATAAGAACGGTAAAGAATGATGGGGAGTAGGTGAAATATTTGAATACCGGCTTGAAATTGGCATCCTTTTTCCTTCGGAAACTGACCATCATGGTTGTTGTGCTGCTGTTGATTGTTCTGGCGACTTTTTTTGCATATGATGCGGCCAATATATATGTTGTGGCAAAGGATGGACTTTCCCAAAGAGCGGAAACCATTATCAGCGAGGAGGATACGGACAGCCTGAATCGGTTTTTCACAAAGAAGTTCCTGAATTCGGATCCTCTTCTCCGAAGCCATCCGTATCAGGGCTATCAGATATCGGATTATGGTTATGAACTGAAGATCCGCAGAATATGGGTCTTACCATGGCAGTCCAGGACAAATGTCCTGGTTAAGGAATCCATACCGGAGTCTTCCTGGAAGTTTTCCATTACCGATGAAATGCGGGAGAAGCTGACCGAGGAGCAGGGCATCCCGCAGGATGCGGAAAAGAAAGACGGTTCCAATGCAAAGAATGGGGAAACCACAAAGGAGCCTGCAGAGGCGCCTTCCGCGGGAACCGAAAAGGTGAAATTGAATATTCCAAAGCCCAAATGGCAGAACGGAGAAAAGACGGTGGAATTCCGAAAGGTGAAAGGGCAGTGGAAGATCAATCGCATCGCTATTTCCAACAGCCCGGGATCGAAACAGGATGCAAAAAAGGATTCCGGGAAATAATAAAAAGCAAGGATTGCCGGCTTCAGGCCGGTATTTTTCATGGATGGAGGCTGGAACGGATG
>DHDO01000049.1:6326-9594 GCA_002399435.1 Firmicutes bacterium UBA4874
GATGGAGGCTGGAACGGATGAAGTGGATGGAGGATGGAACGGATGAAGATGACCGGTTTGCGGATCGGTTGCCTGTCGATTGAAGTACCCCTGTTTTTGGCCCCCATGGCGGGGGTTACAGACCTTGCATTCCGAAAGCTGTGCAAGGAACAGGGATGCGGCATGGTGTACACGGAAATGATCAGTGCAAAGGGTTTATACTATGGAAGCAGTCATACCAGGGATTTGCTGAAGATCGACGGGAAAGAGCATCCCGTTGGAGTGCAGATATTTGGATCCGACCCACTGATCATGGCAAGAATGGCAGAGAAAATATCGGAAACCGAAGCGGATCTGATTGATATTAATATGGGCTGCCCTGCGCCCAAGATTGTAAAAAACGGAGAAGGCAGTGCGCTGATGAGAAATCCCTCCCTGGTGGCCGATATCGTGCGTGAGGTTTCCAGGGCATCCTCCAAACCGGTCACGGTGAAGATCCGAAAAGGCTGGGACGAAAAAAGCGTCAATGCGGTGGAAATTGCCCGGATTGCTGAGGAAGAGGGAGCGGCTGCCATAACGGTGCACGGCAGAACAAGGGAACAATACTACTCCGGTTCGGCAGATTGGGATATTATAAGGAAAGTCAAATCCAGTGTTTCGATCCCTGTCATCGGAAACGGTGATGTTTTTACTGCACCGGCCGCCCTGGAAATGAAAAAGCAGACGAACTGCGATGGGATCATGGCAGCCCGGGGTGCCCGCGGCAATCCATGGCTGTTCCGGGACATTGTTTCCTTGTGGGATACCGGGACGGTGCCCCCTCCGCCCGGCACGGAAGAAAGAATTCACACCGCTCTCCGTCATCTGAGAATGCTGGTGGATCAAAAGGGAGAAAAAGTAGCCGTGCCTGAGATGAGGAAGCATATTGCGTGGTATTTGAAGGGAATAAAGGATTCCGGTCGGATCCGGAGCCAGGTGAATTCCCTGGATACGGAGGCGGAAGTGAAGGCATTGCTGAGCTCCTATGGGGCGGAACGAAGAAGGGAAGAAGGAGGGCAAAGCCGCAGCGGATGAACCGGATGGCATACTTTCCTCACAATGGGAATATAACTGCAATATAACAAAACAGGAGTATGGTATTTGTGGATAAATTTGCAGTGGTACTTCATCCGGATCAAAGGGAATTGATTCCTGCATCCCATCCCATTCTGAAATATTTTCCCGAAAAATACGCAAGGTACTGTCTTTCCCGTCTGCCTGCACGGACGACCGGATTCATACTGGACAGGACGGACAATGACAGGCTGGGTTGTACAATGAAGGTTCCTGCCTTGTTCCTTCAGCAGGAGGCAAGGGAAGACGGAAATCGGTTCCATCTTCTGAAAGGAATGGCCCGGAAATTGAATAGGAGGGGCATCCGCTACCTTTCTCTTCCGTTTGTATATGATTTTTTGGATCCGGACGAGATATCCTGCCTGGAAGGCCGGGGCATTGCTGTACTGGATGGATGTTATCCCTTATTGGCGGGCCTGCTTCTTGTATGGAAAGAACTGCTTGTCATCCTGGAAAAGGAACTCCCCTTCTTCGAGGTCGGCATCTGGGGTGCGGATACGGATATCGGCAGGATTTGGGTGGAATCCATGGTTGGCGCGGTGAATCATATGTGCATTGGAGGGCAGGACCGAAAAGCGCTGGAGGAGATAGCCAGGGAGGTTTTAAATACGACCGGTCTGTCCTGTCAGATTACCCAGGATCCGGCAACTTGCCTGAGCGATAAGCAGCTTACCGTACTTGCCGAACCGGTTTCCGTTTCCTGTACAATCTGCCAGCCTTCCTTTCATTTCCTGTCCTGTCCGGAAAGCAACCTTTCCGTCTCTCAGCAGGATGGGGTACCATATGAAAGCCCGGGGGTTTATTGGATTGAAATGGGATGGATGGCATTTCCCCGGGACATTGTCATGGAGCAGGAACTGTGCCCATGGGATGAACTGGGTGTACTGGAAGGCCTGATTACGATCAGCAGCAAACGATACCGGAACGATATCCGCAGAAGCAGATTCTCCCTGCAGCAAATCGAAGGGATACAGCAGTTGTATGAAAGATATCCTGTCAGACTGCAGGGTTTTGTGCAAAACGGACGAAAAATACATTTCAATCGTTTTCGAAAGGAGTATTTTTCCACAGAATACGAAGATATATCTTGACAAAATGGAGGGTTGCCACTTATAATAGGTGTTATTAAAATCGAAGAATTCAGGCACTGCAGGAAAGAAAGGGTATGCAGTGCTTCTTTAACATAATCGAATTTCCATGGATTGCCAGATAATAAGAATGATTCACAGGGAGTATAGTGGCATCATATTATTTTTTGGTATATAATATTTGAAGGGGAGAATGGAATTATGATCAACAAGGAGACAGTTTTGACTTCGGAAGGAGTGCAAAAACTGGAGCAGGAGCTTCAAAAACTGAAAACGGTGCGCCGCAGGGAGGTTGCCGATCGAATCAAACAGGCCCTGGCATTTGGTGACCTGAGTGAGAACTCTGAATACGATGAAGCAAAAAATGAACAGGCTTTTATTGAGGGACGCATCGTGACTCTTGAGAAACTGCTGAGAAATGCCAGGATTATTGATGATGAAGATATCTCCACGGATGTGGTAAGCGTAGGTGCTACCGTGAAGGTTCTCGATATTGAATTCGATGATGTCATCCAATATACCATTGTAGGTTCTGCGGAGGCCAATCCGGGCAAAAATAAGATTTCCAATGAATCTCCGGTGGGAAGAGCGTTGATTGGGAAATCCATCGGTTCAGAGGTGGAGGTAGCCGTTCCGGACGGGGTTATTAAACTCAAGATACTGGAAATTAATAAATAAAGGGTGAGAAAATCAGTGAACCAAAGCAACAATAGGGACCAGAGTGACAGGAAACAAACGGGACAAGAGCAGACAGAGGAAGATCTCAACGAGATTCTTCGTGTAAGAAGGGAAAAGTTAGAAAATCTGAAAGAATCAGGAAAGGATCCTTATGAGATCACGAAATTTCGTCCAACCCATTATTCCGAGGATATATTAGCCCATTTTGATCAGCTGGAGGATCAGAAAGTTACGCTGGCAGGCCGTATGATGTCCAAAAGGATCATGGGAAAAGCGAGTTTTGCACATATTCTGGATTCCCGGGGAAAGATTCAGATGTATGTTCAGATCAATGCATTGGGCAAAGAAGCGTATGAAGACTTTAAGGCTTATGATATAGGAGATATTGTAGGGGTAACGGGAAGCGTCTT
>DHDO01000049.1:9787-13123 GCA_002399435.1 Firmicutes bacterium UBA4874
CAGCCTCTGCCGGAAAAATGGCATGGTCTCAAGGATCCGGATCTGAGATACCGGCAAAGATATGTGGATATGATTGTCAACCCGGAGGTGCGTCATACCTTTGTGACCCGCTCCAGAATTCTGCAGGAAATCCGGAAGTATCTGGACAGCAGGGGCTATCTGGAAGTGGAGACTCCGGTATTGCATAATTCCGCCGGAGGAGCTGCCGCGCGTCCCTTTGTGACGCATCACAATGCCCTGAATATTGATATGTACATGAGAATTGCCACGGAGCTTCATTTGAAACGGCTGGTGGTAGGCGGTTTTGACAAAGTATATGAAATAGGACGTATCTTCCGTAATGAAGGCATGGACATCAAGCACAATCCGGAGTTTACCACCATTGAACTGTATGAGGCATATGCGGATTATCATGATATGATGAGCCTGACGGAAAGCATGATATCCACCGTAGCAGAAAAGGTACTCGGATCGGATGCCCTGACCTATCAGGGAGAGGAAGTAAACCTGACCCCGCCATGGGATCGTATTACCATGATCGATGCGGTTCGGAAGTATGCCGGAGTGGATATGCCGGCAATCATGAGCGACGGAGAAGCGCGAAAGGCCGCGGAGGAGATTGGTGTTTCGACAGAAGGGAAAACAACCTGGGGCGAAGTACTTTATGCCATATTTGAAGAAAAGGTGGAGGAACAGTTGCGGAAGCCTACCTTTGTAATGGATTACCCCATTGAGATATCGCCGCTGGCAAAGAAAAAGAAAGAGGATCCCAGGCTGACTTATCGCTTTGAAATATTTATTGGCGGCCGGGAGATTGGCAACGCGTTTTCCGAATTAAATGACCCCATTGATCAGAGAGAGCGGTTTATGGAGCAGGCAAGGCAGAGAGCTGCCGGAAACGAGGAAGCGGAGAGGATGGATGAAGATTTTGTCAACGCCCTGGAGATTGGTATGCCTCCTACCGGCGGCCTGGGAATTGGGATAGACCGGTTGGTTATGCTGCTGACCGATTCCTACTCCATCCGGGATGTGATTCTCTTTCCGACGATGAAGCCACTGGAGAAGTAAGAGACTGAAAAAAGCCTATAAATAGGGGACTTCCTAAGGCTTAAATGAATCGGCTATTAATAACAATTTAATACCCAATTTAGCACCGAGACAGGTTGTGGAAAACGGTGGCTGATGCATTTTGCATCAGCCACCCATCTATGACAGAAAAATTGTTTGAATAGAAGAAAATCCAATGGTCTCTTTTTACTGGCTCTGCTGAAAAGATATTGGTATTTTCTGAGATGAAAAGTCGGTTTATTGCGTGAAAGAAGTCGGAAAATTACATTTTTCAGAGAATCATATTTCGTGTATAATAAAGTATTGGCAATCTGGTGAATGTACGGCACAATAGGAGGAGAAAGAGAATGAATGGTTGGAAGAAAGCTTTAACGTTCAGTTATGATGATGGTGTGCTGCAGGACAGGCGCATGGTAGCATTGTTGAATAAATATGGTATGAAGGCTACATTTAATCTTAATTCGGAACTCCTGGGTCAGGAAGAATACCTTATCAGGGAAGGCGTTAAGGTAAATCACACAAAGGTAGCGGCAAAGGAAGTGCGTGGGCTTTATAAAGGACATGAGATCGCAGTACATACCTTAAGACACACCAATTTATCCAGAATTACAGATACAGCAACGATTATTCGCCAGGTAGAGTCGGACAGAGAGAATTTAAGCTGTTTGGCCGGGTATCCTGTGGTGGGAATGGCATATCCGGGAGGCGGAGTAAATTATACAGAAAAGGTTGCTGAATTAATAAAAAATTGTACGAAAATAAAATACGCCCGCACGACCATATGTAATTACGGATTTGAGAAGCAAAGGGATCTGTTTCAGTTAAAACCCTCGGTATATCATGGGATAGATATGGAAAAAATGTTTGATCTTGGCAGAAAATTTCTGGAAATGAAGCCGGACAGCCCACAGATTTTTTATATTTGGGGCCATAGTTATGAACTGGACATCCATGACACCTGGAGCGAGTTTGAACGATTTCTGGAGATGCTCTCGGGAAATAAGGATATTTTTTATGGAACCAATAGGGAGATATTATTGGATTCCCTATGAGGTTGAATAATTCTGCAGAAACAGATTGTGGAGGAGATTAAGGAATAGTATCATTTTCTGAGCGCTTAATCGTATTTTTCTACATAGTAATCCAGTATATCTGTCAGGATATCCGCCTCATATCTCTCGAATGCGTGCTCCTTTCCGCCATCAAGACAGAATGATGTTGCATTGATACGAAGGAGAGGCTGTGCACTGTCTATGTGGAGGAAGTCACAGATCTCTTCATTTCCACGGACGGCGGAGATATTCTGTGTCGCGCGGGACATATTCAGATCATAGAATGACTTCAACACATCGTAAAGAGAGCGGCTGTTAAAGTCAAAGAACTCCAGTTTCGGAAAACGGTTTTCGGGAAGCACGGAACTGTTGACGCAGTAGGGAGTGCCATCCGCAAAATAAAGGCATTTCAAGATGTAAACAACTTCTTTTTTATCAATGCTGAAAAGCTTTGCGTATTGGTCACCCGCAGGCTCTTTTGTGAGGGAGAGCTGCTTCCGTGAAGGAGTTTTGCCCTGGTTGAGAATGGCTTCTGTAAAGCTATAGATGTGGGAAAGTTTCTGGTCCGCTGTTTCCCGGACGAAACAGCCCTTACGGCTGATGCGGTACAGCATACCTTCGTTTACCAGGCAGTCAATTGCTTTTCGTACGGTGATCCGGCTTACGCCATACTCCTCACACATCTGGTGCTCGGACGGAATAACCTGATTTTCTTTATACTGGTGTGATGCGATCTTTGACTTAATGTCATTCATGATCTGTTCGTATTTTGTCATTTAGTACCTCTTCATTCCGGATCGGGAACGGAAGTTCCATTCCAATATCCTGAGCAAATATCATTGCAATACACGCACTTTCACATCCATGCGATAGTCATGTTTTCATATATCTTAACATATCCGGGAAGAAAGATACAGACCGTCTGTTGTGACGGCCTGTACCATTACTTCAGGGCTGCTGTTCAGGCATCTGCTACATTGATCTCCTTCGCGATCTTTCTCCAGTTGAAATAGCCGTATGTGGAGTTGATCATGTTGATAGCCTTCATGATGATGATCAACAGAGCCGACTTGTCGCCAGATGCGA
This sequence comes from Firmicutes bacterium UBA4874, assembly GCA_002399435.1. GTDB lineage: Bacteria > Bacillota > Clostridia > Caldicoprobacterales > DTU083 > UBA4874. Next base: position 12,994 of record DHDO01000049.1, read on the forward strand.
ATACCATGATCCACATAACGACAGAGAACACATTGACGATGACCCACATCAGCCACTGCTCAGAGTAGCGTTTCATGTAAAGGAAACTTGCAACCACTGCGACAACTGTCGTCAGGGAATCCATGAATGC
>DHDO01000049.1:13372-17524 GCA_002399435.1 Firmicutes bacterium UBA4874
GATGGAAGCGATACTGACAGGGATGCTGTATGCGAGGCTGTACATGATCTCACCGTAAAGCGGGATGCCGAAACACTGAATCGCATAGAGGGCACTGTTGATGATTGCAAAATACAGGCCTTCTACCTTGCCCTTTGCGCCGAGCACAAGGTTGAGTGAACTTGTGAGCGTCATGACCAGCATGAAAAGGGATTCCTTGTCAATTACCCATGCTACTGTCTGGAAAATCAGAACAAACGCAAGCCATGTTTTTTCTTTCCAACTCCAACCGTCGAAATAATGTCTGATCTTATTCATGATATTTTCCTCCGACTCTCGGTAATTTTTTCTCTATTCGCCGGATTTACAAATCCGGTATGGTCTGCAAATTCTTGTCCGTTCATGCTGTAAAGCAGATAATCTGTTTTCGATCAAAATCTTCTTTTGTCATTGTCGGTCCCTGTGTTGCCACGATGGCACCGGCGACACGATTCGCAACAGCAATGGATTCCTCCAGGGATTTACCGAGGGCAAGTCCGCTCATGACTGCGCCTATATGGCTGTCTCCTGCGCCAACCGTATCGACGACCCTGGCCGGTTCAGACGGAATGATTTTTGTCCCGCTTCCGTCGAAATAGGCAGTTCCTTTTGAACCGAGAGTCACGATGACCGGAGCTCCGGTTCTTTCATATAAGATGTGCAGAGCCGTCTCGATATGTTCGTTCTGTGTGAAATCTTTGGCTTCTTTTTCATTGATGTGAAGGATCGGATGCAGGGAGAGAAGTTCATTCATGATTTTCGAGGAAATTGTTGTGATGACTGGTCCCGGTGCAAAGAAGACTCTGGCGCTCGTCTTCGAATCGCGAAGCCAGTCGGCGAGTATCTGTCCGGATGCACCGGCGACCTGATAGCCTGCAAGGTAGATCTGTCCGTATTCACTGAGATCGATCCTGTCCAGCCATTCTTTTTCAAAGTGGCCTTCGGCGCCGACAACGGTGATGAAGGTTCTCTCACCTGTATTCTCGACAAGACTCAGGCAGTACCCGTTGTCCATTGCATCCGTGTGGAGAAGGACCGGATAGCCGTTTTCCTTTAGGCCTTTCTGGATCAGCTCTGCATACATTCCGGTTCCGACTGGCACGCAGAGGTCATGGGACGCGCCGATATTTCTCATTGTACTGGCAACATTGAAGGCGCATCCGCCGATGACGGTTTTTGTCTCACGGCATGGGATGTCCTCACCGCTTAGGGGAAGACGGTCAATCATCATCATCTGATCGACAATGGCAGCACCGACAACAAGTGTTTTCATTTTAGGATGTTCCGTCCTTTCATGATAATATCGATATAAGAGTCAAAGTTTACGTCGTTCTGCCTGTTGAGAAGATCACGATACCCGGCCTTGATGGCTTGTGCACCGGTAAATGCTCCGCAGATCGCCGTTGCCATCGCTCCGATTGTATCTGTGTCGCCTCCCATGTTGGCGCAGAGAAAAGCGGATCGGTTCGGATCCTGTGCATAGTAAGCAACGGTGATAGCTGCAGGAACCGATTCAATGATCGGTACGCCGGTCCCGACAACATCGTAGACCTTCTGGAGAAATTCTTCGTCCTGGCCCGGATACTGATGAGCAAATCCTACGCCGAGCTTAACGCGTTCCGCAAGACGCGGGCTGCAGGTCTCCGCCCCTTTGTCGTAACCGATCGGTTCCACTGCGAGAATATCGTCCAGCACCTTCCCGAAGTCATCGTTGACAATTGCGGATGCGACACCTTCCGCGATCATTGCAGCACCGGCAATGGTGACATCACTTGTGTGAGTCGCTCTTGTTACATCATAGACATAATCGACGAGTTTTTCCTTTTTGTCCGGGGAGAGCATTGCACCGATTGGTCCGATTCTCATAGCGGATCCATTGGAAAGCGCTTTGTCCGTTGTTCCGGATGCATCACGTCCTTCACGGAAATCGGCAAGCGCAAGCTTTGTGGTTGGACCGAGAATGTTATTCTCAAAGGCGTTTTCGCGGTCAGCCCACTCAAGCATCCTTTTCGCGATGTCTCTCGCGTCCGGTTCATAATTTGCCGATGCAACAGAGTCAAGAAGGACAAGGGCCTGACCTGTATCATCCGTGAATTGGCCTTTCTCATAGTTGAAAGCCACATCGTTCTCATCCGGGCCGTCAATCAATTCTGTGATCAGGCCACCAAAGAATTTTCTTGCACGTTTCTTTCCCCAAAGCTCGCCGGGCATGCCGAACGCATCACCGAGAGCCTGTCCATAAAGAGCCCCTGCAACTTTGTCCCGAAGTACAGCTGAATCTAGATTACTCATATCTCCTCCTATATAACAAATGATCATTACATATTGTATTGTTTTACTAAATCTATCATAAACTTTGAGCGTTAAAAACACAAGTGTTAAATGAAAGTTCCACGAATCGTATAAAAGACAGGAGCTGGAATGATTAAAAATACATAAAGACATGACATAATATTATATACCATATTGCGATATTATATACCACATCATTATATTATATATCATAGTATGGTATATATCATTTTATTGTCCTTTCATTGTCCTGTTGCCTGGACTTCGATGATCCCTGTCAAAGGCCCGGGGAAAAGGAAATGAAGGACATTATGAATAATCTGTTAATCTTGCAGCCGGGAACTCCCGTCTGCTTGCCTTTTTTATATCAATATTCTATAATGATCATGACAAATAAATTTCTTTTCATCAGGAAATCAATAGATCGAAATCATATTGCAGTTTAAGAATGGCGGGGATGAATGGATGTATCGTGTACGAGTCGATAAGGAAACCATAAGGAACCATTTTCATTATGACAAGTGGAAGTATGTGCTGGGAATTGTTCTGACCATTTTCTCCTGGAGTATGCTGGCCACGGTTACAAAACCACAGACACCGCCGGAGAAGAAAGTGGACATCTATCTGGTGGGCGGCTATATGATGGAGGATGCTGCAAAGGAATATGGCGATACCGTATGCATGGATTTTCCGGGCCTTCGTGAAGTGAATCTTTTCAACATTGGGATCGAAGGCGATATGGAATATGCCGGCAGGCAAAAGCTTACGGTGATGCTGGGCAGCCAAAGCGGCGATATTTATGCTTTCCCGAAGAATGAGTTTAAGAATATGGCCAAAGGCGGTGCCTTCCTGCCGCTGGATGATTACACGGATCTGACGGGGCGCTTTACCAAAGAGCAGCTGGCCGGGTACACCTTTTCCACGGAAGATGATAAAACGCCCCGAGTGTATGGGGTTCCGGCTTCGGACATCCAGTCGCTCAGTAAATCCGTTTTCGATACCAAAGATTCTGTTCTGGCCGTTACGGCCTATAGCAAGAACAGTAAAAAGGCAGTAAAAGTTCTGGAATGGATGGAAGACCATAAAACGGAGGAACAATATCAGCAGAGAAGAAAGGAGCTCCTGGAAAAAAAGGAGCAACAGAAACAGCAAAAGGAGCAGCAGAAGAAAAAGGATCGTTAAAAAAGAAAGGAAAGGAGGGGCTAACATGTCCCATGTATCCGATTCCATTGGAAAATCTATTGAAGAGTCCTTCAGTTTGGGTCTGGGTCTTTTGATGTACTCAAGGGAAAAGATTGAAAATCTGGTGGAAGAATTGGTTGACAAAGGCGATGTGGCAAAGAAGGACGCGAGGCAGCTGGCAGGTAAGTTCATAAAGCAGGGCGAGGAACAGCGGGAAGAGCTGAAAAAAATGATTCAGAAGGAAACCGCAGACGCTTTGGATCACCTGAATGTAGTGCAGAGGAAAGATATCCTCACAAAGGATGAAATCCGGGAGCTGGTAAGGGAAGAGATACAAAAATCCCTGCAGGATCAGGGTGGACTCCCGAAAGAAAATGGCAAATAAAGGAGCAAAAAAAGGAAAGGATAAACTGGAGAATACGCCGGGAATCTGACGGAGCGGGACGGCAAGGGCCATTTATGGCAGCTTTGTAATGATGGGATGATTGAATGGATGACAGGCAGGTACGCATCAAAAGATACAAGGAGATTATCGCTGTTTTTACAAGGCATGGATTTGGAATGCTGTTTCAGCAAGCCGATTCCCATCCTTTTCTTGTGAAAAAAAGGGGAGTGTCCGATCAGGATGTAGCCTCTGACAATGTCGAAGCGTCTGCCGGA
>DHDO01000049.1:17721-22247 GCA_002399435.1 Firmicutes bacterium UBA4874
TCTGCCGGATGGTGTTGTGAAGGAATTGAAAAAGCTTCAGGATTCGGTACCGCCGTTTCCGTTTCCGCAGGTCCGGACTTTGATCGAAAGCGAGTTTCACGACAGCCTGGAGCATATCTATCAGGAATTTGATCCGGAGCCAATCGCCGCGGCTTCTGTTTCCCAGGTCCATCGTGCAACGCTTTTTTCCGGAGTGCAGGTCGCCGTGAAAGTGCAAAGGCCGGAAATAGAGGATACCATCGACCTGGATCTGGATATTATGAAAAGCATGGCTCACTTAATTGATCATACCAGATATGGAAAGCTCTATGATTTCAACGGCATGGTGGAAGATTTTGAAAGCGCCATAAAGGCAGAACTGAATTTTATGGAGGAAGGAGAAAACGCAGATACCTTTTTGCATCATTTCCGGCGGGATGAGGGCATAACGGTACCGAAGGTAAAGTGGATCTATACCACAAAACGTGTTCTTACCATGGAATATTCGGATGGTCTGAAAATAAGCGATCTGGAGGAGTTGGATCGGGCGGGGCTGGACCGAAGGAAAATCGGGGAAAGGATTGCCACGTCCATATGCAATCAGATCCTTCGGGATGGCTTCTTTCATGCGGATCCCCATCCTGGCAACATACAAGTGTTGCCGGACGGGACAGTGGTTTTTCTCGATACCGGGATGGTGGGACGTCTGGATGAGACCCGCAAGGAGATGATCTCCAGATTCTTTGTCGGAGTTACCTCCAAAGACAGCGGAATGGTAGTTCGCTCTCTGGTGGACATGGATGTTACGGTGGACCAAAAGGATATGAAAAACTTCGAAAAGGATGTTGACACGATCGTTGTGAAATACCTGACCATGCCCATGGATGAAATCCGGATCGACGATCTGATCCGGGAAGTTTTTCATACGGTGTATGTAAATCATATCAAAATCCCGCACGAATTCACTTTGCTGGCAAAAACTTTGGCGACCCTGCAGGGGGTGCTGGAAAAACTGGCCCCAGATCTCAATGCCATTTCCATTGCAGAACCCATCGCCAAAAAGTTGGTTTATCAATCTTTCTCATTGCGAAAGGTGAAGAAGCAGGTTCGGAAGGAGATATGGAGATTCCAGGGGATGCTGCATGAATTCCCGGCTGTGATGCAAAACATTTTGCACAGAATCGGGGAGCAGGATTTTTCAGTTCCAATTGAAATAAAGGGTGGAGATTCGCTTCAGAAGCAACTGAGTCGGATCACGAACCGAATCTCCCTCAGTGTGATTATGCTGGCTCTCAGTATAGTTCTGTCAGGAATTCTGATCAGTTTTGGCCTTATTGCGGGGAACAGCGGCGTAACGATCCCCTTCGCCCTGAATATATTAAAGACAGGATTGATTGTATCCGTCCTGTTTCTTTTGATCATTATCCTGTTTTTAATCCGATCCTACCGGTGATCCCTTATGTTTCACCATGTATCTCATTGTATTTTTTCAAATCCAGTTCCTTTTCACTTTTGGCAATAATTAAGGCAGTTGTTGCCGCTGCGCTTACATTGGTGGCGGTGCGGGCCATGTCCACAATGGAACTGATCGGTGCCAACAATACAATAATTTCAATTGGAAGCCCTGCTGCTGCAAACACGGCAGTTGCGGTAATGGTTGCTGTTCCAGGAACCCCTACGGTTCCTATGCTGACCAGGGTCGTAATCAGAACGAGGAGGACATATTGCAAGGCAGAATATTCCATTTTTAATCCATGGATTGCAAAAACCGCCAGCAAAGTCGGCCAGATACCTGCACACCCGGGCATGCCTATATTCGAACCCAACGGTACAACAAGGGAAGAGATATTTTCAGAGACTCCTGCTTTTCTCAGGCATTTATCCGTTGCAGGAATTGTTCCGATGCTGCTCTGGGTAGTGAAGGCGATTACCTGTGCAGGCCAGATATGTTGAAAGAACCGGATGGGATTTAATTTGGCCATTGTTCCTATCAATATGCCATTTACTCCAAAGGTTTGAAGGAAGCATAACAAATAAGCCACAGCCAATACAGGCAGGAGAGGCAATAATTTATCCGGTCCGTTACTGGATACTGCGTTTGCAATCAAAGCCAGTACGGCATAGGGTGTAAATTCAATGATATATGAGATGGCAGTATTGTTTACCTCTGAAACAGAGTCCACGAAGCGCTTAAAGGGTTTTACTCCCTGGGGATCCTTCGTGGACAGCATCACCACTGCTATGCCAATCAACAGAGCAAACAGAATAACCGGTACGACTGTATTCGTTGAAGCCTGTTCAAAAAAATTTCTGGGGAACAAATCAATAATGACCTGTGATACTTTCGGGATTTCCCTCGCTTTATAGTCCGCCGGCAGGGTGATCGCCGCACCTTTTCCGATACCCAGCGGCAAGGAAACAAGCAATGTGATTGTGGATGCAATAAACGTGGTAGAAATAAGCAATCCGATGCTCTTTAATCCAATTGTTTTCAGTTTGCCTACATTCTCCAGGTTTGTGATGCCGGAAATGACACTGAAAAACAAAAGCGGGACGACAAAGGCTGAAATAATGTTGGCATAAATGGTACCGATCGGCTGCACATAATCTGTGTGGCCCTCAAAAACGATGCCCAGTATCAGTCCAAATGCCAGAGCGATAATGGTTCGCAGGCCAAAATCCACTTTTTTCTTGCCTAAATATGCCAGAATACCAAGAAACACGATGGCAGCCAGCAATGCTCCGAGTGCCAAATAATCTGCTTTCATGGGATATCATCCTCCTATTCATATATGTTTGCTATGACTTTATATTATTCTATGTACTTTACTTCACTTTGTCAACCTACAGAACAGTATATTCCATGAAAAGGGGACTGTTCAAGTCCCCGGATACTCTTTTCGGACTTTTGCTAAATCAGGAAGATCGCTGCAATTGTGGTTACTGCCAGACCGATTATAACCGGTTTCATATTCCGTCGAACCAGGTCAAAGGGGCTGACTCCGCAGATCGCCGCTGCCGGGATAACGGACCATGGGATCAGGGTGCCCCCGCCTACCCAGATTGCCGCCACCTGTCCAAGGGCGGTTAAAGTAGCCGATCCGCTGCCGATAGCTGTGGAAAACAGTTTTGCCACAGAGCCGGCCAGACTGATTCCCGAGAATCCGGAACCATCCAGTCCTGTGATGGAGCCTACTATCGTGGAGGTGGCCGCCGCGACTGCTTTGTTCAGCGGAACGGCATTGGCCAGCGCGATACCGAGATCATTTACCAGGCCGCTGGATCCGGCTGGCAATACTTCTCCGAAAATATGAGGGAATGCGGCATCCCCCAGGTAGAAGAAGGCAGCAATAGGGATAACCGGTCCAAAAATCTGAAACCCAAATTTCAGTCCATCAATAAAACAGGAGGTTATTTTCTCCAGACCACTGTTTTTGTGAGAGATCATGGCGATCAGAATCAGGATGAAAAGGGAAGTTCCTCCCACAAGGCCAGTGGCATCTCCTCCCTGCAGCTTGAACAGGAACATGGTCAGGAGGTCCGCCAGATATAATACCGGGATCAAAACGGCGAGAATTTTTCCTGTTGTTCCGGAAAGGATGCGTTTTTTGTCTTCCTTCCCCTCGGAAGCCTTCCTGGTTTCCTCTTCTTTTGCCGGATTGGTTTCCATGGTAAGGGTACCCTTTTTCATATCGCGTTTCAGGAAACAAAAAGCGGTTATGGTGGTTACTGCGCCCATAATGATTACCAGGGGAACACTTGCGGAAAGGACATCGCCTACCGGGATTCCCGCTCCATCCGCTGTCAGCTTTGGAGCTCCCTGAATAATGAAATCACCTGACAAGGCAATGCCATGTCCAAAAAGATTCATCGCCATGGCGGCGCCAATGGCAGGCAATTTCACCTGAAGCGCCACGGGAAGCAGAACAGCGCCCATCAGGGCTACTGCCGGGGAAGGCCAGAAGAACCAGGAGATCACCATCATCAGAATACCGATGATCCAGTAAGCCAGGGAAGGCGATCGAATCAGTTTCGTAAAGGGGCGAACCATCTCTTCATTGATTCCGGTTTCCAGCATGACCTTGCTCATGCCGGTAATTACAGAGATAATCAGAATCGTACTCAGCAATTCCGTTATTGCATAGATGAAACTGCTGAAGATGCCCATAACAGACTGGTGCAGGGATCCTGTTGCCACAAGACCAAGGACGAAAATGCCAGCCACGCATACCAAAGTGGTGTCTCTTCTCATTATCATAACAACGATGATGAGAACAATGAACAGGAGATAAACCCAATGTAAAGAGGTTAATGCCGTATATTCCATATACTTTCTCCTTTCCAGGAATGATAAGAACGATTGTTCAATAGGATATGGTATAAGATATGCCGGTCGGGTGAAGATGGTACGAAAGGTTCCTGTCAATTTTGAATCGGGTCTGTCATCCCGGAACCGGAATGTGTCAATGATCTCCTTCTTTCTGACCCGCTGCCCTGGCGAAAAAAGTGCATTTCTATCTTTATATGTTACAGGTCAGAGGTAATAA
>DHDO01000073.1 GCA_002399435.1 Firmicutes bacterium UBA4874
ATTATGTTTATCCAAATCTCAAATCTCTATTAAACCATTACATACACCCTTCTACTCAATACTGTCAAAGGATCTATTGACCTTATTATCCCTCCCCTCTTTTCTTTTCAAAGGATATTCTGAATATTAAATTCCTCCTCTCCTAAGATGAATTTTCTACGAAAGTTTGTTATAATGAACGTTGGGTTTAAAAACTTTAGGACAGCAAAATTAACATCTCGCCAGCCGTAGCTATGGAGTAAAAGCGGCAACTTTTCTTCATACTGGAAAAAGATCCTTAATTTTGCGTTGCCCTTCAGAAGTTTATTATAGCATAACAGGGTATTTCCTAAATGTCAAGTATCTATTTTATTTCTTTATTGGAAATATCGAAACGATAGGAGGCTCTCCACATGAGTCATAATAAGAAAGAACCGTTCCCCGGATATTCAGAACAAGGAAGCAATATAAATGATTTTATCATTTTTCGTACTACCCAATTAGGCTTAAAACAGATTGATCTTATAAATGGAACAGGGATCAAACCATCCAAAATGTCCAAGCTTTTTAATAAAAGACTGGAACCTAATATGGAAGATATGGAGAAACTGGCAAAACCGCTTAAGGTCTCAAAAGAAGTCCTCTGGGTTATAGCCGGGGCAATGTTACCTCCCAGTAAGGAAAGTGACATAATTGATGAGCTAAAATCCCTGGAAAAGCTGTTAGGTGAACATGCCAAAAATGAGACCACAGATGGCCTGAACATTGATGTAAAGCTTACTGCAGATGAGAAACGATTCATTCAGGAATATATAGAATTTGTAAAATATAAACGTCAGGGATGATAAAAGAGTATAGGCTTTTGAAAAGAATTGTAAATTACAGATCTGAGCGCATCCGCTTTCTTTAAAAAGCGAGCGAAATAAATTCCCACTACAGTTACAGCACAGTCGGGTTATTTGCTGGAATATCCAAAGGCAAAAGAGACGGCCCAGCCAGTAACAATAACAATTGTCTTCAGCACAGTAAGCAGAATTATTTCATTCAACGCTTCCAATTTCCCTTCTCCGGATCCGCTCATCAAAAGCTGCTGTCATTGAGCCGGATTGGAATAAAAAAGAGCAGGCATCGTCAGCCTGCCTGATCCTCCTGCTGCATATACTCCTCCAGAGCCCGGGCAAGCTGATCCGGGCAGGAAGTGCTGCCCTGGCAGCAGATCCCGCGGAGTTTATGGATCACATCCCACACGTCCATTCCTTCCACCAGACGGCAGATTCCGATGAGATTTCCATGACAGCCATTCTCAAAATGCACGGAATGCAACTTGCCGTCTGTTACTTCAAAATCGATTCTTCTGGAGCAGACTCCTTTTGTCTTATAAGTCGCCATATCAATAATCCCTACCCTTTTCATAATCCGATATTGTTGCACCTGTCACTGTACATGTGTTTCCGCTCTAGAATTCAGCGGACTTTGTTGTCCTCGGGAACGGAATGACATCGCGGATATTGCTCATGCCCGTCATGTACATAATGGCCCGCTCAAAACCCAGACCATATCCGGCATGATGGGTGCCGCCGAACTTTCTCAGATCCCGGTACCACCAGTAGTCCTCTTCCTTCATGCCGAGCTCTTTTATCCTCTGATCCAGACGATCCAGGCGCTCTTCCCTCTGGCTTCCGCCGATGATCTCCCCGACGCCGGGCACCAGAAGATCCGCCGCTGCAACGGTCCTGTCATCATCATTCATGCGCATATAAAACGCCTTGATTCCCTTGGGATAGTCCATTACAAATACCGGCTTGTGGAAAACCTGCTCTGTCAGGTACCGTTCATGCTCGGTTTGCAGGTCAATCCCCCATTCCACAGGGTAACGGAAGTCAGCATTGCTTTTCTTCAGGATTTCAATGGCATCCGTGTAGGACAGGCGCCCGAATTCCGAATGGATCACATTGTCCAGGCGATCCATGACGGTCTTGTCCACAAATCTATTGAAGAACTCCATCTCTTCCGGCGCATTTTCCAGCACATACTGAAAAATATATTTGATCATATCCTCCGCCAGATCCATGACATCGTCCAGATCCGCAAAGGCGATCTCCGGTTCGATCATCCAGAACTCCGCCGCATGTCTCGTGGTATTGGAATCCTCCGCACGAAAGGTCGGTCCAAAGGTATAGACATTGCGGAATGCCATGGCATAAGTTTCGGCAGAAAGCTGGCCGCTCACCGTCAGATAGGTCTCCCGTCCGAAAAAGTCTTTGGAATAGTCCACATTCCCTTCCTTTGTCTTCGGAACGTTGTTCAGATCCAGGGAGGTTACCTGAAACATTTCCCCGGCGCCTTCACAGTCACTGCCGGTGATAATCGGGGTATGAACGTAGACAAAGTCCCTTTCCTGGAAGAATTTATGAATCGCAAAGGCCAGCAGGGAACGAACCCGGAAAACAGCGGAGAACGTATTGGTTCTGGGCCGTAAATGGGAGATGGTCCGCAAATATTCAAAGCTGTGCCGCTTCTTCTGAAGAGGATATTCCGGCGGGCAGGAACCCTCCACCCGGATACTCTCCGCCTTCATCTCAAAAGGCTGCTTTGCACCGGGGGATTCCGTCAGCATTCCTTCCGCGAAGATGGCCGTACCAACGCCCAGCTTACCCACTTCCCTGAAGTTATTCAGCTTTTCTTCTGTAAACACAATCTGCAGATTTTTAAAGAAAGACCCGTCATTGAGTTCAATGAACCCAAAGGATTTGGAATCCCGATTGCTTCGAATCCATCCGGAAAGGAGAATCCTTTTCCCATAATAATCCTCCGGATGCCTGAAAATTTGCTTTATGGTTGTTTGAACCGGTGTATCTGCCACGATCAACCTACTCCTTTGTAATCAAATCAATGGTTGCCCTGTTAACGGTGGTTTGTCAACGGCGGCTCTGTCAACGGTGGTTTGTCAATGATTGCCCTGCCAACGGTGGTCTGTCAATAGTTGCCCTGTCAACGGCGGCCAGTCAAAGGTGCCCCTGTCAAAGCTTGCCCTGTTAACGGTTGGCCTGTTGCTTCTGCCGTTTCCCGGTCTCTCGAACCGTTCTTTTCTTCCTCCGGTACGGTTCCTGGGGAAAAACGACATTGCTCCTGTGAGCAGCAGCTTCCTTCACGATATATTGCACATATCGGGTGATGCTTCCCATAAACCGGTCCGGCTGCATGGCCCCCTTTGCAATGCTTCCAAGGCCCCTCTCCCACTTTCCTGTGGTTTCCGGGGATTTCAGCGCGTCCGGTACGACTTCAATCAGATTGATTCCCTTCGGAGTCGGCAGCAGGGATCTTCCCTTTCGGGTGACATATCCCACTGCAAGAAGCCGTTCGATGATGGCAGCCCGGGTGGCCGGCGTACCCAGCCCGTTGGCCTTGAGCTGCTCCTTCAGCCTCTCATCTTCCACAAACCGCCCTGCATGCTCCATGGCGGACAAAAGGGAAGCTTCCGTATAGGGCTTGGGAGGCACTGTTTTCTTCTTCTGCACTTCCGCCCGCAATGCGGTGACCTTCTGCCCCTCCGTCAAATGCGGAAGGGCTGCTTCCTGTCCGGGCTGTCCGGCCTGTCCGGTATTCGCTCCTTTGCCGGCAGAGTCTTCCCTGCCTGACACGGGACGCTGCCCTGGATCCTGCTGCCCGGCGCCCTGCCGGTCTGCGTTACGATCCTGCTGCCCGCTGCCGCCTTTGCTGTAAAGCACTTTCCAGCCCGGGGATTTGACGGAAATCCCTTTTGTAAAGAAGGTTTCCCCTTCCACAAGGGTATGGATTTGTGTCTCTTCGTATACATAAGGCGGATAGAAAACGCAAAGAAACCTTCGGACAATCAGATCATATATTCTCTGCTCCCTCTCCGACAGATTGGCCCGGCTCCTTGTCCGGGTGGGAAGAATGGCATGATGATCCGATACCTTGCTGCCGTCCACCAGCCGTTTGCCTGCGGGAAGCTTCGCAAGGGACAGAACCGGCCGCACAAATTTTGAATACGGAGGACGATCCAGAGTCTGTAAAATGGGCTTCAGGGTCGGCACCATATCCTGTGTGATATATCGGCTGTCCGTCCGCGGATAGGTAATCATTTTTCGCTTTTCATAGAGATCCTGCGCCGTCTGCAGGGTCTGCTGCGCGGAAAAGCCGTATCTTCGGTTGGCGTCCCTCTGCAGCTCCGTCAGGTCATACAACTGAGGAAAATATTCCTTCTTCTCCTTCTTCACAACGGAGCGAACCAGGCCCTCCCTGCCCCGGACTTTTGCTGCGACGGCCATGGCCTTTTCCCTGTCAAAAATCTTCGTATTGGAAACCGTCCGGTCATATCGGATCCCGCGATAATCCCCGAAATCGCCCTGCACCTCCCAGTAATCCTGCGGAACAAAGGCTTCCATCTCCCTGTGCCGGGCCACCAGAATCGCAAGGGTCGGCGTCTGAACCCGGCCGATGGACAAAAGCACCCTATACTGGAGAGTAAAGGCGCGGGTGGCGTTCATGCCCACCAGCCAGTCCGCTTCCGACCGGCATTTGGCGGACTCATACAGGGCATCGTATTCGCTTCCTGGCCGCAGCCTGGCGAATCCGTCCCGGATGGCTTCATCCGTCATGCTGGAGATCCAGAGGCGCTGATACGGCTTTCGGCTGCCGGACATCTGATAAATGTAGCGGAAGATCAGCTCCCCTTCCCGTCCGCTATCCGTAGCGCAGATGAGGGAATCCACTCCCTTGTCGTTCATCAGCTTTTTCAGGACATTGAACTGCTTCCGGGTTTTTGGCAGGACTTTGAGCTTCATCTCCCCGGGAACGATGGGCAGGGTCTCCATACGCCACTTTTTATAACGGTCATCGTACTCCTCTGGCTCCCATAGGGAAACCAGGTGGCCGATAGCCCAGGATACGATAGTGTTGTCGTTGTATAGAAAGCCCTCGCCTTTTCCCCTGCACTGCAGTACTCTCGCAATATCACGGCCGACGGAGGGCTTTTCCGCAATGACCAGAACTTTCCCCATCAGGTGCCATCCTTCCGGTTCGCTTCCCTCTCTGCTTTCCGTTCCGCCTTCCGGCGGACATAGACGGCCTTCCTCCTGTCAAACCGCTCTTTCTCCTCCTGTGTGGTCAGGATAAGAGGCGGCACCTCACAGGGCACTCCGTCGTCATCCAGCGCAACCATGGTGAAATAAGCTGTCAGCGCATTGATAGGGGGAGCTTCATGTCTGGGATATTCTGCTTCCACGGTGACAAAAGCCTCCATGGAGGTTCGTCCGATAAACACCAGCTCCGCCCGGCATGTCACCAGCGCCCCTACAAAAACCGGCGTATGAAACTCCAGCTCGTCCACCCCTGCGGTAACAATATTGGTGTGGGCATGCCGCACTGCCGCCACATAGGACGTCTCGTCCATCATCTTCATAATTTCCCCGCCGTGTACATTCCCGTTGGGATTGGCCTGGCTGGGCAGCATAATCTGGGACATGACTGCCCTGGAATGTGCTATGGTTTTCCCCTCCATCTGTCAAGGACCTCCTGTTTTTACTCTATTGCCGCTCCCATTATTATATAGAAAACAGATGGAAAAATCAATAAAGATGCTGCACCTTTGCGCCTTTACCCGTCTCCCGCCCTGTTCTTCGTTTCATACAGGCCGACTACCGCTGTGTAGAAAATGAATGCTGATTTCTTTTTGAGCTAATGATTTGAGCTAATGATTCATATTCCGCATAATGCGGCAAAAAACATTGAGCGGCATCGGACGATGGAAATTAGCCTTGCTTTTTCAATTCGTTCTGATAAAATAAACATGTTCAAAATTTTACATACCATTATGAGATGGAATGAAGAAGGAGTGATTTGTCAATGCCACTGGTTACCTCAACGGAAATGTTCCGGAAGGCATATGAAGGCGGATATGCCATTGGCGCATTCAATGTAAATAACATGGAAATCATCCAGGGGATTACCGAAGCCGCCAGGGAGGAAAAAGCCCCCTTGATTCTTCAGGTTTCGGCCGGTGCCAGGAAATATGCCAAGCACGTTTATCTGATGAAGCTGATTGAAGCTGCCATTATTGATACCGATCTGCCCATCGTGATGCATCTGGATCACGGCGACAGTTTTGAAACCTGCAAATCCTGTGTCGACGGCGGATTTACATCCGTTATGTTTGACGGATCCAAATATCCCTTTGATGAGAACGTCCGGCTTACCAAACAGGTTGTGGACTATGCCCATGACAAGGGCGTCGTCGTGGAAGGCGAACTTGGACGGCTGGCCGGCGTGGAGGACGAAGTAAAGGTCCGCGCAGAGGACTCCAGCTATACCAGACCGGATGAAGTGCAGGAATTTGTAGAACGGACGGGAGTGGATTCCCTGGCCATCGCCATCGGAACCAGTCATGGTGCCTTTAAATTCAAGGGCGAGCCGAAGCTTCGCTTTGATATATTGGAAGAAGTGGGCAAACGCCTGCCCGGATTCCCCATTGTCCTGCATGGAGCTTCTTCCGTGATCCCGGAGTTTGTGGACATGATCAACCGGTACGGCGGCCAGATGCCCGGCGCGCAGGGAGTTCCGGAAGATATGCTGCGAAAAGCCGCATCCATGGCGGTCTGCAAAATCAATATCGACTCCGATCTGAGGCTGGCCATGACCGGAAGCATCCGCAAGCATTTCGCGGAAAACCCCGGGGATTTTGACCCGAGAAAATATCTCTCTCCGGCCAGGGATGCCATTCGGGAGCTGGTTCGTCATAAACTGATCCATGTCCTGGGCTGCAACAACAAAATCTGATGCAAACAAAACGTTATCAGGATCTTCATCAGCTTTTGCTTTCCATTGACCAGAGGGGGTATCCCGCCTATAAGGAAATCCGGGGCGATTATGATTTTGGCAGATTCGTTCTGTCCATTGACCATGTCCAGGCGGATCCCTATGCGCCGCCTTCCAGGGCCCATATCAGCATGAAACGGTCCGTCGCCGGCATTCCCGATGAATTTTTGGACAGCAAGCCCAAAATCATTGCCACAGCGGACTTTCTGACCCGGGCCTTTCAGAACGCCATCCGCCGGCATCACAGCTCGGTGGGAGGGACCGGAAAAAGCGGAATGCTGACGATAGATTCCTGCGGTCAGGAAATACTGGAGCGAACCTCGGTCCTGATTCAAAAAGACCGGATTGAAGTCCGTTTTGAAGTGGGACTGCCTGCTGCCGGCAGGCGCGTTATGGGAAAGGCGGCAGACCGCATTTTCACGGACATGCTTCCAAAAATAGCAGAAAGCTCCCTGCTCTGCCGGAACCTGGATCAGGCTGCCTTGCGCCGCCAGATCACCGGAATGCTGGATCAGGAATTCATCCGGAAGGAACTGAAACAGAGAAACCTGGTGGCGTTTGTCGCCGACGGAGCCATCCTGCCGCGGGAAAGCGGGGTTTCGGACAAGCCCCTGCCCGGCGGGATCCCTTTTCAAAGCCCGGAAAGCCTTGCCGTCCGCATGGATCTGCCCAGCGGCAAAACCATAACGGGAATGGGGATCCCCGAAGGGATCACCCTGATCGTCGGCGGCGGATATCATGGAAAATCCACCGTATTGAAAGCCCTGGAGCGGGGCATCTATCCCCATATTCCCGGAGACGGGCGGGAGCTGGTGGTCACCCGGCAGGACGCGGTGAAAATCCGGGCCGAAGACGGGCGCAGCCTGGAAAAGGTCAACATCAGTCCCTTTATCAATCATCTGCCGGGAAATAAGGACACCCACGCGTTTACAACGGAAAATGCCAGCGGGAGCACTTCCCAGGCGGCAAATGTCATGGAAGCGCTGGAAGCCGGCTCCCGGCTCCTGCTGATTGATGAAGATACCTCCGCCACGAATTTCATGATCCGGGACGAACGGATGCGGAAGCTGGTTTCCGGGGAAAAGGAACCCATCACTCCCTTTATTGACAAGGTCCGCCCGTTGTATCGGCAGCTGGGCGTTTCCACCGTATTGATTGTGGGCGGTTCCGGGGATTATTTTGACGTGGCGGACCAGATCATCATGATGGATGAATATCTCCCCAAAGACGTAACCGGCGCAGCCAAACACATTGCCGCCGAAGACAGATCCCGCGGCGAATGGGGCTCCGGCACAGACTTCGGGGAAGTAACGCCCAGGATCCCGCTGAAATCTTCCTTTTCGGCATCCGGAAAGCAGGACCGTATGAAGTCCAAGGGCAGACACACCATCCTGTACGGCAGGGAGGCCATGGATCTGTCCGGTCTGGAACAGCTGGTGGACGACAGCCAGACCAACGCAATTGCTGTCATGCTTGACTTTTTCCGTAAAAAGCTGCTGGATGATAAAATGACTTTGTCCCAGGCCGCCGATCGGCTGTACGCGCAGATAGAGCAATCCGGACTGGACTCCATCTCCCCCTATACCGGTCATCCGGGAAACCTGGCATTGCCCCGGAAACAGGAATTCTGCTTTGCCCTGGACCGTTACCGGGGGCTGAAAGTGAAAATGGAACAATGATAAAACAGTCATTTACCACACCGGCATCTCCGATCCTTTGGAATCCTTCTTTATAATCTCCTTCACTGCATCCGTATGGTGGATTTCGACGATACGCCGGTATACAGGATTATCCTTTTCTTCTGTCCGCACCACTATCACATTGACATACGGATTTTTACCGGATTTCGCGTTTTCCAGAACCAATGCGTCTTTGGAAGGAGTCCATCCGGCATCGCTGGCGATCCCGGAATTGATCGCTGCCAATGGAACTTCTTCCAGGGAAGCCGGGATGTTTGCCGCCTCCAGTTCCATTATTTTGAATTTTCTCGGATTCTTAATGTCCTTCAGCGTGGGAGTCGCTCCGGCAGCGGGATCTACGGTGATCAGGCCGGCGTCCTGAAGCAGCAAAAGGGAACGTCCCCCGTTTGTCACATCATCCGGGATCACGATGGTGTCTCCGTCTTTCAGTTCGTCAACACTTTTCAGCTTTTTGGAATACAGGCCCAAAGGAGCAAAAACAGTTTCTCCTATGACAGATAGCTTGTATCCATGCTGTTTGCTTTCGGTGTCCAGATAAAGGTGATGCTGAAAGGCATTCATATCGATTTCCCCTGAATTCAGCGCGGCATTGGGAAGAGGATAGGAATCGAAAAAGACCAGTTCCACCTCTATATTTTCCTTTGCGGCTTCTTTTTTCACATGGTTCCAGACCAGAGAATCCCCGCCGATCAGGCCTATGCGGACTTTGACCGGCTTTTCATTGTTCCCTGCGTTTTTGCTGCCCGCTGCCTCCTTATCCTTTGCGGCATTCCGGGAGCCGCATCCGACAAAAGACAGGGAAAGCGTCAGCATCACGACCAGCAGTAAGACCGGCAGCGAGTATTTCAAATGTTTTCTCTTCATAGTCCATTTCTCTCCTTTTGATATTGATTTCCGCACAACTTGCCCTTACCACGATTAATTTACGAACAACATCCCCTTTACTGCGATCGATTTACAGACAATGTGTCCTTAGCCACGATGGATTTCCGGACAATGCGGCAATCCACCGAGAGGTATCCGTGCTCCTTGTTTCAATGGGATGTTTTTTTAATGATCACGTTTCCGATAAACTGGATAATGGAGACCAGAACCAGTATCACGATAACGGAAACATAGGTGATATCCTGATAAAACCGATTATGTCCATATCGTATGACAAAGGAACCCAGGCCTCCTCCTCCCACAGCGCCGCCCATGGCCGTCAGGCCCAGTAAGCTGATGGCCGTTATGGTGGTGGAGCGCGCCAGGGCAGGGATGCTTTCCTTCAGATATACCCGGAATATGATTCCCAGGGGGGAGATCCCCATGGATTGAGCCGCTTCAATCAGCCCATGGTCAATATCCGTTAAGGCCATGTCCACCTGCCGGATAAAGAAGGGGGTACACCCCACCACCAGGGGAAAAATGGCTCCCTTCACTCCAATAAAGGTTCCCACAATCAGTTTGGTCAACGGGATCAGGGCGGTAATCAGGATCACAAAGGGGATCGATCGAAACAGATTGACCGCCTTATCAATGATCTGATGAATCACTTTGTTTTCCAGAATATTTCCCTCGCGGGTTACCACCAGGGCAATCCCCAGGATCAGACCTGCGGCAAAGGAAAACAGACCGGAAAGCAGGAGCATCTGCAGGGTTTCCTCTATGCTCCTCCAAAATTCTTCGGAATATTCCATCAGATGTGGCAACCAGGTCCGCAATATCTCAGGCACTTTTCATCACCTCAACTCTAATATCATGGTCCGTCAGAAATCGGACTGCAGAATTCTGATTCGCCGCGCTCCCGCTTAAAATAACAATCAGGGAACCCAAAACCGTATCCGACAGGACCTCCACATTTGCAAAAATAATGCTTGCTTCCACTTGGTATTCCCGTGAAATCCACGAGATCATGGCCTCTTTCGTATGGGCACCGTAGAAATCCAGCCGGCAAAGCCGTTCTCCGTCCTTCAGCTGAACGATAGACGATTTTTCTTCCATCAGTTCATCGATACGGGGCAAATTGGAAGTCGTGCGGATAAAATCCTTTGTGATCTGCGCCTGTGGGCTGGAGAAAATTGAAAATACATCGTTCTGTTCCACAACCCGTCCCTTGTCCATGACGGCGACCCGGTTGCATACCTCCTTGATCACACTCATTTCATGGGTGATCAGCACGATGGTCAGGCCCAGCTTCCTGTTCAGATCCTTCAGCAATTTCAGGATGGACTGGGTTGTCTGCGGGTCCAGGGCGGAAGTCGCCTCATCACACAACAGGATTCCGGGATCATTGGCCAGAGCCCTGGCTATGGCGACCCTTTGCTTCTGCCCGCCGGACAGCTGCGCCGGATAGGCCCGGGCCTTATCCGAAATGCCTGCCAGCTCCAGAAGGGAGCATACTTTTTCTTTCATCTCCCGCTTTTTGAGCCCTTTGTATTTCAATGGAAAAGCCACATTTCCAAAAACCGTTCTGGAGGCAAACAGGTTAAACTGCTGAAAGATCATCCCGATTCTCTGCCTTTGCCGGCGCAGCTTTTTCTCATTCAATGCCGTCAGATCAATTCCCTCCAGGAGGACCTTCCCGCTGGTGGGATACTCCAGCAAATTGATGCATCGGACCAACGTGCTTTTGCCTGCGCCGCTGTAACCAATGACACCAAAAATATCTGATTTTTCAATCTCCAGATTCACATTCCGGATGGCCTGGACCGTTCCATTCCTTGAATGGAATGTCTTGGAAACATCAATGAGCTGAATCATGAAACCCCTCCTTTCTTACACCTGAATATTCTGCGCTTTCACATTCGCCCTGTGCTGGATTTTTATTTCCCGCAGCAGCTCCGGATCCCGAAGGATATCCAAAGCTGTATGCGCAAGGACTTTTGCCCCCAGTCCTATGGCGCTCAGCCCCAGATCGCTTTTGGCAGCCTCCCGGAATGCAATGCTGTGCCCGGCGATATAATGGTCAGCTATTTTGATATGGGGCTGGATGGTGGGAACGACCTGGCTGACATTTCCCACGTCTGTGGAGCCACCCCCCGTCTCTCTGTCCGCAGCATCCGGCACCGACTCCCCGTATCGGTTCAAATTCCTTTCATAGACGGCATCGAATAAGGGAGTGGGAACAACATTGTCCACACTGTTCTGAAACAGCCCGAATTTATAGTCAGCGCCGGTCTGCAGGGCAGCGCCTTTTACAATGTTTTCAAACCGGGCATACAGGTCCTTTACCACGGGCTTCGATTTGGCCCGGAGATAAAACCTGGCGCTGGCGTAATCGGGAACCACATTGGCGGCCGTACCACCATTGGTTATGACTCCGTGAATCCTTACATCATCGGTTACATGCTGCCGCAGGGCATTGGTGGCGCTGTAAACCTGCAGGACCGCATCCAGGGCATTGATCCCTTTCTCCGGTGCAGCTGCCGCATGGGCGGCCTTCCCAAAAAACTCCACATCCACAGGGTCGTTTGCCAGACTGGGAGTGGTGAGTCCGTGCTGACATCCCGGGTGCGCTCCCAGGGCAATATCCACATCCCGAAAGAATCCTTCCCTTACAAAGCTGGCCTTCGCGCTGCCGTTTTCACCCCCTTCCTCTCCAGGTGTCCCATAAACCCTTACCTCCCCTCCGGTTTCATCAATCCATTCTTTCAGAAGAACGCCGGCCAGGGCCGAAGTGGTTCCAAACAGATTGTGGCCACACGCATGGCCAATGCCGGGAAGGGCGTCGTATTCCGCAAAGAATACCACAACAGGACCCGATTTCGGGCTTCGAAACCTTGCGTCAAAACCCGTCCTGTGCCCGGCTACGCCCAATTTCACCTGAAAGCCTTCTTTCTCAAGCTGTTCCGCCAGAGTCTTGCTGGCAAAAAACTCATAGTTGCTGACCTCAGGCTTGCTGTGAATCTCCAAAGCCAGTTTTTGATAGTAAGGCAATTTTTTAGAAACTAATTCTTCCATTGATTCTTTTGACATGAAACTTCCCCCTTTAAAATGAAACTGCAAAAAACAAGAATATAAAAGTACAAAATATAAAAATATAACAAAAAAGCATGCCCTCCATAAAGGATGAGCATGCTCATGTTACCACCTTATTTTATATAAACCTCACGGCTTATACCTCTGAGAGTACTATCATACTCCGCCGCTGTAACGGGCGAACCCGAGGGCACTTACTTGAACTTCAGCGCCGTGACTCCAAGGCCATGTTCCCATTGCTTCCGTTTCTCTGCTCTCACCAGATGCAGATTCTCTGTAAAACTTCCCCAAAGGTACTCTTCTCTTCCAAGTCCTTAAACGATATCAATTTATTAACATGCACTATACAGCAGATTCCTTCTTCTGTCAAGAAAATAATTTACATTTTTTCATTGACAAATCGCGTCAACTGTATATACTGTATATGAACAGTATGATCGAAAGGTGGCGGACGATTGGACATTTTGATATCGAATTCCAGTACGCAGCCGATCTATGAGCAAATCGCAGATCAGATCAAGGATCAGATCATGAAGGGCGAGCTCACGGAGTCGGAACCTCTGCCTTCCATACGGAGTCTGGCAAGGGATCTTCACATCAGTGTGATTACCACGAAACGGGCTTACGACGAGCTGGAAAAGGACGGATTTCTCGTGACGGTAGCCGGCAAGGGATCCTATGTCGCCGCGCAGAACAAGCAGCTGCTTCGGGAAAGCCGCATCAAAATCGTGGAGGAAAAGCTCACCGAGGCGGTGCTGGCTGCCAAATCCGCTGATTTAGACTTTGCAGAACTGGAAGAGATGCTTCGATTTTTTTATGAGGAGGGATAAGGATTGGAAAACATTTTGGAAATCAGGAACCTGAAAAAAACCTTTGGAGATTTTACACTGGATAACATCAGCTTCTCCCTGCCAAAAGGCTTTATTACCGGTTTTATCGGCCCCAACGGATCCGGGAAAACCACGACCATCAAGCTGATTATGAACCTGCTGAAAAAGGACAGCGGGGAAGTCCGGGTATTTGGACTGGATCCTGTCCGACAGGAGAAGGAAATCAAGAACCGGATCGGATTTGTTTATGACGAGAGCCATTTTTATGAGGAACTGACGGTGGAAGAAATGAAGCGGATCATCGCACCCGTATATGATCAATGGGATGAGCAGCAGTTTCAAAGCTATGCCGCAAAGTTTGACCTGCCCGGGAATAAAAAAACGAAGGATCTTTCCCGGGGGATGAAGGTGAAGTTTTCCCTGGCCATCGCCCTTTCCCATCATGCCGATCTGCTGATCATGGATGAGCCCACTTCGGGATTGGACCCGGTGGTGCGCAGCGAAATTCTGGATATCCTGTATACCCTGATGCAGGATGAAAACAAGGGAGTGTTCTTTTCCACCCACATCACTTCCGATCTGGATCGGATTGCGGACTACATCGTCATGATATACAACGGAAGGATCCTGTTCTGCACACAGAAGGATGCTCTTATGGAGAACCATTCCATTATAAAGGGGAAGGCATCTCTCCTGGATACCGTCCGAAGTTCAGACCTGAAGGGCATCCGAAAGAGCAATTACGGATTTGAAGCCATGAGCACAACCAAGGAAACGACCGCGGCCTTTGCAAAGGCGGGGGCTGTGATCGATCCCCCCACCCTGGAAGATATTATGCTGTATTATACAAGAAAGGAGTCTTCCCGTGTTTAATCTGATTTGGAAAGATATTCTGATACAAAAGAAAACGCTGGTGTATATAGGATTTTATATTATTCTGTTTGGCATCACCTTTCAAAACATAATGGCCGATCCTTTTCCGGCCGTTGCCGTGGCGGTGACCTATCAGATGATTGCGACAGCCTGCAGTCATGAGGATAAGTCCGGGTCGGATATCCTATGGAACAGTATGCCGGTCAGCCGGGAAAAACTCGTCCTGTCCAAGTATCTGTCCATGTTTGTCTATACTCTCCTTGCCTCTCTGGGATATATGGCAGTTGCCGCTGTCGTCCATCTTACCCGGCTGCCCATAAAGGCGTCCCCCATCACCGCAGCCGGCATGGTGGGATCCATCATCGCCATTGCACTGATGAACGGGCTTTACCTCCCGGTGTATTTCAGGCTGGGCTTCATGAAAGCCAGGGTAGCGAGCTTTATTCTCTTCTTTGCCCTGTTCTTCGGCATCACCCTCGGCGTCAATGCCCTGCCGGAGGTAATCAAAAAGGCCCAGGGGAATGCGGCACTGCGGGCAATCGTCTCAGCTCTTCAGAGTGCATCGGATCTGCAGGTATCCCTTTTGGTCCTGGGATTGGCTTTTGTTTTCCTGCTGGCCTCCTTTTGCCTTTCCGTAAAATTCTACAGGAACCGGGAGTTCTGACTCCCGTGTTCCTGCAGAAAGTGTTTCATTTGACATGGATTTGATCCTTTATCGTATTATAAGTATCTACGATATCTTGTTTCTCTGCCAATATGCCCCTGTTTTTCACGTCTTTATAAGTCAGGCTCTCATCCGGGTGAAACACCTCTTCCTTCCGGTTATCATTTAATGCATATTTACTGAAATAGGTTGATACAGGCACAAAGGTGATAGCCTCATCGTTTTTGTATTTGTAGCCTTTCGGTACCTCCAAATGCTTCAGGAAAAGGATATATTCCGTATCATCAAGCATAAGATTATAACCTGAACCGACTTCATATGTATCAAAATAAAACAAACTGGGCTCAAAAACATAAATGGTTTCGGGCAAATTTACAGAGGACTCGTCTTTTATTATATTATGAATCCGGAATCCTGTTTTTAGTGCCTGATTATATACCTCCCGTTTGCCTTCCACTTTTCCGGCAACGATCAGGTCGGACTTCCCGAAAAGCTCATCATAGTCATCGATATCGTTGTTAAAGTACTTTTTAATATCAATGGCTTCTGAAACAACGGGATCATTAAATTCCGACAGGGAAACTTGCGCATCGCCGCAGGACTCCAGATTCACACTGCTTTCCCGGAATGATTTCCTGGTCAGCAGCCCAAAGCACAGAGCTATAAGAATCAATGCGCCCATCGCGATGTACATCCTTCTTATAAATCGATTCATGCCTTTTTCGCCTCTTCCGTCAGCTTCCCATCGATCACCCGATAAATTTTATCGGCCAATATACTGATGTCTTCCTTGTTATGGCTTGCGATCAATATCGTTGCGCCTCTTTGATTTTCTTCCAGGAGAACCTGCCTTATCTGATCCACTCCTTCTGCATCCAGACCATTTGTGGGTTCATCCAATATGAGTAAGTCCGGCGATTCCATAATGGCCTGCGCAATAGCCAATCTTTGTTTCATTCCCAATGAATATTTCCTGTATATACGCAAATCATCCTGTTTTAATCCAACCCGCTCAAGAGCACGATTAATCTCTTTTTTACCAATCAAGCCTTTGATCTTTGAAAGCAGCTCCAGATTTTCATACCCGGTCAGCTCATCCCAGAATCCAGGTGCTTCGATGGTAGCTCCCAGACTTTCCGGGAATGAAATGTCCTTATGCAAAAGCTTGCCATCAACGGATATCGATCCTTCGTTAGGTTTTATCAAACCACAAATTGCCCGGAACAACATGGTTTTCCCGGAGCCGTTTTTCCCCACAAACCCATAAATTTTTCCTTTCGCCAGTTGCAGATTGATATGGTCCAATATGATGTTTCCTTTTATTGTCTTTGAGTATTGCTTTACCTCAATATAGCTCATACAGATCCTCCTCACATATTAATAGATATCCATCTGATTCGTTCGAATAACAAAAGCAGTGGAAAGAATAAAAATGCCAATGAGCAAATATACAAACGAAAATGCCGGATGAAAGCCTTGAATATAGGAAATATTAATTTTTGACTGAAAATCCTGAATTTTACTGAAATCGTGCCATCCCAATACAAACTGGGATGTGGGCAGCCATTTTAAAAAAGGAAAGAAGTCCGGGGCATACTCATATATCATTCCCGTTGAAGTAAAAGATAAAAAGCACAGAGAAAACGCAATGAGATAAGAATAAGTAGTTTTGATAAAAAGTGCAAGCAGATTGATTACCAGCAATAGAAAGAATGAGGATACCGCTTGTGAGGCAAAAATAGTCCATCCTACCTGAACATCCGGTAAAGATATGGATACCCCTTTTATAAGGCCAACAAGGAGTGTTTCAAGATCCTGAAACAGATAAAACAATACTGTATTTGTGAACAGACTGATTAAATTCATAATGGACCAGCTTGTCCTGTTTGGAGTCCGGATAAAGATATATTTGGCATTCGTCCGGTAAAAATTCTGCATGTCATCTCCCAGGTAATAAACCAGTAAAAGCAGCGGATATAGAA
>DHDO01000011.1:0-26216 GCA_002399435.1 Firmicutes bacterium UBA4874
TATAGAAATAATAGGAAAGGAAACAGTAATTTGATGGAGCCGGGATCCAGATCCCCATAAACGAGCAGAAACAACTCCCTCAAATTAAAACTGTCTATGTTATAAAAACTCTTATAAGAGCCTAGATTATCAAAATGATAAAAGCTGATAAACATACTTGCCAGTATAACGATAAAGCATGATCTGATCAGCTTCTTATTGATCAATAATTTGAAATCCATCTCATTCCCTCCACATAATATCTTTTTTCTCAATGATAGTCAAATTTAGGAAATGTAACAATATTCCTATTATAACAAAAACAATAAATTGTAGCAGAACACTTTCCACGGAAGAATTTTTATTCAAATTGCCCAAAAACATATAATCCGGAAAGCTGTTCACCTTCACATAAAATAATCCCCGGATCAAGCTCGGTATCGTTAATATCAGATAGGTCAGAATACCAGAAATCACATTTCGGCCTGTCAGACTGTGGATGAAACAATACAATAGCCCAATAATGATGAAGCCCATTCCCTGAAACAAAATACTGAGGAGCCAAAATCCAATAAATTCAAAAGTAATGCTGCCTATATCATTATGAATGACCAAAGAAACCAAAAAGGGAAAGTTGACAAAAAACATATAAGCAGGTATTACATATAAACCGGTAAGAATCTTTTGGTCGTACCATCTACGTAGACTAGTATATCTGATCAGCAAACTATTTTTATCAAATACCTGACAAAGATTGCTGATTAAAAAAATATATAGAAGTATAATACAGGAAATCAAAATAAATTCATGACTGGAGTAAACTGATTTAAATGATATAATAAGGGAGCTAGTATGGAAATATCCATTTGTTATCCAAACAAACAATGCAATTGTGGCTAAAAATGCTTCCATTATTCCTTTTTTATGATTGACACAAAAATTCTGAAGAACATACTTGACCAATCCATATCGAGTCCTACCCTTTTCATCAGATAACTTCATTCTTTATTCCTTTCCATACAATCAGATAGACAGAAACAGCTGCCAGTATGATACCCCATATTATCAATGGAAGAGCAGTTCCTTCATGCATCGGCTGCAATTGTTCGGTCAATGAGAAATTCCAAAACCCCAGCACGGAAAATCCAATTGTCGAAGCGATATAACATATAAAGGAAAAAAACATTCCATAGATACGATTCTTATCTAAAAGCAAAAAATATACTCCGTAGGTAAATAAGCCAAGTAATCCTGCGAAGAAGCTTAATATGAATAAGTTCAACAGATTATATCCAAATGGAGACTGAATTCTTATAAAATCCAAAAAACTTTTTTCGTTATAGTTTTGAATGGCAATATCAAAAGGAGGCAGGCCCAAATTATTATCGAATCCAACTGCCGGAAAAGGAACTTTGACAATAACAAGGTTGATAAAAAAAGCTATAAAAAAAGTCAGGAAGGAAGACACAAAAACCACAGCGGCCTGGGAAAGAATGTAGTCCGATTTACGGACCCTGGTGAGAATCCCTTTCAATACGCCATTATGATAATCCCTGTAAAAGGAATCGGAATAGATCAGGGATGAAATGAAAGGCAGCATCAGCATAATCATTACCCGGACCGAATTGGAATAAACTCCTGATAATATGGTACTCTCATTGGATGAGCGGATAAACCGCAACTCCGAACCATAAAAAGCAATGCACTCCATACTGTATGCAAGCAGCGAAAGAATGACCAAAAACAGCATAACAAAATGAATCTCTTTTCTTTTAAAACATGACAGCAGCTCCGTTTTTATAATCTTCAAGAGATACGCCTCCCACACTTAAAATAGACTAAGCGCCCGTTGATGCTTTTCTCAAATTCTCCACAACATTTTTGATAGGTCCTTGCAAATCCATTTATACCATATTATAGCGCTCTATATATCTTTTGCAATGGTTTTACTTAGTTTTCTGAAAAATTTTAGCTAAATAGCTAAATAGCCAAACATCACAGATCAAAGAGTAATTATTGAGGTCCGGCAATGCGTTTTGCCAGCATGGTGTTCCTCTTTGCAATTTTGTTGTTTCGTATGGCCATGGCCACCGCACGCCTGGACCCCACCAGCACATAAACTTTTCTGGCCCTGGTGATGCAGGTATAGAGAAGATTCCTCTGAAGCATCACATAATGCTGGGTGGTCAGGGGAGCGATCACAATGGGATACTCACTTCCCTGGCTTTTATGCACGGTGGCGGCATAGGCCAGAATGATCTCATCCAGCTCGGTATAGTCATAATCCACTATCCGGTCATCAAAGGAGATCCGGATGGTCCGGTCCTCCGGAACGATTTCCCGGATTCGTCCGATGTCCCCGTTGAATACATTTTTGTCATAGTTGTTTCGGATCTGCATGACCTTGTCGCCGATATAAAACGTCGTTCCCCCATACTTGACAGAAGCTGCTTTCCCGCCCCTGGCTGTCAGCTTTTCCTGCAGAAGCTGATTGATGTGGTGAGCCCCTGTGGAACCTCTCAGCATCGGACAAAGCACCTGAATGTCCCGGATCGGATCGGCTTTGTAGTATTTCGGCAGCCGCCTTGTGACAAGGGATACAATGGTCTGCGCCACCTGCTCCGGATCTTCCTCTCCGATAAAGAAAAAATCCCGGTTTACGGCCCCTTTATACCGGATGGGAAGCCCCTGATTGATCCGGTGGGCATTGGTGATGATCATGCTTCCCCGTGCCTGGCGGAAAATGTTTGTCAACCGAACCACTTCCACCTTTCCGGAATCAATGATGTCCCGCAGGACATTCCCCGGCCCAACGGAAGGCAGCTGGTCCACATCACCGACCAGGATAACCACCGCTTTGTCCGGCACTGCTTTCAACAGGTTATACATCAGGAGCAGGTCCACCATGGAAACCTCATCCAATATCAACACATCGCATTTCAGCGGGTTTCCTTCGTTCATCGTATATCCTTTTGCGGGCTTGAATTCCAGAAGCCGGTGAATCGTTTTTGCCTCCATGCCCGTAACCTCGGACATCCTTTTTGCCGCCCGGCCCGTGGGAGCTGCCAGCAGGATCCGGGCTCCGAGGCTTCGGTAGAAGGAGAGAATCCCCAGTGTGGTAAAGGTTTTACCGGTGCCGGGTCCTCCCGTCAGCACCATGACCTTATGGGATCCTGCCTTTAAAATGGCTTCCCGCTGCATCCCGTCATAATGAATCCTGTTCTTCTTCTCAACGGAATCAATCAGGGAACCGGCATGATTGTGGAGGATCGGCGTATCCGTTTCCATAATCTTTTTCAACCTGCGGGCCACACCGACTTCACTGTGATAAAATACCGGAAGGAACAGGGCATCGTCCTCATCCGGAATCAGGGATCCTTCCTTCAGCATATTGCCCAGGGCAGAGACGATCCGCTCCGTCTCCACCTCCAGAAGCTTCTTCGCTTCTTCCACCAACTGATCCCGATAGGCAAAACAATGCCCCTCGTTGGATAACTGGCTGAGCACATAGAGAATTCCGGAACGGATTCGTTCATAGGATTGAACGTCAAAGCCCATATTCTGCGCAATGCGGTCCGCCGTCCGGAATCCGATCCCCCAGATATCGTCTGCCAGCCGGTAGGGATTCTCCCGCACGACCTGAATGCTCTCATCCCCATAAGCTTTATAGATCTTTACGCCATATGCCGTGGAAACTCCATGGGACTGCAGGAAAATCATGATATTCTTGACTTCCTTCTGCTCCTCCCATGCCTTTTGGATCATCTCCACCCTTCTCGGGCCAATTCCTTCCACCTGCAGCAACTGATCGGTTTCTTCTTCAATGACCTTCAGGGTGTTCTCCTTAAATTTCCTGACAATCCGTTTTGCGTTCACCGGGCCGATGCCCTTGATCAATCCGCTGCCCAGATACTTTTCGATCCCTGCAGCCGTAGCGGGAAGCTTTTCCTCAAAAGACGAAACGGCAAACTGTCGCCCGTATTTGGAATCCACCTTCCATTGCCCTTTCAGGGATACCACGGCACCGACATTTACAGACGGCATATTCCCCACAATGGTGACGAGGTCAAAATATCCCGCGCTTTTCATTTTTGCCACGGTATAACCATTTTCATTATTTACATAGGTAATCCGTTCAATGACTCCTGAAATATTCTGATTTGACTGCATGGAACCCCTTTTCACCCGGCATCCGACCTTTATCCAACCTTTTTCTATGATCGATATCTGTCATCACATAATCTGTTATTATGTATATATCTATCTTATCACAACTTCATATTTTGCAGTATCCATTTTACGATTTGACAGGCCATTTGCCGTGATAATAAGGTATTAAGCAGGATAAGAAATCCCTTTATCGGAAATTGATCAAATCTATTACTTTATCGCACTCCCGAACAAGCCGTTCGTCATGCGTAGCCAGGATAACCGCTGCGCCTTTTTTTGCACGTTGATGCAGCAGATCCACTACAAGCTGCCGATTACCGGCATCAAGAGAAGCTGTCGGTTCGTCGGCATAGATAATATCAGCATCTTTGAAAATTGCCCGGGCTATTCCCAGACGCTGCTTCTCACCGCCTGAGAGTATCGATGCGGCTTCTTTTCCCCTGCCCCCAAGCCCAACCTTTTCCAAAATTTTTTGCACATCATCCCTGTGTGAATTATGCTTGTTCAAGGTAACATTATACGCAACGGTTTCATCTTCCAAAATCCCGTAATCCTGATATATAAATGTGGCATGATCATGCCAAAATTTTGCCTTTGCTTTATCGCTCCAGTTTGCCACACTTTTACCATCAATCATTATTTTCCCATTTTGAATCTTTTGAATCAGTCCAAGGCAATTAAGAAGTGTCGTCTTCCCACATCCGGACGGCCCGGTAATTGCCACCATTTCATTGCTGCCAACCACCAAAGATACATTGGTAAATATATTCCTTCCATTCATCATAACGCTTATACTGTGAACTTCAATATTCATAATGGCTCCTTCCCCAATAAAACCTTCTAAATAGTTCTAATAGTAGCGATGGCACATCTGATGAAAAGTATGCCTGGAACACACCCTGAACGCAATGAAACTACCCAATCCATACAGAAGTACAACCGAGACAGCGACGATGGCCAGAGCAGACACTCCCGGGTGTTTTAACACAAAAACCAAAACAGATCCCATCACAACGGTGAAGACCAAAACAGTCCATTCCTTTTTTACTGCCGGCTTTATAATGGAAGCATATGTTTTCCCAAAAGTATGCAAGGTAAAGATACGTTTCTTGTTCTCCCCTGACCAAAGCTGTGCACTCATTATGCCTGCAAACACCATTGTAATCAAAATAAGAACACATGCCAGGACATAATAGGTCGCTTCTTTGCGAAACTTTTGCGCCTGTTCCAGTGCTGTATCGGCTATACCATCAATTGATACAACATAGGGCTTAATGGGAGAGACAGACAAGGCGGAACGCAGCTGCTTCTCATCGGAAAAAACCACATTCCCGGTTGATGCCGCCTCAAGTAAAAATCCTTTCGTTCTAAGAATCTCAACGGGATTGTCAACCAATATTACCAGGGGCCTCTCCGCTTGAACAGTCGTATCTCCCAAACCGACCATCTGAGGTAAGGCAAGGAATTTAGCACCTGTGAATTCATAAAACCCAAGCCCTTCCGGCTGTATTGTTTTCGCCTTCGTCCACAGTGGTAATTGACCTTCCAAAAACGTTTTCAGCGGTGCGGGCAGGTTTTCAAAATCGACAGATGTTAGTTCCCCTCCGGATCGCTGTGTGTCAACTCCGACAGCAAAGGCATCAATCCACGCTTTGTCAGTGATAATGATATGATCATAATTTCCCATTTCCTCTTTATTCATCACAATTGATCGATCCACAACAAGAGATAACCGCAGATTATCACTGTCTTCCATATCATTGAAAAAAGATTCCGCTTCCGGCAGCATTTCCTCTGTCTCCAGGGAATCAATATCCCCAAATGAAAGGCTTACATTTTTTGAAAGGCCTTTCCACAGGGCATGCTCTTCTGCCAGCCGATAGGTAATATGTGCAGAAGTAATGGTGGTGGGAACAATCAGCAGTGCAATAACAATTGTCATAATACGTGCCAGCCTTCCCAGCTGGTTGAACCGTTTTAAAGGAATCTGCCTTTGCGCTATGTGAGAAGTCTTTGGACTCACCAACCAGGAAATCACCATCACCAAAATGCCTGACAAAGCAAAAATGGCCGCAAGAACTAAAAATGTTTGCCATAATACCATCAGAACTTGCTCCATTCCCCCTGCTGCTGACAAGTACCCCAACATAATAATCCATCCTGCAAAAAGGCCGGGAGCAATAAGCCACAGGACTTTCATCGTATCTTCCATATGAATACGATTCGGGCTTACTCCCCCGAGTAATCTGAGAGTTCTGGACTTGGCATGTATAACAAACCAGGATATCAGGGCTGTAAAAAGCAACATGAAAGTAGCTATTACTGCATTTCCTATCCCATTTTGTATCAGATACGCAAATAAAAGTTTAAAAAAAGACGGAACAGGGTCCCACGAAATGTGAGCTCCGCTGCTCTCTGCCCATTTATTCAATTCATCCCGAAACATTTGTCCGCCTTTTATGGAATAATCCCCATTTAGAGGCCGATTCCCAATATCTGATGAGGAAATCATCTGCCCTTTCATTGATGAATCAAACCAATGTATTTCCTGATCTTCAACAACAATTCCTTTCGGTTTCGGTTTCTTTGAACCAAACCATATAATGTCTGTCTTATTCTCGTAATCTTCCGGATCAACCGATATTTTCAGCAGGACAGCACTATTCCGATCAACAATTTTATTTAATTTGGATATTAGTTCTCCTTTTGGTACATTGGATTCTGTCACATCCAATTCATATTGATCTGTCGTTCCGAAAGGTGTCATTCGTTGCGTAGTTGATGTATACAGAAAAAAAAGCAAAATTGTGAAAATCGCAAGTACCAAACTGATAAACCGGATACCGTTCCTTATCATTTAAACCTCCATTCCGCTTACAGGCAACAGAACTTAATGAAAGAAAATCATCTGTTTTAGGTTTCAAGCTGGCAATCAACTTTAATATTTTCCTCAACATCTCTATTAGACCTATATATACCATATCGCTACATATGCTGTTTGTCAAATATATAAAGCATTTATTTCTTAAAATGTGAAAATTCTATAAAAGTATCACGCATCCCGCATGGGCGCGTGTTATGAGCAACTCCTGTCATTTTATGTGCCAATGGCCGTTTTGGACAGAATCTCCCGGTCGCACTCATTGACGGTGTCCAGGGAGGGAGCCATGATATACAGCACAATGGTAGCCTGATATTTCTCAAAGTACCGGACATACACCCGCCCTTCCAGGTCGATAACGGGAAAATCACCGGAATAGGAAAATCTGCCCTGGGGCTTGCCATACTGCAGATAGCCCTGCTGAAATCCCCTGTACTGATGGACCGGGCTGTTGGTCCGGATACCGGAATCGATGCGGGCCCAATCCCTATATCCGGCATACTGCACAGCATACTGAATGGAAGAGATCTCCTCACGGAATACACTTTGCTCCCAGGGACAGCCGATGGAAGAAAGAACCAGTGCCCGCTGATCATACTCCGGTACCTTTACAATCTCCTCCGCATTGATTTTCCCATCCGGCAAAAAGCCGAACCTTCTGCTTTTATCACCGGGTTTGATGATGTATCCTCCGTAGAAACTGCTGTAATAATCCGAACCGGGGTCATAATAGGACGAGGTGCCTTTCAGCAGCGGAAAGTACCCGAAGCTATAGAGGATGGTAAACTCCACCTGTTCCCCAAGATACCTGGAAAGCCCCTCATTATCGTTAAACGTCATCATAAAGGGATACCAGTCCGGTTTCTCCGTGCTGGCACCTCCCGGTATCCGGAAATGGATGGAATCCTTTTTCATTATGCTGTCCCGATAACAGAAAGCACTGTACGGCCGCATAACCGCATAGCTTCGGATCGGGGCGCCAACGGGAGAAAACAGCAGGACAACACATAACAGTAAAACCAGGATCAAGATCCACAGGCGTTTTTGCTTTTTCATGCTTTCTCCCCTGCCTTTTCCAATTTCATGCCCATCATATCACAACCACCGCCTCCTGTCAGCCTAAATAAGTCTGTCTGAAAAGTGTTCCGGACAGCGCCAGTTTACCATAAGGAAAAGGAGCAGTGACATCCTGAAATGTTTTACTGGAAACAGAATGCTGCAAAGAAGGTGTCAATATATTTTTGCAATGATTCCAGATAAGAAATGGATATTTGATTATTCCCATACCGAAACGGGAAGGATTGAAATAATGCAAGGATTACAAAAAGAAAGCTTTCCATTTTTATATGGAAAGCCTTTCATTTTTCCTGCTATATTGAAGAAATCACGGATCGGGTTCTATCTTTTACTCTGATGAAGCTTTTTGCCGTTTCAGCCTGTTATCCGTCAGTCCTTATCCTTTGTTTTCCCCGCCATCAGGTTCGCCAGATCATTCATGACCCAGTCCAGCCTCTTGCGGGTGATCAGGAATTCGGACTCCATGTCGCCGTCCTGTACCACGGAGTAATAATTATCGTCATAGGGAATAAACGCAACATTCCGCTCCGGCCGGGAACCTTTGTTCAAATAATAGGTAATTTTGAAATCCGGCTGGCCCTGCGCCGTATGATCCTTCTCCGCATCCACCACAATTCCGATCAGACTCTGGTAAAAGTCCTTGAAGGGATCCTCTTCCTTTTTCTTGCCGTCCAGGAAGTATGTCGTGACCACCTCGTCCTCCTTGTCTTTCTCCTTTGCCTTTTCCGTCCTGCGGGTCATACTCAGGGTATGGGTTTCCCCTTTGCCTTCCAGAACCACCTTGTCCACATCTTCGATGTTTACAATGAGCGCAAATTTATCTGCGATCTCCATGGGCTTGATATTCATAAAATCCGTCAAGGATTTTTCCATGGTATAGACCGAATCGGAATCCGCCGTCTTGAAATAGATGGTTTCCTCATCCGGACTGTTTCCAAAGAGCAGATCCAGCGTGTTGGTTTCATCCTTCAGGATAAAATGCCGTTTGGGATGATCCAGACCATATTTTGCAGGATCAGCGGGCTGATCGTCCACAAAATCCTTGATTGCCAGACTGGATACTCCCTCCAGCTTGGGATCCAGCTTGGAGGAATCAATGTTTCTGGGCTGTTTATAGGGCTTTACCAGCTGGAACGCACCCAGACCGTACTGGGCTTCTTCCTTGGACTGATCGGATTTTTTGATTTCGATCTCCTTCTGCCCTTCTCCGGACAGATACAGATAGCTCATGGACGCCAGATCAATATGGGGAAGGGATCTGTCGCGGTAATCCGCAAGGGAATCACCCAGTTTCTCCCCGTTGCTGCTGTAAACCGTAAATACCCTGGGGTCGCCTTCCTTCATCAGGTAATGCGTATTGCCTTCGGCGGTCTTGTCTCCCAGATACAGCACAATCTTCTTTCCGTCGTCCAGCAGCGCCGTACCGGTGGCTGCCGGCTTATCCAGCCCATAGATGGAAAGATTCTTTGGATTCTTTTCCACCAGATCGTCCGCCACCAGGGAGGAAAATACCCGGGCCAGATCTTCTACCTTGGACTGATCCAATTTAACCGGAATATAGGTGGTATTCTTCCATACCGTCTCCGTCTTCGGCTTCTTGTCTTTCTCCTTTTGATCCTTCGTGGCCTTTGTGTCCTTCCCTTTTCCGGACTTGTCCGTATCCGCGGTCTTTTCCTTCGTTTCCTTCACGGTCCGGACTTCCTTTTCAAAGGTCAGTTCTTTTTCCTTACTGTTCTGCAGTGTGATTTTCGATATTTTATCCTTGTCCACACTGGAGATTTCAATGGAGGACTTCGTTTCCTTCGCCGGGTTGTCGTCTTTTGCCGGGTTGTTGTCTTTTACCGGCTTCTTGCTCAGGTAAAAATACACACCGCCCAGAACGGCCAGCACAACAATCAGAAGAATCAGATTGCGCTTCCTCTTCATAGGTGTCTCCTCCTCAGCCATACCACCAACCCTGTGATCAAAACGATGGCCGGAATCAGGATCAATGCAAGGGCACCATAGATCCGGACCTGCATTTCCGTAATGTTCAGGGGCTGGACTGTCAGGCTCTTGGGCCGTATCGTAATGGAATCCTCCCGTTCAAAGATCCAGTTCAGACTGTTCATGAACAGGTTGGAACCCCCTTCAAAGCCGGTTCCCAGAAAACCGGAGTTTCCGATTACCACCATTCTCGTGGTGTAGGTCTCATTGGCTGCCAGGTTATAGACCTGATCCTCAACAGCCACGGCCAGATCAAACGGACCCGGCACATCACCTGCCTGCCGCTCCGCAGAGGATTCCTTGCTGTCCGCCTTTCTGCCGAACGACTTGTCCGAAGTGGTTAAAAGCGGCTGAACCTTCAGGGTATTCCGCTTGTCGTCCAGAGTACGGATGGCCTGCCCTCCCGGAATGAGCAGCGGCAGCTTGCCGGTCTTGATGGGATTCACAATGTCATGATCCGCGAAGTCCGGTATCAGATACAAGGGGTTGCCGCCGGCGTATTTTCCCTGTTCCCCTTCCAATACCAGGGTATTGGACAGCTCAATGCCATAATTCTGAAACACCGCCTGGAAATTGGGCAGGTCTTCCAGCAGTACATCCATCATGAACAAGGCCCTTCCCTGATTCTCCAGATATTTCTTCAGATCCCCCGCTTCTTCTTTTGAAAGGTCCTTCTGCGGAGAATTGACAATGAGGAGATCCGCATCGTCCGGTACCCCCTTTTGTCCCAATAAGTTCAGTTCCTTCACATCAAAGTTTTCCAGCTCCATCTGCTTTCTGGCATTGGAATCCAGAGGGGTCTCACTGTGACCTTCCAGCACATAGGCAACCGGCATCTCTGAGCCGCCGACAAACAGGATTGCGGAAGTCAGCCTCTGCTCCACTGCCAGGGACTCGGGCTGCGATCCGCCGGATTGGCTCTGCGTATAATTGACCATATCATATTGATCGATGACGCGGTACACTTTGCCTTTCTCCACAACAAGGCTTCCAGATGCGAGGGACTCCCCTTCCTTTGTATACTTTTTCGCAGTCAGGGGATCCCGGACAGGGTCAATAGTAGCGGTATGAATATGCTTTGACTTTCTCGCATACCTTTGCACAATTTCCTTTACCACGGGACTGACCGAGCCCTGTTCCCCAACATAATAAATGGTGACATCGTCCTTCAGATCCTTCAGCACGTCTTCGGTCTGCTCCGACAGGGTGTACAGCTGGTTCTGCGTCAAATCAACACGCAGCGGAATCCTGTCCGCAACCAGGTTGACGACAATCATCGCCGCTATGACGATCACCGTTATCAGCGTGGCATAGCCGCCGTATTTGAACTTCTTGCTTTTGAAAGATTGTAAGATGTTTCCTTTTTTCATCCCTGCTCCCCCTTAGCTCCACCTCTTCTTTTCCAGCATCCGCACCGTAAGGAAAAGAAAAATGCCGGAAAAGGAGATATAGTATATGATCGGGCTGAGGTTCAGAACACCCATGGAAAAGTCGTCATACCGACTGAGCAGTGAGAACCAATTCAGCACCTTCGCAATAAGTCCGTCAAAAGCAGCCGGCTTCATCCGATAGCCAACAAACACGCCAATCAGCCCGGCTGCCATAATCCCGCCGCTGACAATCCAATTCTTTGCCGCCATATAGAAAATAAAAGCTACCGCCGCAATCAGAATACACGCAAAAATAATACCGGAAGTACGGTCTGTGGGCAGCCCCTTGGCAATCGTATCAATGAACCAGATAAGAAGAAGTGCGGTAAAGGTGACTACAGCAGCAATAACCTGATTGTCCGTAATGGAGGATATGAACAATCCCACTGCGATCAGGGAGCAGCCAAGCAGGAAAAATCCGACATACCCGCCAATCACCTCGGGCCAGTTCACGGAACCCATGGTACTCAGGATCGCCGGATAAATCAGTGTAATGATCAGCGTCAGAAACAATACGCTTACCGCTCCCAGATATTTGCCGAGAACAATCCTGGAAAGGCTGATGGGACTGGTCAGCAGCAGCTGATCCGTTTTCTGCCGGGCTTCCTCTGCCAGAAGACGCATGGTCAGAATCGGAACAATCAGCATGAATACAAATGTGATATTGGAAAGCACTCCGTTATACTGGGGACTCATGCCCAGCAAATTGTTCAGAACGAAGAACAGGCCGACAAAAAACAGCAGGCATGCCATAAAGATATAGCCCGTCATGGATTTAAAATAAGTTAGAAATTCTTTTTTTATAATTGCCAGCATTTACCGCACCCCCTTGTCGGAAACCGCATCATCCTGCGTGGTTACCCGCATGAAGATATCTTCCAGAGTCATGCCTACGGCTTTCATCATCAGGATAGGATAGGATGCCCTGCTGAATGCATGAAACAGGGGTCTCCGGATATCCACATTATCCTCCGCCTGTACAATGATATCCACGGTGTCCGGCTCCATGGATCCCTGGGACTCCACAGACCGGATCCCCTGCAGCTCCCCGACCACCTTGAGGGCCTGCTTCTCCGAAGCCGCAATCCGGAGTGTAATCCGGCTGGTATCGCCAAGGCCTTTGGACAGGTTCGCCGGCGTATCACTGGCTACAATCCTGCCGTGGTCAATAATGACAACCCGCTCACACACTTCGCTGACTTCCGGCAGAATATGCGAGCTGAGAATAATGGTATGGCTTTTCCCCAGCTTCTTGATCAGATTCCGCATTTCAATGATCTGCTTTGGATCCAGTCCGACGGTAGGCTCGTCCAATATCAGAACATCCGGATTCCCGATCAGCGCCTGAGCCAGGCCGACACGCTGCCGATACCCCTTGGACAGGTTCCGGATGAGCCTTCCCTTCACGTCACCGATCCGGACCAAATCCATGATCCGATCCAGCCCCGCCTTTTTGTCCGATGTCTTTACTCCCTTGATCTCGCTGACAAAATTCAGATACTCCGTCACCGTCATTTCTCCGTACAACGGAGGAAATTCAGGCAGATAGCCGATCTTTTTCTTTGCCTCCTCCGGCTGCTCCAGAATATCAATGCCGTCGATCAGGGCAGTGCCTTCCGTAGCAGAAATATAGCCGGTGAGAATGTTCATGGTCGTTGATTTGCCCGCACCGTTCGGGCCAAGAAACCCCAGTATTTCGCCGGAATCCACCGTAAAATTAATGGAATCCACAGCGACATGCTGACCAAATCGCTTGGTCAGATTTTCAACTTGGATCAAAGTGTTCCCCCCCAATTAAAAAATTCCGGATTATTGCACAACGCATTTTTCATTATATCATCCTGCGTCGGATTATATCAAAAAAGTTTAAAGAAATTATTAATAATTTATGAATTAACCGAAGAGGATTCCTGGCGTTTCCACCGGACACCCTGCGGAGTATCCTCGAGCACAATCCCCTGCTCTTTCAGATCATCCCGGATCCGGTCGGCCAGGGCCCAGTTCTTATCCTCCCGGGCTTTCTGCCGCTGCCGGATCAGGTCCTCAACTTCCCCATCCAGCTTTCCCTTCTTTTTCGTCATCAGTCCCAGTATATCCGTCAGGCGGATCAGCTCCTCCCGCGCGGCACAAAGCACCGCCTTCGGCCTGTCCGGCCCGGCGTAGGTATTGATCTCCCGTATCAGATCAAAGATGACCCCGATGGCACCTGCCGTATTGATGTCGTCCTCCATGGCGTTTTCAAAGTCCGTTGTGTACTCCGGCAACTGGTTCTGAAACTTCTGATCTTCCGCAGAGACAGGCCCCTCGGGAGCGTTCCGGATCAGATACCCCAGATTGCCATCGGCGTTGTACAGCCGTTCCAGCGCGCTCTGGGTCTGCTCCAGCAGTTCCCTGCTGAAATTGATGGGATTCCGGTAATGGGAGGACAGCATGAACAGCCGCACTACCTCCGGATCGAATTCCTCGCAGATTTCCCGTACTGTAAAGAAGTTGCCCGCCGATTTGGACATCTTCTGATGGTCAATATTGATAATTCCGTTGTGGAGCCAGTAACGCGCAAACGGCTTTCCGGTCGCTCCTTCGCTTTGGGCAATTTCATTCTCATGGTGAGGGAAAATCAGATCCTGACCGCCGGCATGAACATCAATGGTCTCTCCCAGGTATTTGATGGCCATGACGGAGCATTCAATATGCCAGCCCGGTCTTCCGGGGCCCCAGGGACTTTCCCAGAACGGCTCTCCCGGCTTTTTGCCTTTCCATAACGCAAAATCCATGGAATTTTTCTTTCTTTCGTTGATGTCCACCCGGGCGCCTGCCTCCAGATCCTCCAGGCTTTGTCCGGACAGTTTCCCATAGGAAGGGAACGCGGCCGTATCGTAATAAACGTCCTCACCGGCCTGATACGCCAGTCCCTTGTCCACCAGAACGCGAATAAACGCTATAATATCATCGATATGCTCCGTGGCTCTCGGATAATAGTCCGCCCGGCGGATCCCCAGCCGGTCCGCATCCTTGAAATACTCCGCAATGTAAT
This sequence comes from Firmicutes bacterium UBA4874, assembly GCA_002399435.1. Taxonomy (GTDB): domain Bacteria; phylum Bacillota; class Clostridia; order Caldicoprobacterales; family DTU083; genus UBA4874. Next base: position 14,558 of record DHDO01000011.1, read on the forward strand.
GCTCGCCCAGTTCCCGGACCGTGGTGTCTTCTTCCCCTGCCCTCCGGATCATCTTGTCGTCGATATCGGTAAAGTTCTGGACAAGTGTCACCCGATATCCCTTGTATTCCATATATCTCCGAAAGACATCAAACACAATGGACGGGCGTGCATTGCCGATATGAATATAATTATAGACGGTGGGCCCGCAGGAATACATGCGCAGCTCCCCCGGATGAAGGGGGATGAATTCTTCCTTTGTCCTGGTCATCGTATTGTATAACTTCATGCCTTATGCTTTGCCTCCAATTCTTCCACTTTTTTCTCCAGATCCAACAGACGGATCGTCAGTCTCATCAATGCCTCGTTCACCGGATCGGGAAGATCCACCTGGTCCAGATCCGGACTTTGCTCTTCGTCATACACCCTTTTGTTGTCCTTTTTCACCACCCTGCCCGGTATACCAACCACAGTGGAGTTGGGCGGCACTTCGCGCAGCACCACTGCGCCCGCCCCGATTTTGGAATTGTCCCCCACCCGGAAGGGGCCCAGCACCTTGGCTCCGGTGCTGATGACCACATTGTTGCCAATGGTGGGATGCCTCTTTCCGGTTTCCTTGCCGGTCCCGCCCAGGGTGGCGCCCTGATAAATCGTTACATTGTCGCCGATTTCCGTTGTCTCCCCGATGACCACACCCATGCCGTGGTCAATGAACAGGCCCTTGCCTATTTTTGCCGCCGGATGAATCTCAATACCGGTGGCAAACCGATTGAGATTTGACAGAATGCGTGCCAGAAGCCTGCATTTATGACGGTACAGCCAGTGGGCAATCCGGTGCCAAAAGACAGCGTGAAGTCCCGGATAGCATAGAATCACCTCCAGGGTGCTCCGTGCCGCCGGATCCCGCTCCCTTACGGCCCGGATATCTTCCTTTATCAGTTCGAACATCATGATCCCCCTATTTTGGTGCAAAAAAGCCTCCCCTCTGAAAAGTCAAAGACGGAGGCTTTTGTGATTTCCACCCAGTTTCACGCAAATATTATAGTATGGAAGCGCCTCACCTGTCAATGACGCACACACCGGACGGGCGGCGCTCCGGGGAATGCACCGGGAATCAAGCCGTTTTTCCCCTGATAACCCGGGCGAGCCATGCAAAGAAACCCTTGATGGCATCCAGGATCTGCTGTAGAATCCCCTTGTTTTCGTTGATGGTCTGTCCTACCTTATCCAGACCCTTGGAGATATTCTGCAGCTGCCCGGAAATTTGGCCCACATTCAGATCCAAATGACTGATCTTCTCCATCAAATCCGCCAGCTGGTTCATATTCTGCTGCGTGATGTTGATGTTCAGATCCCCGGCGACGTCAATGATGATATCCCGGATCTTTTTCGGATCCGTCACTTTCTCCCGGACAATCCGTTCCTTGACACCCTTTACCAGCGATGCTGCCTTGTCCTTCCCGATATCTTCCCCCAGCTCGCCGGTGGTCACCAGCTCTTCGTTGGCTGCCTTTTTCCCTTCCTCCGACAGCTTTTCCCCGGTCGCCTTTTCAAACGCCTTCATAATCCCCGTCAGCGCCGCGGTACCGGACACCGAAAAGGGGGCTGCCGCTATGACATGAGCATTCTTCACCCCGGCTGTGGCCATGGCATTGGCATACATTTCCCTGGTTACCCAGTTGATGTTGTGCGTCTCCACCTGGATCCCTTTGCCTTCTCCCAGTACTTCAACATATGCCGAGGAAATGGCTCTTTTTCCTATTTTTTTATCCGATACCATTCCTTCGAGATACGACCGCTCCTCCTGATTGGTCACTTCGATGATCTCTGCTTCCTCCCGCTTTACCCCGAACAGTTTCAGGATCTGTTCCTTTTGATCGTCGGAAAGGTTCGCACCGAGGCTGACAACCGTCTTTCCTTCGTCCCCCACCGCATCTGCCAGAGCCGTGGTTGATACAGGCAGACAGAAAAAGGAAAAGACGATCAACAACAAAACAGCTGTTCTTTTCATGATTGGCATCCTCCTGTCATTTTGCGGTATTCTCTTGTCATTCCTTCATTTTCTGCAAACATTCTCCCAAAAAGTGGCTTTCGATTTCCAAATCTACCATATCACATTCCATCGATCAATGCAACTGCCTGAGCGGCAATTCCCTCCTGCCGGCCTGGAAATCCCAGCCATTCTGTTGTCGTTGCCTTGATGTTGATACACGCCGGATCGGCGTGCAGCACAGAAGAAATGTTTTCTTTCATCTTTGGAAGATAGGGTGCCATTTTCGGCCTCTGCGCGATGATCACGGCATCCAGATTTACAATCCCAAATCCCTTTTCCCGGAGCAGTCCGGAAACCCGCTTCAGCAGCAGCAAGCTGGAGATATCACGGTAAGCCTCCTGACTGTCCGGAAAATGCTGCCCGATGTCCCCCAGTGCAGCCGCGCCCAGCATGGCATCCATTATGGCATGGACCAGGGCATCCGCATCCGAATGACCGAGCAGGCCCTTTTCCCATGGGATGTTCACCCCGCCCAGGATCAGCCGCCTGCCTTCCGCAAAGCGATGCACATCGTATCCGATTCCAACCCTCAACCTGTTCTCCCTCCGCTTTCGAGATACCTCTCCGCGATCTCCAGATCCTCCGGAGTGGTAATCTTGATATTGGTGTAGCCGCCTTCCACCAGCCGGACCGGATGACCGAGACGTTCCACCAGGGAACTGTCATCCGTACCCAGATAATGATCTTCCTCCGCCTTTTCCTGTGCCTTCCGCAGCAGGGACAGCCGGAACGCCTGGGGCGTCTGCACCAGCCACAGCCGGCTGCGGTCCAGTGTATGTATGGAGAAGCCATCTCCGTCCGTTTCCTTGATGGTGTCCTTGACCGGCATTCCGGCAGCGGACGCCCCGTACTGCCTGGCAGCCGCAATGCATTTCTCGATTACCTCCACCGCAGTCAGTGGACGGACCCCGTCCTGAATCACGACAATTCCTTCGCCCGGTATGGCCCGGATTGCGTTTCGGACGGATTCCTGCCTCACCGCTCCGCCTTTTACGAAAGAGACGGCCTTTTTTACCGGATAACGGCTCAGTATTTCCTGTCGAATATATTCTTCCTCCATCGTGACCACGATCAGCTCCTCCACGGATGGCGCCGCGTCAAAGGATAAAAGAGTATGGGCCAGAATCGGCCGGCCGCACAGCTTCCGATACTGCTTTGGTACCGGCCCGCCGATCCTGCGGCCCTTTCCTGCTGCCAGCAGGACCGCATATACCCGTTGTATTCCTGAACTTTTCATCCCAGAACCCTCTCCCTGAAATCAGGAAACGTTTTTTTCGGCATCCTTCGGCCGGGCAAAGATCATTCTGCCGGCAGCCGTCTGCAAAACGCTGGTCACCAAAACGCCTATGGTTTTCCCGACATGCTTTTTGCCGCCGTCCACCACGATCATCGTCCCGTCGTCCAGGTAAGCGATCCCCTGACCGGTCTCCTTGCCGTCCTTGATGACCTGTACCACCATTTCCTCACCTGGCAGCACTACCGGCTTTACAGCATTGGCCAGTTCATTGATGTTGAGCACGGGAACGCCCTGAAACTCCGCCACCTTGTTCAGATTGTAGTCGTTGGTCAGGACTTTGCCCTTCAGCAGCTGTCCCAGTTTCAAAAGCTTGGCGTCCACCTCCGCAACATCCGTGAAATCCCCTTCGTAGATTTCCACACCAATCTCCAGTTCCTTCTGGATCCGATTCAGAATATCCAGCCCCCGCCGGCCCCGGTTGCGCTTCAGGGCATCGGAGGAATCCGCAATATGCCGGAGCTCCTGCAGCACAAAGGACGGTATCACCAGCGGTCCCTCAACAAAGCCGGTCTGGCAGATGTCAAAGATGCGTCCATCGATAATCACGCTGGTATCCAGGATCTTGGGAACGCCCGTCTTTTCACCGGAAGTCTTCTCTTTGGAAACTTTTTCCTTTGAAATCTTCCGGAAAAGTGCCAGACTGCTCAATTCCTCCCGCCTTTTGGTTGCAATGTTGATGCCCAGGTAAGTAAATAAAATATAGATCGCAACGGAAAGAACCATCGACAGCCAGGGAATCTTCAAACGGTTGATGGGCTCCGTAATCAAATACGCAATAATCAGCCCGACGATCAGACCAATGGCGCCAAACAGAATGTCCGGTGTGGGCACATCCGAAAACTTACTCTCAACCCACCTCAAAAAAGCAATCGAGTGCTTTATAATACGGGATGACAGTAAGAATAAAATAATTGCGAACGCAAGACCAAAAATCGAAAAAAGAACCGTGTCCTGATACTGGGGAAGCAGTACAATGTGAAAATGATTCAAAACCGAACGGACCGGAAATGCAATCCAGATCCCCAGGGCAAGACCAAGCAAAGAGAGTAAAAATTGCATAGCTCTCCTCATTTTATCACCTCCTATTGTTTATTATAACTATTATACCAAAATTTTATAAGGGAGGATGGGGAAAAGAAAAAAATACAGCGCCTGTCAGACGCTGTCCTGTTTCAATGTGATTTTATCGATCATGGATGCGATGTCTTCTTCTTTCTGCGAAGTGGACAAAACAATTTCACTGATAAGAATCTGTCTTGCAGTATTCAGCATTTTCCTTTCCGCCGTGGACAATCCCTTGTCCCGCTCCCGAATCATCAGATCCCGTACCACACCAGCGACCTCATATATGTCACCGCTCTTTATCTTTTCCAGATTCATCCGATATCTCTTGTTCCAGTTGTCCGGAAGAGAGGAGCTGTGTTTGCCAAGGACCTTTACCACCTTGCCGACTTCACCGCCGGATATGATTTCCCGGATCCCGACCTCCTCCACGCTCTTTGTCGGAATCATGACCTTCATGCTGCCAATGGGAAAATGGAGTATATAATAGGGCTGCTTCTCACCAAGGATTTCCTTTGTCTCTATCCCTTCAATGATACCTGCGCCATGCATGGGATAGACCACTTTATCTCCGATCTCAAACACTTGATGATGCCTCCTTTCGCTCTGCTTCTTACAAACATTATTTACATTATAGCACAAGCCAACCGAATTGTCAAAAACAGTTATTCTAACACATGATATTGTTGAAGTCAACACGAAATCTGTGAGTTTTATCGGAATTATTCATATCTCAATATCTCATATCTCTGATTCTGAGAGATCCGGGTATCATGTGAAGAATTTTGAACTACCGGCCCATGACCATATTCAGGGCGTCGTTCAGAGTGGGCGCACCCAGAAGGGAAAATCCCGGTTCCGTATGAACCTTCTCTGCGCTGACCGGAACAATGGCCCTGCGAAAGCCCATCCTGCGGGATTCGCGGATTCGCTGTTCCATATGGGACACAGCGCGGACCTCCCCAGCCAGTCCAACCTCTCCGATGATCACCGTATAGGGATTGACCGGACAGTCCCGAAAACTGGAAGCCAGTGCCACAGCCAGCCCCAGGTCCACCGCAGGCTCGTCGATCTTTACCCCTCCGGCTACCTTGACAAAAGCGTCGCTGCCGCCCAAGAGCAGGCCGGCCCGCTTTTCCAGCACAGCCAGGAGCAGCTGCAGGCGGTTCAGATCGATTCCGTTGGTGGTCCGGCGGGCATTCTGATAGCTGGAGGATCCAACCAGCGCCTGTACCTCCACCAAAATCGGACGTGTCCCTTCCATCACCGGCACAACCACCGTCCCGCTGGCGTTCACCGGCCGCTCGGACAGGAACAGCTCCGACGCATTGGGAATGTCCTTCAGCCCGGCATCGCCAATCTCATAAACCCCGATCTCCAGCGATCCAAAACGATTCTTCACCGCATGAAGAATACGGTATTGCGTATATCGTTCCCCTTCAAAATACAATACGGTGTCCACCATATGCTCCAGCACCCTGGGGCCTGCAATGGCGCCTTCCTTTGTCACATGCCCGGCAGTAAAAACCGCTGTCCCGGTGTTCTTTGCCATACGCAGCAGCTGAGCAGCACTTTCCCGCACCTGTACCACACTTCCCGGTGCAGATGGAATATCCGGCTTGTAAACGGTCTGTATGGAGTCGACGATGAGGACCACCGGCTTCACGTTTTTCATATGCTCTTCAATGATCTGCATATCGGCTTCCGCCACCACAAAAAAGTCGTCCGCCATGGCTCCCAGCCGCTCTGCCCGCAGGCGCACCTGCTGTGGACTTTCCTCTGCGCTGATGTACAGGACGGGGCCGCGGTCCTCCGCAACCCGGCAAGCCAGATGGGTCAGCAGCGTACTTTTGCCGATCCCCGGATCTCCTCCCACCAGCACAAAGGATCCCGGTACAATACCACCTCCCAGCACCCGGTCCAGCTCCATGGAGCCGCTGGAAAAACGGGGCGTTTCCGAAAAGCTGACCTGATTCACCGACATGGGCCGGGCCGGATCTCCGCTGCCCACTCCCAGTCCCCTGACAGGCTCCTCCTTTTTCACGACTTCTTCCACGATGGTATTCCATTCCCCGCAGCTGCTGCAGAATCCCGCCCATTTATAATAATGCTGGCCGCAGGACTGGCAGACCCAGATGGTATTTTTCTTCTTTGACATCTTTTCCCTCTTCCACGTTTTCTCCCATGTATTGCAAATACAAATCCGGTACCTGGTATCATTCTATAAAGAATGGGGAAAATCCTGCAAAAGTCCTTCACGCACAAGTCCTCCACTTCAAGGAAGTCCGTGGGAATATGCGGAAATCTGTCTTTAAGCCTATCCGTTTCTCCATAAAAAAAAGCCGGGTACAGCATTTATACTGTACCCGGCCCGGTCACCCGGGAAAGGGGGGTCATTTCCCTGTCATGACCTTATCCGGCTCTTTCGGCTGCAGGCCGTGGAAACTCAGCTTGCCGTCCTTCATGCCAACCTGTATCTTCTCGCCGACCTTTACGTTCCCCGCCAGGATCTCCTCGGAAAGATTGTCTTCCACCATCCTCTGGATCACCCTGCGCAGCGGCCGGGCGCCGTAGGTTGGATCAAAGCCTTCCTTTGCCATATGGTCCTGGGCTTCCTGCGTCACCTCCAGGAAGATGTTCCTCTTGGCCAGTCTCCTGGAAACATCGGCCAGCATCAGTTTGACGATCTTTTTCAGATCGCTTTCCTCCAGCGCATGGAACACTATGGTTTCGTCAATCCGGTTCAGAAACTCCGGCCGGAAGGTCTTTTTCAGCTCTCCCATGATGTTGTCCTTCATCTTTTCATATTCGGACGCAGCCATATTATCTGTGGCAGTAAACCCGATGGTGCTCTGCTTGCGGATGGTATGCGCGCCGACATTGGACGTCATGACCACCACCGTATTTCGGAAATCCACCGTCCGCCCCTTGGAGTCCGTCAATCGCCCGTCCTCCAGGATCTGCAGCAAAATGTTGAACACATCGGGATGGGCCTTTTCGATTTCATCCAGCAGCACAACGGAGTAAGGCTTTCTGCGGACCTTTTCCGTCAGCTGTCCGCCTTCCTCATAGCCCACATATCCCGGAGGAGAGCCGACCAGCCGGGAGACACTGTAGCGCTCCATGTATTCGGACATATCAATCCGGATCATGGCATCTTCTTCACCGAACAACGCTTCTGCAAGGGCTTTGCACAATTCCGTCTTGCCTACCCCTGTGGGTCCCAGAAAGATAAAGGAACCAATGGGGCGTCTGGGATCCTTCAGTCCGGCTCTTGCCCGCCGGATTGCCCGGGACACAGCCTTTACCGCCTCTTCCTGCCCGATAACGCGCTTGTGCAGGATGCTCTCCATATTGAGCAGCCGCTCCTTTTCATTTTCCGTCAGCTTCCTGACCGGAATCCCGGTCCAGCTTGCCACGATCTGAGCCACTTCCTCCTCTCCCACCGTTTCCCTGTTCGTGGTGGACTCCCGGGTCAGGCTGTTCTTCATTTCCTCGATTTTATCCTTGACCTTCTGTTCCTCGTCCCGGATCCGGGCTGCCTTTTCATAGTTCTGATTCATGACAGCCTCTTCCTTTTCCTTCATCAGGTCTTCCTTTTTCGTTTCCAGATCCTTCAGGTCCGGCGGAGCGGTAAAGCTTTGCAGCCGCACCCGGGAAGCCGCTTCATCAATCAGATCGATGGCCTTGTCCGGCAGGAAGCGGTCGGTGATATAGCGGCCCGACAGATCGACGGCCGCCTTCAGGGCTTCGTCCGTAATCCGGACCTTGTGATGCGCCTCGTATTTGTCCCTCAGTCCGAACAGGATCTGCACTGCCTCATCCCTGGAAGGCTCTTCCACCATGACCGGCTGGAACCGACGCTCCAGGGCAGGATCCTTTTCCACATTCTTATGGTATTCCTCTATCGTGGTGGCGCCAATGGCCTGGATCTCTCCTCGGGCCAGAGCGGGCTTCAGGATATTGGAAGCATCGATGGCGCCTTCCGCGGCGCCCGCACCGATAATGGTATGCATTTCATCGATAAACAGGATCACGTCTCCCGCTTTCCGGATTTCCGCCATGATGTTCTTCAGCCGTTCCTCAAACTCTCCGCGGTATTTTGCACCGGCCACCATGCCGGCCATGTCCAGGGTAACAATCCGCTTCCCTTTCAGCAGGCCGGGGATATTGCCTTCCTGGATTTTCTGCGCCAGGCCCTCCGCAACGGCCGTTTTGCCGACCCCGGCTTCCCCGATCAGAACCGGGTTGTTCTTGGTCCGGCGGCACAGGATCTGCATGACCCGCTGGATTTCCTTATCCCTTCCAATGACCGGGTCCAGCTTGCCTTCTTCTGCCATATCCGTTAAATCCCGGCCGTACTGATCCAGTGTGGGAGTATCCGTTTTCTTCTTCCCGGAGGACTGATGGGCTTCCATGCCCTCTTCCTTCAGCATTTTTATAATCTGCTCCCGGGCATACCCGAGATCCACTCCGCACTCCATGAGGATCCGGGCGGCGACTCCTTCCCCTTCCCGGATCAGGGCCAGCAGCAAATGCTCGGTGCCCACATAGTTGTGTCCGAGATTTCTCGCTTCGTAAAAGCTGAGCTCCATGACCCGCTTGGTTCTCGGCGTATAGCCAAACCCTTCTGTAAAGTTATAATTTCCCTTGCCAACCAGGCTTTCCACCTGATTTCTTACGGTATCGACATCCACACCCAGCTCCTTCAGTACCCGGGCAGCTGCGCCTTCGCCTTCCCTCAGAAGTCCGAGAAGCAGGTGCTCCGTTCCTACATAATTATGTCCCAGATTCCTTGCCTCTTCCTGGGCGTAGATCAGGGCACGCTGGGCTCTTTCTGTAAATCGGCCGAAAAAAGCCATATGACAACCTCCTAACTGTTAGTCTCTTTATTTATTATCTCTTTCATTGCTTTCCTTATGAGATCCGCCCGCACAATGTTGACTTCCATCTCATCCAGCTGTCTGCCGGCTTTCTTCCGGACACCGGCCGGCTGGCCCTCCGTCATGAGAGTGTCCAGGACTTCCGTATTGATATTGGGAAGAATCCCCATACTGATGCCCATCCGCACCTGGGAAATCAGCGTCATGAACTCCTTGAGCTCCAGCACCCTGGCATGGCACAGGATACCAAAGGAACGCCAGATGGCATCCCTGAACTGAATCCCGTTAAACTTCAGAAGGGCCTTTCTTGCCATTCGCTCATTCTCCACAATCTGACGGCAGGCAACAGTCAGATTATTAATAATATCCTCCTCCGAGGATCCCAATGTGATCTGGTTGGAGATCTGATAAATGTTTCCAAGGGCCTCGGTGCCTTCCCCATAAATGCCCCGTGCCGTCAATCCGATCTTGGATATGGCCTGCAGGATGGCATTCATCTGGTTGTTGGCCGTCAGCGCCGGCAGATGCAGCATGACCGACGCCCTCAGGCCGGTACCCACATTGGTGGGACAGCTGGTCAGATAACCCAGATCCTTGTCATAGGCATAATCGACTTCCTCTTCTATGACATCATCCACATGATTCAGCGTTTCCCATGCCTGATTCATCTGGAAGCCGGGAAGGATGCACTGCATCCGGATATGATCTTCCTCATTCACCATGACCGTGACCTTTTCCGAAGAATCCAGGGCCAAAGCCGATATCTCAGGGCTTTTCATCAGATCCGGGCTCGCCAGATGCTTTTCCACCAATATCTGCTGTTCCAAGGCCGGTACATCCTTTATATAGAAAAACGAAAAATCCGAGTCCAGATCCGATTTCCCATCCTGGATGCTCTTCCTGACTTTTTCAGCGATTTCCTTCGCCTGCTTTTCCGGAAGGATCCCCGGGAAAGGATATTTTGCCACATTCCTTGCCAAACGGGTTCGGCTGCTCAGCACAACATCCCTGGCCGGTCCCTTTTCATTGATCCAGCTCATTGCCCGTTCCCTCCCTGCTTATTTTCATCATCGTTTTCCGGTTTATTTTGTCCGTCCTCTTCCGGCCCGTTTTGTCCATTGCTCTCCGGTTTATTTTGTCCGTCGTTTTCCTGCCGGTCTTGTTCCTTGTCCTCCGGCTGCGTTTGCTTGTTCTCCTTCTTGCCGTCCGACGGATCCTTGCCGGACTGCTCCAGCTCTCTGATCTGATCCCGCAGCACCGCGGCTTTCTCAAAGGCTTCCGTTTCCACGGCCTTTTTCAGCTCCGCCTTGAGACTGGTGATCTTCTTCTGCCGTACCAGGCCCGATCCGCTTCGCTTCGGCACCTTCCCGGTATGAACCGTATTTCCCTGTATCCTTCGCAGGAGCGGAAGCAATTCCTCACGGAAGGACTGATAGCAGTCCTCACATCCCAGCAGCCCCGTCTTGCGGAACTGATTGAAGTCCATCCCGCAGACACTGCACTTGGGCGCCATGGGTTTCTCATAAGCGGAACTGGCAGCACTCTGCTCGCTCTGGTTCTGCATGTCCATAAAGCTGGCAATCAAATCATTTATCGTAAATGGAGTGACATTCATGAAATCCTGCCTCTGTCTGGCACAGTCCTCACAAAGATGAAGCTCTGTCTTATGATTATCTATTATTTTCACCAAATGTACAGTTGCGGGTTTCTGTTTGCATTCCTGACATAACATAATTCTTTCATCTCCCTCAAAATATATATACCAATCCAATAGCCCATTCACACATTTTTATCATCAAATGCCATAATAGCTGTGATCATGGATTTCAGTATATTGGCCCGGATACTGTCCTTAATCGTGGACGGTATGGCAATCGCCTTGTTTGTAACAGCTGATTTCATCAGGAAAGCAGTCTTTTCGGAGATATACTCCTGATTGACCATCCTCTGAATGATCTGCATCGCACTCTGCTCGGAAAGACCGGAACCAATTCCCTCTGTCAGCAGGTACAGCAAATAATCGTCCTTGTCTATATCCAGCCGCACAATGCGGATATATCCACCGCCGCCTCTTCGACTCTCGATATAGTATCCCTGATTTACGGAAAATCTAGTAGCCAGGACATAATTGATCTGAGATGGCGCGCACTCAAAATAGCTGGCCAACTCATTGCGCTGCAGCTCCAGTGATCCTTCGCTGTCACTGAGAAGCGCTTTGATAAAGTCCTCTATCACATCGCTGAGCCTTGCCATCGTATCACTTCCCTGTCCCTTCCTTTTCCATTCATCCTTATCCTCTCCCTGTGTCTGACTATCTTTGACCTTTAATCTATTATACCCCAAATCTGAAAAAATGCAAACTTTTTTGTTCCACTTTTTCTATTC
>DHDO01000011.1:26332-30733 GCA_002399435.1 Firmicutes bacterium UBA4874
CACTTTTTCTATTCACAAAATGCCAAATGCCATTTGAAGTCGTCAGTTTTTCAAGTATTTGTCAAACCAGTTTGTCATTTCTTCCAGCCGTCTCACCCTGTGGCGCGGTTTGCCGCTTCTGCTGAGTTCGTGGTTTTCCCCCCGGAACATGCAGAGCCTCGCATCAACGCCGTGATATTTCAGAGCGGTAAACATCTGCAGGCCCTCTGCAAGCCAGCAGCGGTAGTCTTCATTCGAATGAATGAACAAGGTTGGGGTAACCGCCTGGTCGGCATACTTTACTGGAGAATGAAACCACATTTTCTCCACATTGTCCCATGGGGTGGACTGAATCTGATCCGCATTGAAATAGTATCCGATATCGGTTGTTCCGAATTTTGATATCCAGTTGGAAATGCTTCTTTGGGATACCGCGCATCGGAACCGGTCGGTATGGCCGATCATCCAGTTGGTCATGAACCCTCCGTAGGAGCCTCCGGTAACTCCTATGCGGCATTTATCAATCTGAGGAACTTTTTCGAGAACCAGATCGGTGAACTTCATCAGATCCTGATAGTCGATGGTACCATACTTTCCCCTTATGTCGGCAAATTCATCCCCTCTGCCGTCGCTGCCTCTAGGATTGCAGTAGAACACAAAGTAGCCTTCGTTTGCCCAAAACTGCATTTCATGATTAAAGATTTCACCATATACCGTCTTCGGTCCGCCGTGTATGTCAAGAATCCCGGGGTAGCGCTTATTTTCATCGTAATTGGCGGGCTTCAGGACAAAACCTTCCAGAGGTATGCCGTCATTTTCAAACTCCAGCTTTTCCGGCCGGACGACGATTTTGTTTTGCACTGTTTTTTCATTGAAATCCGTTTTTTGAATTTCGGTCCCCTTGTCACAGGCATATATTTCCTGAAGCTTCGTTCCACGCAGTCCGATGAACATGATGTTTCCGTTGGATATGTCAAAGCAGTCCACAGAGCCGTTATCGTCTGTCAGCTTCTCTATCTTCCCGTCCAGGGAAAGCTTTTTAATGAACGAGCTTCTGTCTTCCGTGGAGATAAAGTACAGACAGTCCTTCCATACTCTGTGACCCGCTCCGCCTCCAAAACGGCAGTCGGTACCCACGGAATTTCCCATTCCAAAATCGTGGCGGCACAAAAGCTCCGCTTTCCCGGACTTTACCTTATAAAAGTCCGCATTTTGATTGAGACCATAGGAATCCATGGGTGATGCCGCAAAAACAATTTCGTCGCCTACGAATTCTGCAAATGCGATGGAAAGGTCGTCTTTCTCCAGTAATCGGGCTGCCTTTCCGGAACGGGAATCATAGAGATACAGCATGTCGGTAAGCTCCATTTTGTCCCGGTAATCCTGGGACACATAGAGGGCCTTCCCATCCCTGACACCTGTTATGGAGACATTTTCGTACGGACCTGAGATCGGTACAATCTCCTTTGTCTCCCTGTCAAACAAATACAGCCGGTTTCTTTTTTTGTTTGTAAAGCCTTTGCCATTGGACCAGAAAGGGATCTCATCCAATACCTCATAATCCTTGTTTTCCTTTATCCTCTCAATGGCTTTTTGCCTTTCCGCGCCATCACAGGAAGAAAGATCGATTCCACAGTGGTCGTATTCGGCGGTCATAAGAAACTTCCCGTCCGTCAGCTTTTTGAGACCGCTGACCTTCCTGGGAATCCTCATATACTCGGACGCTTCTCCTCCATGTATGTCAATGGCATAGTAAACCGTCCAGTTTTCCCCTTCTTCTGTTTTTTTCTTTATTTTTTCATCCCTTAGGGACGGAAACAGCAATGTATTCCTGTCAAGCCAGAGAAACGACTGCTCTTTTCCCATGCCGGTAAGTTTTTTGCATTCCGAAGTGGAACAGTTCATGATCCAGATGTTGGACAGATATGTATTGTCCTCATAATCCATGCTGTGAACCACAAATGCTGCATACTTCCCATCCGAAGAAAATTCGATCCCTGATAAAAATTTGTAATCCAGAAAATCCCTGAGCTTCACATTTTCCATTCCATACCCTCCATATATCATTTTCTTTTTCTATTATATATTATACACAAACTATGTATATAGAAATAGGCCACGAACCTTGAAATGCAATATAAAGCAAAAAGGTTTTCATGGCCTTAAAAGAATAAATAGTCTGCTGCCAGCCGCAAATCAGACAATCTTCCCGTCCCGGATTTCAACAATACGATGACAGGCAGACGCGACATCCGAATTGTGCGTTACAATGATAATGGTTTTCCCGGCATTATTCAATCTCCTGAAAATATTCACAACTTCCTCGCCGGTCTTGCTGTCCAATGCCCCCGTCGGCTCATCAGCCAGAATAATATCCGGGTCATTTACAATGGCTCTGGCAATGGCTACCCGCTGACGTTGACCGCCTGATAGTCTGGAAGCCAAAACATTTTTCTTATCTGATATGCCCAATTGGGACAATACTTCCTCAATTCTGTCTTTCCTCGAATGGATCGGCTTTTTGGAATAAGTAAGGGGGATCATCACATTACGATAAACATTATAGCGATCAACCAGGGCAAAGTCCTGGACAATAAAGCCAAACTTTTGATTGCGAAGCGCCGCCATTTCCTTTGAATGAAATGATAGAACAGGCCGGGAATCAAGATAATACCGGCCGCTGGTGGGCTTATCCAGACATCCAAGGATATTCAGAAGAAGTGAAGCTCTTCTGGTCCGGAAAAGAAACTAAAAAAAGAGCTGGAATCAATTTTCCAGCCCTTCCACGACAGCTCCATAGGTTATCTGCGCCACACTGCCATTTTCGATGATAAAGGTCAGCCTGGTGTCTCCCTTGCGATATTCATAGGACGTGCCCTTATTGGTAAACTTCTTGCCATAGGCAGCCTTTACCTCATCCAGGGTGGACCCCACGGCAATTCCCTGATCCGTTTCCACGGTGTCATCCAGAAACGTAACAGTGGAAATGAAATCCTTGTGCCCCCTGGGGTAGGTGCCAATCTCAAATCCGTTATAGGTGTAGACTTTATCCAGGCCCTGAAACGCACAGCTTGCCGCTTCAAAATAATTCGCCGGCTTTCCCAGTTTTTCTACAATCGGAGCGGCATCCACATTCATTGGTATTTTTACGCCGTTATTTTCATAGGAAAACCCTTCCGGGGAAGATTTCTGAGGCCCATCGTCCTTACGGGCCTCGCCGCTGGCATTGGTATCAGCAGGCGGCCCCCCATTTCCCTTTTTGGATCCCCCGGTCTGTCCGCAGCCCGTAAACAGTAAAAGCACCATCCCGATAATGATCCATTTTTTCATCCTGTCATCCCCTTCTGCCTGATTCCTGCCCTTGCAGTCTCATTCCGCACTTCCCTTTTCCTCAAAGGTGCTGTAGCTTTTCAAATAGCCATATTTGCGCAGCTCCTGTTCCTGGTTCTCCCGCATGGAATCGTAAAAATCAATCTTTTTCTGCCAGAGATCACACAGGCGTTTATTGTTCCTGTGATCCTTCAGTCCATATTCCTCATGCAGGACTTCGCCCAGCCGATCCGTAAACTTTTCCGCTCCGGATAAATTCAGGTGAAGTCCGCCGTCGAAGGTATCCTTTTCATAATCAATCCCCAACTTCTCCGCCTCCGGCAGAAAGTTGATATAGGTCAGTCCGTTCTTCTCCGCATAGTCCACCATCTGCTGATCCCATTCCCCGTACCAGTAGGGATAAATACTGGGGGATTTGATCAGAAGCAGCTCAATGCCGTTTTCCTTGCAGAGCTTCGTCATCCGGTCCAGATAGTCGTAAGCGTTTTTTCCAAAACGATAGTCTCCCAGCTTCTTTGCCCTGGGAATCTGGCCTGCCGGCTTCACATCCACCCGCATGAGATAGCCGTTATGGGACAATTTATCCCTGTGGAACACATAATTGATATCCTCGGACGTCAGCTCGCTCCACCTGGAATGGTACCGCAGAAGCGGAAAAAGATAGGTCATCAGCGACTCCCCTTCCGTCATGGAAGCGTTCACTGCCCGGATTTTTGTCGGGGACAGCCGCATGCCATCCAGGGTCAGGCGGTTATAGGCTTCCTTCTGCGGCTCGTTGTATTTCATGGCAAGCACATTGAACACGACCACCCTGGGCTTTTCATATTTCAGGGTCTCCTCCAGGAGGTAATAACTCTGCCAGGGCAGCTGCTGCGCACTTCCCCGAATATAGCTGGTGATCCCATAATCCTCCCACAGCTTCACGGGGGACACGTTGGAAAACACCTCGCAGTCCCCGACAAAGATTACATCATGATCCTTTGTGTCCCGGTAGTATTCCTCCACCAGGTTTCCTTCCGGTATGGAGGTCATGTATTTCGGCATCAGGAGTGCCTGCAGAAATATCAGGATCAGCACCGATGCCGCAATGGC
>DHDO01000012.1:0-12982 GCA_002399435.1 Firmicutes bacterium UBA4874
GATGCTCTGATGCCCGGGCTTTCACTGCCGGAATATGTACCTTCCCGTCCATCCCCGCCGGGTATTCCGTTTGTCCCCGATGTATTTCTTTCATCGGATAACGTTCCGATGTCCGGCCTGGATGCTGCTTTCTTCTTTTCATGAGCCTGCCCCGGAACGGACAGCAATCCGCCTCCCTGAGGCGTCTCTTTTGGATTCGGGCCCGGGCCTGCGTACCTTCCGGGCGTCTTTTGCCCATAGAAACGTTCCAGTTCCCCGGTCACCGCGCCGGACCAATCCATCTCCACCCTTTTGTCTGAATAACCAATCAGAGGATATTGCAGAGCCTGCCCCTCCTTCAGCGGACGATAAACAATTGCAAATGCATGGAACTGATCAATGGGAGTACCTGATTCCCGGACACTGTCCGGATCAAATGCGATTTCGTATTCTCCCCTGCCGCTGTCAGGCACCTGTATGCTGGTCAGTTTGACCGGAGCCACCTCGTCCCGGGTGGATAACAGCATCACATCGTAAATGCCCTGCCGGGGGGAAACGGGTTTCATATCCTGTACATAGAGCATGATCTTCCCCTGGTTGTTCCGGATCTCCATTTTGCAGTAACCGGCGGCTTTCTTCCGATCGTCCAGGCTGAATCCGCTGTCCTGGGTTTTCAGTATGATAAAGGACCGGTGATATTGACGATTGTCCAAACTTATTCCTCTCCTTTCTACTTTCCGGATTTCGTAATGCATCAAGTTACAGCTTTCATCCTTACCAATATATGAGCCAAAACAAAAAAAGAAACCAAAATAATTTTTTGGCTTCTGAAATGTATAAAAAAAGAACTATTCTACCCGCAATGAATGAGAAACATAATTGCTCAGCCTGGCCAATTCCTCCAGAGTCAGGGTTTCCCCACGGCGCATCGGATCAATCCCCAGTTCCTGCAGCGTTTTTTTCCATGTGCCCTTGTCCATATCCGTAAGCCCGGACGCAGAAAGGGAATTCAGCAGTGTTTTCCTCCTCTGGCAAAACGCCGCCCGGCTGACGCGGAAAAAATCTGCCCGGCTGTTTACCGCAACGGCCGGCTTCTCCCTTCTCTCCAGGGATATTACCACCGAGCCCACCTTCGGGGGTGGGAGAAAGGCATTGGCAGGCACCCTGGCAAGGATTCGGGGACAGGTAAAGAACTGCACCGCCGTGCTGAGGGATCCATATTCCCTGGTTCCCGGCCTGGCGGCCATCCTTTCTGCCACTTCCTTCTGGATCATAACCGTTATGGAAACAAACGGCTGTTCCTCCTCCAGAAAACGCATAATAATGGGAGTGGTGATGTAGTAAGGCAGATTGGCGACCACTTTGAACGGGGAGCCCTGAAACTGCTCCCGGATCAGTTCATTCAGGTCCAGCTTCAGGATATCCCCCCGGAGAACGCGGACATTGGAGCACCCTTTCAGTGTTTCCTCCAGAATCGGGAACAGGGCACGGTCGATTTCCACCGCAGTTACCTCTCCTGCCTTCCGGGCCAGCGCCTGTGTCAGGGTGCCCACTCCCGGGCCTATTTCGAGGATTTTGTCCTGCTTCGTGACGCCCGCTCCCTCTATGATTTTATGCAGTACATTCCCATCAATGAGAAAATTCTGGCCGAGACTTTTGCTGAAGCGAAAACCATGCCGGGCCAGCAGTTCCTTCAGTTCCCCGGGAGCCGTCAATGATGGCATTGTTCTTCCCCCTTCTCAATGAAAAAAGGCAGAGGATCCTCTGCCCGTCTGTTTTATTCCTGTCATTTGATAAAATGCACTTTTACTTTCCGCCTGCCCCATATCCGCGCCATCCTGATATCCTCCATAAAGACATCAATCTTGTCGCCCTTGATGCCGCCGCCCCGGTCTTCCACGGTAAAGATACCGTCAATGGTGATCCCGCGTTGTGCACAGAACGCCACCAGCTCCGGAATATAGACCTTCGTGCCGATGGGAACGTCCGGCGGCGCGGCTATGGTGTGATGGGGCCGGGCAGTCGTGCCGCTGGCCGTGATCCCAATGCCGTCGCTGCCTGCGGTATACGCGGTGGCCACCATTGTCTGGGGTTCGGAATAGCGGGCAGCATCTCCTTTGGAAGCTGTGGAAGAACGGGTGGTGTCCCCTCTGGAAGCTGCCCCTCCGGAAGCTGCGGAAGGACGGGTGGTATTTCCTCTGGAAGCTGAGGAGGGACGAGTGCTGCCCCCTCTGGAATTCGGTACCTGTTTCTTCTTCGTTCCTTTTTCCACAATATGGTCCACCGGTGAAACCGTTACCTCTTCCCCCGCCAAACTGCGGGAAACTTCCACTCCATCCCGGTATGTGATCTGAATTTTTCTTTGTCGCTCCCCCTGTTTCCCTTCCTGAACAACCTTGCTTACTCCTTCATTCATTTGACTGTTTTCTCTGGTATGAACCTGATAAGGAATAGGTTCCTTTTCTATGAGAATATTTTCATCCATGCGGGTCACTTTGATCCTGTCATATGGCTTTACCGGATCCGTGAGAGGTTGATTTACCTGATCCTTTTCCCGCACCGTTACTTCTGCTTTATTCAGAACATCCTGTACGGTTCCTTCCGTTACATGGATATTCTTTTTCTTCCCATCCGCCTCGATCCATACAGGCATGGCTCTTTTGATTCGGATTTTCGTATACTTTTGCAGCGGCGTACCCAGGTTCGGTGTGATTTCATCGCCTGGTCCAAGGGTAATATCGTACCTGCTTAGCAATTCCGCTACATTGTTCTCAAATGTGGTTATCTCAACACGATACCCATCATCGTCCAGCGTTACGTGCCTGGCGATGCCCTGCACATAATTGTCCAGCTGGGCAGTCGCTCCTCCGGCAACAATCAGGGCACTCAGGAGTATGACAAAAAATATGCTCCAGAAGCCCCATCGGTGTGAGTTCATATCCAACCTCCTTCTCTTTTGGAAACAGGGGAGTTGACGTCACGTATTGTAATATAATTTTAACATTTTGTCAAACCTTTTTAACATTTAGGGACATTACGAGGAAAAAGCCGGACTCAGTTCTATATTATTCCAGATGAGACAACCCTTTATACACCAAAAAAAAGAAAGGAGGCCAAAAGGCACCAAAAAAGAAAGAAGCCCAAAAGGGCTTTTGAATTCCGAAAATCAGCTATCCGAATCAGAAGAATCAATAAACTCGCGCACTCTGAATTCCGCGCCGGTGTCCCGGGCAATCTTCCTGCACTTTTCAATCTCCTCCGGACTCAGGACATCAACAACAGACAGGATCACCTCCGGAAGAAGTTTTACACATTCCCTTGTGAAGTCCAGCATCCCATCAAAGGCCTTCGCACCAAAGTCAGAATGGCACATTTTTTGGTAGCTTTGCGCATCCGGGGCATTCAGACTGATCGATACGGTATCGATCCATCCCTTAAGCCGCGGAACAACATTGCCGCCGTAGTACAGATTGGCCTGCCCGTTGGTATTGATCCGGATCCTGCAGCCCGGATCCCTCTTGCGAAGGGCGGAGGCAATGGCAAGAAGCGTATCCAGCCGCAGCATCGGTTCTCCATAACCGCAAAATACGATCTCCTGCCAGACGGACGGATCCGGAATCAAATCCAGCACATCCTGTGCATCCGGCTCCCGATCCAGCCAGAGATAATACCCGCCTACTCCGTCTCCTTCCCTGCGCAAGCAAAAATCACACCGGTTGGTGCATCGATTGGTCAGATTGATATACAGCGACTTCCCGATCCCATATACAAAAGTATTCATCCCATTCCCCTTTCACCTAACCCTGATGTTCTGCTGACGAGCGGATCCCGAAAAACCGGCAGGCGTTCTCCAGGGTAATCCGGGCCACCTCATTATATTCCATGCCCCGGATCTGCGCAATCCGCTCTGCCACCAGCCGCACCATCCCCGGATCGTTTCGGCGTCCCCGGTACGGATGCGGGGTAAGATAGGGGCTGTCCGTTTCAATCAGCAGAGATTCCAGAGGAATTTTTTCCGCGATCTCCGCCGCTTTCACTGCGTTTTTAAAGGTAACCGGCCCGCCGAGTGACAGAAGGCAGCCCATATCCAGCAGAACCTTCGCCATTTCCCAACTGCCCGAATAGCTGTGCATCACACATTTTCCCCGGGCCGGCTGATGGGATTTCAAAAGATCCAGCATATCCCCATGGGCTTCCCTGTCATGAATGATCACGGGAAGGTTTTCCTCCGAGGAAAGCTCCAGCTGATCGACAAACCGTTTCTTCTGAACATCCCGGGGCGAGTCGTCATAGTGGTAATCCAGCCCAATCTCCCCAATGGCGACCACTTTGGGATGTCTCACCAGCTCCGCAAGGGCTTTCAGATCCTCCTCCTTCATCCGAACCGCCTCATGAGGATGAATCCCCACTGCCGCATAGATAAAATCATATTTTTCGGCCAGTTCCACGGCACGCCCGGAAGAAGCCAGACTGTCGCCGGCATTCAGGACATAGGATATTCCCCTGGCCGGCAGGCCCGTGATCAGGGCATCCCGGTCCGCGTCAAACTGCTCATCGTCCAGATGCGCATGACTGTCAAACAGCATTCGTCCTCACTCCTGTTCCTCCAAATGTTTGTTCCGCTATTCCACCCGGGATCCGGAAGGCGCTTCTTCGGAAACCGTCGCCAGCACAGGCTTCCCGCTGTCGTCGGAAGCTGCCAGTATCATGCCTTCCGATCGTATTCCCCTCAGCTTTACCGGCTTGAGATTGGCCACCAGGATCACCTTTCTGCCCGGCAGGTCCTCCGGCCGGTAGCTCTCCGCAATGCCGGAAACCACCTGGCGGACCTGTCCCCCCACGTCCAGAGTCAGCTTCAATAATTTCCTGGTTTTCTCCACCCGCTCCGCTGCGGTGACTTTGGCGACCCGAAGATCCAGTTTCTCAAAATCCTTTATGGCAATCTCCGGCAGACGATCCGATTCAAGGCCGTCCGGGCCTTGCTCCTGTTGGGACATCCTGCCGGATTCCCCTCCGCGGGAGGAATCCCCAACGGATGCCGCCGCCTTCGCCCGCTCCTCATTCTTCCGCCGGATCTGCTCCAGCTCTGCAATTTCCACAGCGGGGTCCAGCCGGGGAAAGATCGCCTTTCCCCTCATCACACGGGTACCGGGCTTCAGACGTCCAAATTCCTTCAGGCTGTCCCATGTGGTGTTTTCGGGGCCGGTGATTCCCAGCTGCTTTTGGATCTCCCCGGGCGTATGTGGCATAAAGGGCTGAATCAGGACGGATATCATCCGGAGGGCTTCAGCCAGACAATACAATACGGTACCGAGCCTGGGCCTGTCCTTCTCCGACTTTGCGAGAATCCACGGAGTGGTTTCATCGATATATTTATTGGCCCGTCCGATCAGCTTCCAGATATCCGCCAGAGCGTTGCTGAACTGGAAATCGTTCATCTGCTTTTCCACTTTCCCGGGAACTTCCATAGCCATCTGTTCCAGTTCCCTGTCCAGCGCCGTTGCTTCCCCGCGCACCGGAACCCTGCCGTCAAAATATTTTTCAATCATGGCTACGGTCCGGCTGAGCAAATTGCCCAGATCATTGGCCAGATCCGAGTTGATCCGGGTGACCAGCTCCTCGTTGGAAAACGACCCGTCGGCGCCGAAAGGAACCTCCCGCAGCAGGAAATACCGGACGGCATCCAGCCCATACCGCTCCACCAGGACCGCCGGATCCACAACATTCCCTTTGGACTTGGACATCTTACCGCCTTCCAGCAGCAGCCACCCGTGACCGAAGACCTTTTTCGGAAGAGGCAGATCCAGAGCCATCAGCATGGCGGGCCAAATGATGGTATGGAACCGGATGATATCCTTGCCCACCAGGTGTACATCCGCCGGCCAGTACTTCTCGAATTTCTCCGGATGATCCGACAGATATCCCAATGCCGTAATATAATTCGTCAGGGCGTCAACCCATACATAAATGACATGTTTGGGATCAAAGGGTACCGGGATGCCCCAGCGGAAGGATGTTCTGGATACGCACAGATCCTCCAGGCCTGGCCGCAAAAAGTTGTTCAGCATTTCATTCCGGCGGGACAGGGGCTGGATAAAGTTCGGGTGCTCTTCAATATATTGAATCAGACGGTCCTGATACCTGGACAGCCGGAAAAAATAGCTTTCTTCCTGTACCAGCTCCACATCACGGCCGCAGTCCGGGCACTTTCCGTCCTTCAGCTGACGCTTGGTCCAGAAGGATTCACAGGGAGTGCAGTACCAGCCTTCGTAATTTCCCTTGTAAATATCCCCCTGGTCATACAGCCTTTTGAAGATCTTCTGTACTGCCTTTTCATGACGCTCGTCCGTGGTACGGATAAAATCATCATAGGAGATATCCAGCAGCTTCCACAGCTTCCTGATATCTGCGACAATTCCATCCACATACTGCCTGGGAGCAACCCCGTTGGCCTTTGCAATCTTCTCGATCTTCTGACCATGCTCATCGGTGCCGGTCAGGAACATCACATCATATCCCGTCATTCTCTTGAATCGGGCCATGGCATCTGCTGCCACGGTGGTATACGAATTCCCGATGTGCAGTTTCGCACTGGGATAATAAATCGGCGTAGTAATATAAAAGGTTTTCTTCTGTGACACAATTCTCTTCCTTTCCATATAAAAAGCCCCTCACCATCCTGGGGGCGAGGGCATTCATCTATGATTGCCTTGTCAACGATTCCTATGCAGCATTTGCCGGTATGACAGATTTTATTCCCTGCTTTCATCCTTCTGCGTCTGCACCGGCCCGGGAATCCGGACCACGCCGTCCCGGTATACGCCCACCACAGGCGCTGCGTTCTGAGTCAAACAATATGTAATGTCCCGGTCCAATCCGGCCTCCGCCAGCCTCCGGTACTGTGTGCAGCCCTTCAGCAGGCTGTTCAGATCCCTCTTATCGTGATCATACAGGGAAGCGGCCAAAACAGCCAGATCCCCCATCTCCGGATCCTGCATCCCCAAATTGGCATGCAGACGGTTCAGGACTGCTCCCGCCGCTACAATATCCTCCAGTGAAAACTGGCCGGCTGTACCCGCACATAGAAATACAATATCACTGTCTTGTCCGGAAAGATACTCCGTCACTGCATCCACATTTACCAAACCACAGATCAGGACCTCCCGCGCATCATTGGTCCTGCAGATTGCCTTTGTCCCATTGGTCGTGGTCATCAGCAAAGTTTTCCCGGCAACCCGCTCCCTTGTATATTCCAGTGGAGAATTGGAAAGGTGGAATCCTTCGATCGCCTGTATATTCCTCTCCCCGCACAACAAAAAGGAGTCCTTTTCATAATTCTTTGACATCCGGATGACCTCCTCTGTGTCTGCAGCAGGAATCACCTCTTTACAGCCATGACAGAGTGCGGTAAGTATTGTACTGCCTGTCCGCAGGACGTCGACTACAACAACTGTCTTGTCCCTTAACTCCTTGCCAATGATATTATCAGGAGTAGCATATACCCTCATTCAATAGCCTCCATCTGTTTATTTCCTTAAATTATAACACAGAACGCCCATTCCGTCGAATTTTACAATGGAAAGCACAAAGCATTTTCATCTGCCAAAAATCAAACCGCATATTGCAACCGAAGCCAATAATCCCGCCAGATCTGCCAGAAGCCCGGCTGCCAGGACATACCTGGTTTTTTTGATGCCAACGGATCCAAAATACACGGAAATAGTGTAAAACACGGTTTCCGTGGACCCCATCATCGTCGATGCGGACCGGCCAATAAAGGTATCCGGACCGTATGTCCGGAACAGCTCTGCCAGCATGCCTGCAGAGGCAGATCCGGACATGGGGCGCATCATTGCCAGCGGCAGGATCTCAGGAGGGATCCCCGCCAGGTTGGTGACCGGGGAAAGAATCCGGATCAGGAAATCCATGGCCCCCGAAGCGCGGAACACCCCGATGGCCACAAACATGGCGACCAGATACGGAAGGATGTGAAATGCCGTGCGGATGCCTTCCCCGGCTCCTTCCACAAATGTTTCATACACCGGCACTCCCTTCACCGCCCCATAACCCAGCACAAAAATAATGAACACCGGTATGGCAAGAACGGATATCCATTGTGTGACCTGGATCATACCTTTTCCCTCCATTTTGATTCATTCAACACGCTTCGTCCGATAAACACCCTTCGCTCAATAAAAGCGCTTCAGGATAAAAACCGCCGCAATCCCCGTCGCGGCGGAGCACAGGGTCGCAATCAGGGTCGTCCCGATAATCTCCGTCGGATCGGCGGATCCTGCTGCACTCCGGACGGCGATGACAGTGGCAGGGATCAACTGAACACAGGAAGTATTGATTACCAGGAACATGCACATGGCATCGGAAGCAGAATCCCTGTCCCGATTCAGACGCTGCAGCTCTTTCATGGCGCTGATCCCGAGAGGAGTCGCCGCATTCCCCAGGCCCAGCATATTGGCAATGATGTTCATGGTAATGGCCCCCATGGCAGGGCTTTTTGCCGGAACCCCGGGAAACAGAAACTTCAGAACCGGAGCGATCTTCCCGGATATGGCCCTTACCAGGCCGGATTTTTCCGCAACCTTCATCAGCCCGAGCCAGAGGGCATAGATCCCGATCAATCCAAAACAAAGTTCAACGGCATATTTGGCACTGTCCAGAGCTGCCTGCGTTACGGCTTCGACCCTTCCGTTGAACATGGCGGTAAGAAATCCGCCCAGCAGCAGCAGGATCCAGACAACATTAACCACCCTCGTCACCTCCGTGTCCTAATTCCATAAATATGACAGCATATTTGTCCACTAGAACCAGTTCCCGGAGACTTGTCAACAATTTTGAAAAAAATCAAAAAATGTTGCATAGTTGGGTTGACTATTATTTCAATTATTGGTAAAATGATTTGTGTAAGAATTGTCGAATTTTGTATGAGGAGAGGGAGGAAAAGATGAAATCTACAGGTATTGTCAGGAAGGTTGACGAATTAGGCAGAGTGGTGATCCCCATCGAGCTCCGCAGGACACTCGATATTGAGGAAAAGGATGCTCTGGAAATCTACGTGGACGGAGAACAGATTATCCTGAAAAAGTATGCACCGGCCTGCATATTCTGCGATGATGCACGGGATGTCATCCAATACCGGGGGAAAAACATCTGCAAAAACTGTCTGGCGGAAATGGCCAACAGTGTCAACAATGGAAGCCTTGGAAGATAAGCCTGGCTTCACCCGGCAGAACAGTACGAAAATAATCAAAAACACGAATACGCGCACCAGGTATTTCGTCAGGAAGGATGCACACAAGGGTATCCTTCCTGTATAGAGCAGCTTTATGCTGCTTTTTATTTTTCCCCTTTTCCTTCACAGGCAGTTCCCAGCCCAATGCTGAACGGGTATACTTCGCTTTTCGGGATATGCCTGTCCCGTGCCACCTGCTTCACGGCTTCCTTTTTATTCATTCCGGTCCGGAGATACTCCTTCAGGTGATCTTCCATGCTGATCCGGCTGAAATCCATCCGGCTGTCCCTGGGCACTCCTTCCAGGATCACGACAAACTCGCCTTTTGGTACCTTTCCCTTATAATACTCCACCGCCTTTGCCAGGGTCATGGGCAAAACTTCCTCATGGATCTTGGTCAGCTCCCTTACAATGGTGATCCGGCGATCCCCCAGTTCCGCCAGCAAATCGTTCAGGAGGGAAATCAGCCGATGCGGCGCCTCATAAAGGATCACGGTACGTTCCTCCTCCCGAAGCAGCTGAATCCGCGTCCGACGCTCCTTCCCTTCCCTGGGCAGAAACCCTTCAAACACAAAGCGTTCCGCCGGAAGTCCGGACAATACCAAAGCCGACAGGGAAGCAGACGGGCCAGGCAGAATCGAAACCGGAACATCGGCTTCCTGTGCCAGAACAGAAAGATCCGCCCCCGGATCGGATATCCCGGGCATGCCGGCATCGGAAACCACCACAACCTTCTGTCCCTGCTGCACCCTGCGAATGATCTCCGGCCCTTTTTCCCGCCGGTTATGCTCATGGTAGGAGATCAGGGGTTTGGAGATCCCATAGTGATTCAGGAGCTTCAGGGTATGACGGGTGTCCTCTGCCGCAATACAGTCCGCTTCCTTCAATACCCGAAGCGCCCGCAGGGTGATGTCCTCCAGGTTCCCAATGGGCGTCCCGCAAAGATAAAGCATTCCCGGGCCCATTGGATCCTTGCCGCAACCGTCTGTTTTGTTCCTGTTCATCCCTGCTCCATCTTTCCTTTCTTCTCTTCCGCAACAGGAATATGGTATATTCCCATCAATTCCTTTGTATATTGCCCGTTTTCCTGGTAGATAAACAGCGGGGGAAGCCACCTCAGAGGAGACTTACCAAAACGCTCCGCCTCCACCAGAATCCGGTTCGGCGCTTTGCCTGGCTGAGGATGAACCGTACAAATTCGTTTCGGCTCCAGCCGGTGCTGCCGCATTCCTGCCAGAATGTCCGTCAGGCGATCGGCCCGATGGATCATGGCCAGACGTCCTCCCGGGGCCAGAAGCCCGGAGGCTGCGGCCAATACGTCATCCAGCGTACACAATATTTCATGTCTTGCTATGGCTTTGGCATCCCGGGGATTGACCGCCCCGCTGCCTGCCTTCCGATAGGGAGGGTTGGACACGACCAGGGTAAACCGGTTTTTGCCCAGCACATCCGGGGCTTTTTTCAAATCCCCGGTCTGAATCCGGACATGGGACTCCAAACCATTCAGCCGGATACTTCGATTTGCCATCTCCACCATATCCGGCTGAATTTCCATCCCGTAAATCTCTGCATCCGGCATTCTTCCGGCCAGCAGAATTGGAAGGACCCCGGTGCCTGTCCCCAGATCCACCGCTCTGTCCCCTTTTCTGATCTCTGTAAAATGGGACAACAGAACCGCGTCCACCCCAAAACAAAACTTCCGGGTATCCTGAATGATCCGGAGTCCCTTATACTGCAGATCGTCCAGCCGCTCAAACTCCCCCAGGGGAACCCGGCAATCCCCATCTGTCGGATATTTGTTTTCTTCCATCATACTGTTTGAATCCAGTCCTTTCTTTCCCCGGAGCAGAAAAATCATCCTGATTGTATCGAACAAAGCGGAAACTGTCCAGCTCAACAATACCATGGTCCGGCAGCGGGCATACAAAAATGGAAGCACTTCGGATGAAAGATCCAAAGCGCCTCATAAAAGGAATCTGTTCTGAGCCATTGCAGCAGCTTTCAGCTGTTCCGGCAAACGGAATTCCCGTCCTCCGCCTTTTCAGTCTCTCCGGCCCCCGCCTTTCCAATCTCCCCGGTCAAAGGCTTTTCCATCCAGAATTTCCGGATAAAAACCGCCATGGCACTCAGCAGAAAACCTGTCACCATACCGATTAAAACATTCCTGCCATTGGACGGAGCCGTCTTCCGCGTCGGCGCCACCGGCTCAGATGGCATATGGATACCGGTTTCCACCGCACGGATGAAATCCGAAACGACAGGTGTTTTGCCGTCTGTCTCATGATATTTTGAAATCTTCTTCTTTTCTTTTTCAATCTCCTTTAATTTTTCCTGATCGGAGCGGATGGAATTTTCAATCGAATAGATGGTCTGCCGGATACTGACAACATCATTCTGTATCTTGGTATAAGTGTCATTGACGATATTCTCCACCACGATATAGTCCTGTGAGTCTTTCCGGCCTTCCTGCATGGCTTTCATCAGGTCATTCTGGGAAATGGTCTGCGGCGTTCCGGCCAACAGTTTCTCGTTTTCCTTTAGGAGTGCCTGATTATCCTTCAGGGAAAGCTCCAGTGACTGCAGCGCTGTATTGAAATAATTGGTATAATAGGTGACAGCCTCCTCCTTGATCAGAATGTCCACGAATTCAATGTAATTCGCATACAATGTCCTGGCAAGCTTCAGGGACTTTTGCGGACTGTCTGATGACACCGTAATATGAAAAATGTTTTTACTTCCGCTCCCTGCGGCATCCCTGTCGTCTATCTCAATCTGTTTCCTTAGGCCCTCCGGACGGACTTTCTTCGGGTTATACTTCATATCCCTTATGGTATTGGCCAAAACCGTATGATTGGTCAAAAGACCGATGTACTGCTCATTCGTGGAAATCGGCAGCTGATAGTCGCCATATCGGGTATGGTACTGTTCCGGCATACTGATCACCAGATCCAGCTTTGTCTGATATACCGGAGTTAAAAGAAAAACGCTGACCAGCCCCGTCAACAGGGCAACAAGAAGAGTCCCTGCAAGAATCCTGTATTTGTTTTCCCACAGGACCTGAAAAAGTTCGCGTAGATCGATCTCATCCTCATACTTCTGAGGGTCTGTCTGAACTTCACTCATTTTTTCACCTCCCGGAAATACTCGCATAAAGCTGGACTTTGCGTTTCTCAATTGTCTTTGTCATTTCGGATATTCCTCCTTGCCGGTGGTTATCTCGTCCACCGCGGAAAGAACAGGTGTGTGGACAGACGCAGAGGTGTGGTAAGTGGGGACAATCTCCTTTACATATTCCTTCAGGGCATCCGCCGGACCGGATATGACAAACTTCAGCTTCTCCAGCTCTCCCTTCAGAGTCCCGATATCAATGGTACCCGGCTTTCCGACAAAAATCTTTTTGTGCCGGGTGGCTGTCAGCCCTTCTTCTTTCATTAAAAGCTCTTCGTACAGCTTCTCGCCGGGCCGCAATCCCGTATATCGGATTTCAATGTCCACATCGGGCTCCAGTCCGGAAAGCCGAATCAAATCCCTGGCCAGGTCCGCAATCTTCATTGGTTTCCCCATATCCAGAATAAAGATTTCTCCTCCTCTTGCCATGGACCCCGCTTCCAGGACCAGCTGCACCGCTTCGGGAATGGTCATAAAGAACCGGTTGATCTCCGGATGGGTGACTGTTACCGGCCCCCCGGCCGCAATCTGCTTCTTGAACAGGGGAATGACACTGCCGTTGCTGCCCAGAACATTGCCGAAACGAAC
>DHDO01000012.1:13269-19131 GCA_002399435.1 Firmicutes bacterium UBA4874
GGCATTGTTTTCATAGATATCCAGAATCAGAAGCTGCTTCGGGATCAAAGCGTGCGATCTGCCGGCACAGCTCCGATCCGATGGAACCACCGCCTCCTGTGACCAGAACCACCTTGCCCTGAATATAGCCGCAGATATTTTCCACATTTAAATCAATGGGATCCCGTCCCAGCAGATCTTCAATCTCTACATCCCGGATCTGCTGAATGGATACATTCCCACTGATCAGCTCATATACGCCGGGAAGGGTCTTCAGCCTGCATTTGGTTTTCTTGCACTCGTTCAGGATATCTGCCTGCGCCTCCCTGGGAACGGATGGCATGGCTATGATGATTTCATCAATTCCCAGCTGGCGGACGACATCCCCAATCCGGCTGTGATCCCCGTATACCTTGATCCCCTGAATCAGCGTACCCTGTTTATACCGGTCATCATCGATCAGGGCAATGGGCCTTAAACCCAGTTCATCATGGCCCCGTAATTCCTTTATCACCATAGCTCCGGCTTCCCCGGCACCCACGACCAAAACCATTTTACAGTTGCCCTCCGGAGAACTGCTGCTCTTTTTCAGCATGGAACGGATAATACGGGAACCGATACGGCTGATTCCAAGAAAAACAATGTCAAATACCCAGATGAGAAAATAAATACTATAGGCAATATGAATATGCAGGAGATGTATGGCTACAAAATACAGAGAACAGGTCAGTGTGCCGGCACACAATATGTACAGCATCTCATTGATCCCGGCATATTGCCAGAGACTTCGGTATAGGTTGAAAAGAAGATTGCAGGACAGGCTGATGACAACCAGACTGGACCATATGGAAAGCCACTCATATAACGAATGACTGGGCAGAGTGCCGTGCCGGGTCAAAAAAGCCATGTACAGGGCAAGGGAAATAAAGAAAATATCCAAAAAAACCATAGTCAGTTTGCGAAATTTTGCTTGCAAAAATGTCACTCCTTCTGTAATAGTGAAACTGGTCCGTGTCCTACGCTGAAATAAATATTTAATTATGTATTTTTCCTTATTGGAAGTACATGGATGCCGGAATATGGTACATGTATAGTATAATTTTCATATGTTGCTAAGTCAAGCCAAAAAACTTCCAGAAGCAACAAAAAGGAACGATACTCCCGAGAGTATCGTTGATGAAATAAAAATATGAATTTTTGATTTTTGCTTTTTGGTTACTGTGCTTTCCTTTCAATGATAAGGGAAACGGCTTCGATCCTCCGTGCCTCGCCTTTTGTTCCGGCAAACTCGCCGTCTGCCTTATAGGCATATTCATTCCCATGGTATGCATTGTGGTTCGCATCGGCTCCCCAGCCGTATCCCTGCATATGTACCTGATAGGATATCTGATATCCGGGATACAGAGTGTTCGTGCCCTTTTTATAAAGGCCGATCCGCACTCCCTCCAGCCTTTTTGCTTCGCCGATGGTCCCTGCAAACTCCGGGCCCACAGCCAGGCCATTTTTGGGAAGATCCCCGTATGTCTTAGCATGAACGGCGTAACGGATCTCCATATCACTGGGGGCGCCTTTCAGCTCCAGCCGGAATCCTTCCAGCCTTTTCGCCTCGCCGATGGTCCCGAAGGCAAGAGATCCCTTTCCTTCCGTTGCAACATTCCCATAGGACTGTACGTGGAAATTTGCCTTGATGGTAATATCCCTGGCGATCGCCCATTCCCCGGCGGCATCTGCCGGCCTGCAAAAAAGGACAGGGAACAGAAGCGCAAATATAACCAGAAATGCGACATGTTTCTTCATCAAGTGATTCACTCCTTTTGCTTGTATTTTTTCCGAAAGCATTGCTGCTTTCTTCATTGCTGATCTCTTAATCCCTATTCGACAAATACAAGGAAAATCCTGCCTTGTTTTGCCCGATCCGGTCGATTCTTCCGTAAAATCATTTTACGTTTCAAAACTTTTCTTGACTATATTCCGTCCTTCTATATAATATAGAAAGTATATAGATTAAATTTGAAATGGAAAGCATCAGGCCTGTTATTTTGGAAAGACTGTTGTAAGGACAATAAGCAGGAACAGGAATAATTTGGGGGTTGATAAGATGAAAAAAGTACTGATAACCATTTTAATAATTTTGCTTGTGGCTCTGATCGGCACAGGCGGTTATATATTAAACCTGCTGGACCGGATACCGAAAGCCAGCCTGAAGGATCCGGACACCGGGGAAAAGATCGGCGAGGGGCTCAACAAACAGGAGGCCCTGGGCATCGGCGATGACGCGCTGTCCCAGAAGGACACCGGCGTTACGAATATTCTCCTGTTCGGACTGGATAAACGCTCCGAAACCGAAAAGGGACATTCCGATGCCATCCTGATCGCATCCGTGGACCGAAAGAGCAAGAAGATCAAACTGACTTCCCTGATGCGGGACATGTATGTAAAGATTCCCGGAAGGGAAAAAAACCGGATCAATACGGCCTATTTCAGCGGCGGACCGTCTCTTGCCATCAAGACGGTCAATACGAACTTCAATATGAACATTGAGGATTATGTCACGGTGGATTTCAAGGCGCTGGAGGACATTATCAATCTGGTGGGCGGTGTCGACATTAACATCAAGAAAAATGAAGTCAATGCGGTCAGCCCCTACATTGATGAGCTGAACAAGATCAACAGGGGTTCCAGGGCAAAACACCTTACCTCACCCGGACTGCAGACGTTGAACGGACGTCAGGCAGTGGCCTATGCCAGAGTCCGTTCAGTGGGGCGGGATGATTTTGAGCGCACCGAGCGGCAGAGAAGGGTTATGAGTGAGCTGCTTCGAAAGGGAATGAACATCAGCGTCACCAAGATACCGGAGCTGGTAAACACGGTCCTGCCCAACGTGGAGACCAGCCTCACCAAAAAGGAGATTATTGGGTTGGCCGCCACCATAGTGGGATTTGGAAATTCGGACATGGAGCAGTTCCGCATCCCGACGGACGACGGATTCGAGGACGAGAAAATAGGCAAAATGATGGTTCTTGTGCCGGATCTTGAAAAGAACACCGATGCGCTTCATGAGTTCATTTATGGATCCAAGTCTGCATATGCATCGGAAAATACCGGGGACAGGGTCAAGTAACAAACAGGCGGCAACAGACAAAAGCCAATGCAAGCAGAGAAAGAAACAGAAATTTGAAAGCTTGAAATAAAAAGAGGGACAAAAAAGAGCCGCTGCAATCAAAAGTTGCAGCAGCTCTTTTTTATCCTCACAACAAATCTTCCCGCCCCATCCTTTTCAATTCATCGGTCAGCTGCCGGATCTCCTGCACCTCGTCCTTACTGCAGACCAGCACACTGTCCGGAGTATTGACAATCACCACATTGGACAGGCCGATGGTTGCCACCACTTTATCTCCTGAAAAAACCACACAATCCCTCGTATCCAGGCCGACATGATCTCCCTTTATGACATTCCCGCTGGAATCCGGAGGGATCACATCCCCCAGCGTGTTCCAGGCGCCGATATCACTCCATCCAAAATCCCCCGGAATCACAGCAATATGGTTTTCCTTTTCCATGATGCCATAATCAATGGATATCTTCTCCAGTGTGGGATACACCTCCCGGAGAAAAGAGCCGGCTTCCTCATCGGATAGATGCTTCAGCGGCGAGAGCGCCTGAGACATTTCCGGCAGATGCTGCCGGAAGCGGTCCAGAATGGTGCTGATCCGGGATATAAACATTCCGCTGTTCCACAGATATCCGCCGGAATGAAGATATTCTGAAGCGGTTTCCCGATCCGGCTTCTCCACAAACCGGTCCACATGATGAACTGTATCGGATCCGGACACCATGGAGCCGGTTTTGATATAGCCATAACCGGTACTGGGAAAGGTCGGGGTAATCCCGACGGTTACAATGTCATCATGGCTTTGTGCATAATCGGAAGCTTCCGACAGGACCCTGCGAAATTCTTCTTCCTTCTTCACACTCTGATCGGATGACAGGACGCAGAGCACTGCATCTCCATACTTTTTCCGCAGCCTCAGCGCCGAATAAAGAATGCAGGGAGCGGTATTTCGGGCGGACGGCTCAACAAAGATCCGGCCGGGTTCCATCCGGCTGCCGGTAACTTCCTGCAGCAGCTCCGCCTGGTCCCGGTTTGTAACCAGATAGATATCCTCCTTTGGAATCAACGGGGAACACCGGTCAATGGTAAAATTGATCATTTCCTTATCTCCGTCCAGCTTCAGCACCTGTTTGGGTCTCTTCGCCCGGGACAGCGGCCAGAACCGCGTCCCACAGCCTCCCGCCAGGATCAGTCCGATTGTTTTCATGTAATATCACCTCAAAGTTGCTATTTCCGACCGGGCAGTCCATCGTTTTGTCTCCAGTCCTCCAGAACATCCCGCAGGGTTGTGTCCATGGGAATTTCCGGTTTCCATCCGGTATGATCCGTTATCTTACGGATGTCGCCAATCAGGACCGGTACGTCCGAGGGCCGCATCCGCGCAGGATCCCGGGAAACGGCAATGGCTTCCACCGTCATTGCCAAAAGACGCTGCAAAAGATCCCGGATGGAATATCCCTGCCCGGATCCGATGTTATAGACTTCCCCTGCCCGGCCCTGTTCCAAAAGCATGGCATATCCCCGGACGATATCCCGGACATCGGAAAAGTCCCGTACCACCTCCAGATTCCCGACCAGAAGTTCTTTTGGCATCTGCCCTTTTTCCATGGCGGCAATCCGTTTTGCAAAATCGGGAATGACAAAGGTGGGCGCCTGGCCCGGCCCGGTATGGTTGAAGGCCCGGACCATGATGATGTCCATACCGTATGCCTCTGCGTAGAGGCGGCCCAGCATTTCCTGAGCAGCCTTGCCGGCGGCATAGGGATTTCCCGGTCTCAGGGAATGATCCTCACGGAGAGGGATTTCCTCCGGCGTCACTTTTCCGTATTCTTCACTGGATCCGATCAGCAGGATGCGGGGATTCGAATCCATGGCCCGGATGCCCTCCAGCAAATGAATCAGGCCGATCACATTGACCTCCCAGGTTTGGGCCGGATCCCGCCAGGACAGGGCCACCGAGCTTTGGGCAGCCAGATGGCAGACGGCATCCGGTTCGGATTCCCGAAGCACATCCCCCACCGCATCCTTTTGGGTCAGATCCAGTACATGGATTTCCGTATCCCTCAGAAAATCAGGTACCCTTTCCCCTTCCAGCCGGGTTCCGCAGACCACATGGCCCGCCCGGGCCAGACAGCGGCTCAGATAACCGCCGACAAATCCGCATATGCCGGTAATCAATATTTTCATACGTTCGCCGTGTCCGGGCAGCTCAGGAATTCTTTTTGATTCTGCTCCGCTTTCACCCGGCGCATGTCCTCCTCCACCATCATTCCGATCATTTCCTGAAAGCTGACTTTCGGTTTCCATCCCAGTCTTTTCGTTGCTTTGGAAGAGTCGCCCAAAAGCAGCTGTACCTCTGCAGGACGAATAAATTTGGGATCAATCACAACATAATCCTCATAGTTCAGACCAACACATTGGAATGCGGTATCGAGCAGTTCCCGGACCGTCCTGGTTTCCCCGGTTGCCACCACATAGTCATCCGGCTTCTCCTGTTGCAGCATGAGCCACATGGCGTAGACATAGTCCCCGGCAAATCCCCAGTCCCGTTTGGAATCCAGATTGCCCATACGCAGTTCCTTCTGCAGTCCCAGCTTGATCCGCACAGCTGCATCGGTTACCTTGCGGGTCACAAACTCCAGCCCTCTTCTGGGAGATTCATGATTGAACAGAATCCCACAGCAGGCGAACATATCATAGCTCTCCCGATAGTTGATGGTGATCCAGTGGCCATACAGCTTGGCCACGGCATAGGGACTTCTCGGATAAAA
>DHDO01000082.1 GCA_002399435.1 Firmicutes bacterium UBA4874
CGCTGTGTGGTGATACTGGGCGACAATATTTTTTCCGGAAGCATTGCCTCTTATGTCCGTCATTTTCAGCAGCAGGAGAAAGGCGCAAAGGTTCTGATCCGGCAGGTTTCGGATCCGGATCGTTTCGGCGTTGCGGAAATTGACGGGGAGCACATTGTCAATATTGAAGAAAAGCCGAAGCATCCGAAAACCAATTTCGCCGTAACCGGTATCTATATGTATGACAGTCAGGTGTTTGATATCATCCGGACCCTGAAGCCATCTGCCCGTGGCGAACTGGAGATTACGGATGTCAACAATTACTATATCCGGGCCGGTCAGATGACCTATGACATGCTTCCCGGATGGTGGTCGGATGCCGGTACTTTCCCGTCCCTGAAACGGGCAAATGAAATGGCGGAAGGAATGGATCTTTCCCTGATGGATGAAAAAGCTCATGCGCAGCAGGGACGAGGATGAGAGGATGACTGGAAAGAAAAGAGGGAAAAAGAATGGGTAAATTCCGTTTTGAAAAAGGGCCGCTGGAAGGCCTGTATTTTGTGGAACCGGCTTTGTTTCCCGATTCCAGGGGAAGTTTTATGGAAACGTATGAGTCCAGGGAGTTCCGGGATGCAGGGCTGGATATGGAGTTTGTTCAGGACAATGAATCCTGGTCCCGGAAGGGGACCTTACGGGGACTTCACTTTCAGATCCGGCATCCCCAGGGAAAGCTGGTCCGTGTTGTCCAGGGGGAAGTGTTTGACGCTGTGGTGGACATCCGACCGGAATCCTCCACCTGTGGGAAATGGTTCGGCCGGATCCTGTCCGGGGACAACCGGATACAGATGTATATCCCGACCGGCTTTGCCCATGGATTTCTGGTCTTGTCCGGGCATGCCCGCTTCCTTTATAAGTGCACGGATTATTATCATCCGGAGGATCAGGGAGGGTTCCTGTGGAAGGATCCGGACATCGGCGTAAAATGGCCAACGGAAGGGATCGGGGAATTCTTCCTTTCCGAAAAGGACAAGAAGCTGCCGCACTTCCGGGATTTACATTTCAGCGGAAAACAGAAAGATCCAGGGAATGTTTGAGGAAATGGAAATTCGGCAACAAAGTACAGAGGAGAGATGAGATGGAAATTCAAAAACTGCTGGTAACAGGCGGAGCGGGTTTCATCGGCAGTAATTTTATCCGATATCTGTTTGAGACGTATCCGGAGATCACGGTCCTGAATCTGGATGCGCTGACCTATGCCGGAAATCCGGACAATCTGGAGGGGCTGCCCGATGGATGCCGCTACACCTTCTGTCATGGAGACATTACGGATGAGGAAACGGTGAACGGCATCGTGAAAGAGGGAGTCGACGCCATTGTCAATTTTGCAGCGGAATCCCATGTGGACCGGTGTATCACCGACCCGGGGATCTTTGTCCGGACCAATGTCATGGGGACCCGGGTCCTGCTGGATGCCGCAAGGGAATATCAGGTAAAGAAATATCTGCAGGTTTCCACGGATGAAGTGTACGGCACCCTGGGGCAGAAAGGATATTTTACGGAAGAGAGCCGCCTTGCCCCAAACAGCCCCTATTCCGCCAGCAAGGCCGGGGCGGATCTGCTGGTCCGCGCCTATCATAGGACCTTTGGCCTGAACGTCAACGTCACCCGATGTTCCAATAACTACGGGCCACGGCAGTTCCCGGAAAAACTGATTCCCCTGATGATCTCCCATGCCATGGAGGATCAGCCCCTGCCGGTCTACGGAGACGGACAGAATATCCGCGACTGGCTTTATGTGGAGGATCACTGCCGTGCCATAGACAGGGTGCTGCGCTGCGGAGAAAGCGGACGGGTGTATAATGTAGGCGGCAACAATGAAAGAACCAATATGGAGATTGTTGATTTGATTCTTGAAAAGCTGGGAAAGCCGCGCAGCCTGATTTCCTTTGTCCGGGACCGGCCCGGGCATGACAGGAGATATGCCATCGATTCCGGCAGGATTCAGAAGGAGCTGGGATGGAAGCCCATGTATGACTTTGCCTCCAGCATGGAGAAAACCATAGACTGGTACTGCAGCCATACGAAATGGCTGGATCGGATCCGCACCGGGGAATACCGCAGAAAGCAGGATATATAGATGGCCGCGGAAGGGCATCGTCTGCAGGATCTGGTAAGGGGAAAGCGGGTGCTCTGCCTGGCCACGAAGAATTTGGATTATATCCGGATCCAGCAGGAGATCCATCTGATCCGGGAATATGGCGGCAAACTGACGATACTGGGATCCACTGCCAAAGGCTATCCGGCAAGGCTGAAAACCGTTCTGCCCGGCTTGCTCCGTATGAAAAAGGAGGACTTTGATGTCATTTTCATCGGATTCCTGCCGCAGATTCTGATCCCGTTTTTTTCCTTTTTGTTTCGCGGGAAGATTGTTGTCATGGACTTTTTCATTTCCCTCTACGATACCCTGGTGTTTGACCGGCAGCGTTTCCGGCAGGGGGGACTGCCTGCGCGGTTCCTGCGATGGGTGGACCGGAAAGCCCTGCGGCGTGCGGATCATATTATAGCGGACACACGGACCGATGCGGAATATTTTGTGAAGGAGCTGGGTGCAGCCCCGGAGAAGATGGAAGTCCTGTACCTTGCGGCAGATACTTCCATATACTATCCAAGGAAATTACCCAAACCGGCCCGGTATCGGGATCGGTTTCTCGTGCTATATTTTGGAAGCATTCTTCCCTTGCAGGGCGTGGAGACTATTGTGGAGGCGGCAAACCTGCTGAAGGACCGGCCGGAGATTGCCTTTCTCCTGATTGGACCGGTCCGTGCGGAGCAGAAAGCGCAGGCTTCCTCCTCCAATATTGAGTTTGTGGAGTGGCTGGAGCAGGAAAAGCTGGCAGAGGCCATTGCCACGGCGGATCTCTGCCTGGCGGGCCACTTCAACAGCCGGATCGACAAGGCGAGGCGGACCATTGCCGGCAAGACCTATATTTACCGTGCCATGGAAAAGCCGGTGGTGCTGGGAGAAAACCCGGCGAACCGGGAACGGTATCAGGAAGACGGCCGAACGGTTTTCTATACAAAGATGGGAGATTCTTCTGCGCTGAGGGATACGATTCTTCGGGCTTGGCAGGCTCTTTCCGGGGAAAGGGTCCGTTACGGGAACAGAGGAGCGGAGGAAGACAATGATGAATAGGAACGAAGAGAACAGGAAGAGTGGGACAGATAAGAAGAACGGGAAGAATTGGAGCAAATGGATTGGTATTGCCCTTATGATTCTTTCCTTCGGATTTATCATCCGGGAAATTCTTCAGATGGATCTCTCTTCGCTTCGCATCGAACATCCTCTGCAGGCTGTTGTCCTGAGTCTGCTGTTTACCATGGTAACCGCCGGCTCCGTGATCCTTTCCGCCTATGCCTGGCGGAATATCCTGTCCGCAATCCATGGACAGGCCATTGGATTCGGAGAAGTTTTCAAGGTCTATGTCAAGGCAAACGTTGCAAAGTATCTGCCGGGCAATGTCATGCACTATGCCGGTCGGAATATGCTTGGAGGCCGGCTGGGATGGGGCCAGGGGGATATCCTCCTGAGCAGTGTGCTGGAGATAATGATGATCCTGCTCAGTGCCGCTGTTTTTCTGATTCTGTTTGCTCACCGGCAGTTTATGGGTGTGGTGAAGGATGCCATCCGGAATGGGGCGTCCAGGCCGATCATTCCGATTGCAATTTTGGCGGTGCTTCTTGTTGCGGCAGCAGGGATACTTTATCTCTTCCGGAAGCGGAAGGATTTGCAGGATAAGATGAAGCTGCTGGTTACACCCGGATTCCTGAAAGTGCTGGCCCTGAATTTCTTTCTCTATACCGGTACGTTTCTGATTCAGGGCATTGTGATGGCGTTCATCCTGACCGGCATTTTTCATGTCAGCCTGGGACCGGAGAATATTGTTGCTGTCATCAGTTCGTCGGTTTTATCCTGGTTTGCAGGATTTATTACACCCGGAGCGCCGGGCGGCATTGGGGTGAAGGAAGCGGTTCTGCTGTGGACGCTTTCCCCTGTTTACGGAAAGGAAGTTACCCTAGCAGCAGCGCTGGTGCATCGGTTTGTATCGGTTTTGGCGGATGTGGCTGCTTTTGGAATCGGAATGATCATGGAAAAACGCAGGTAGGATACTATCCTCTCTGTCATACCTGTTGAAATATCTGGAAAGGAAGAAGAGTTATGAAGCTGATTATTCAAATTCCTTGCTATAATGAGGAAAAAACATTGCCCATTACATTTGGGGACCTTCCGAAGGAAATCCCGGGAGTGGATCAGTTGGAATATCTGATCATCAATGACGGAAGCACGGATCGGACCGTGGAGGTGGCAAGGGAACTGGGAATTCATCATATTGTAAGTTTTCCCAACAACCGCGGCCTTGCCAAAGGCTTCATGGCCGGCATTGATGCCTGTCTCCGGCTGGGAGCGGATATCATTGTCAATACGGATGGGGATAACCAGTACAAGGGGCAGGATATCGTGGATCTGGTACAGCCCATTCTGGAAGGCAGGGCGGAAGTCGTGGTGGGAGACCGTCAGACGGATACCATAGAGCATTTTTCTCCCATGAAAAAGCGCTTGCAGAAGCTGGGAAGCTGGGTGGTCCGGAAAGCCTCCGACAGCAATGTCATTGATGCTGCCAGCGGATTCCGGGCATACAGCCGTTCTGCCGCCATGAATCTCAATGTCGTATCGGAATATTCCTATACCCTGGAGACCCTGATTGAAGCGGGCCGTACCAAAACGGCCATTGACAATGTCCCCATCGGCACCAATGAAAAGCTGAGGGAATCCCGGCTATTCAAAAACATGGGAAGCTATATGAAACGATCCGGCAGTACCATTATCCGGACCTATTCCATGTACCGGCCCCTGAAGATCTTTCTGACCCTGAGCGCCATTTGCCTGTTGCTGGGCCTGGTACTGGGGATACGGTATCTGTACTTTCTCGGCATCGGCGAAGGCAGTGGCCACGTTCAGTCCCTGATCCTGGTTGCCATCTTGATCCTGACCGGAATCCAGATGGGGGTATTCGGACTGTTGGCCGATGCCATTGCTGCAAACCGCAAGATCAACAACGAACTGCTTTTCCGCCTGAAACGGATTGAGTATGACCACCTGATCCCCTTTGAGCAACAGGAAGAGCAGCGGAAAAAGATCGCCTGGGTGGATGAAAAGGCGGATGAAAAATATGCCGGGGCGCAAAATAGCACGGACAGGGAAAGTCAGCAGTAACAGTTTTGAAGTATTGCGGAGGGGATGGAACCAGAATGCGGAAGATATGGAATCGGATCGCCTTATATTTGATTATTCCGCTGGCAATCATAGGCCTGCTTTATTGGGGTGCGCAGATCGCATCGGAAAAATACAATTCCGGGGAGTTGAAACCGGGCCAGTATCTGGCGGAATACACCAGTACGGCGCGAAATATTACAGCAGTGTCCGGAGAAGGAATCACCGTTCCTGTTACCGTCCGGAATACCGGTTCCCTGTCCTGGTCCTCAGAAGGCGAAGGAGCGGTGTTCCTGTCCTATCACCTTACGCAGTCCGGGGAACCCATTGCCGGGGAAGGAGAACGGACAGCCCTGCCCAAAATCCTTCCATCAGGGGGAGAGGCTACGTTGGATTTAAAGGTATTGGCTCCGGAGCAGACAGGCAAATACACTTTGGAAGTGGATATGGTCTGCGAGGGGGTCACCTGGTTCGCCGATCAGGGAGCAGAGCCCCTGAAACTTCCGATGGAAGTTTCAGGTGAATGAGGAAGGCCGGGTCCGGTCGGAAGGGAACGTATCCTTTCGAAAGCAGGATTCGAAAATAAAATGGGATCGTTTCATAAAAATGCAGTTTTGAAAGGGGAGAATCCATGAAAAAGCGGATTTTCATTGTGTTGTGTATAAGTATCCTGGCAGCCCTGCTGCTGGTATCCTGCTCCGGAGATCCGGGACTGCATCCGGACAGGACTCCGAAGCCTGCTCCGATTGCCGGATCCGATGACCAGGGAAGCAACGGGGGAGAGGACGATGTGGACATTGAAGTCCAGCCGGGATCCGGAGATCCGTCTCCCATTACCGGTTTGGATATGAACGCGGATTACAAACCGGTGGCTGTCATGGTGGAGAATATTGCTGCGGCACGGCCGCAATCCGGCGTGATTGATGCGGATCTGGTATATGAGGCCAACGCGGAAGGCGGAATTACCCGTCTGCTTGCCGTATTCCAGTCCAAAATGCCGGAAGTGGCGGGACCGGTTCGCAGTGTCCGTCACTATTATATGTATTTGGCAGAGCAGTGGGATGCCTATCTGGTGCATTACGGCCAGTCGTTTATCGCAAAGGACATGTTTGACAGGATTGATGTCCAACGGCTGAACGGCTTGTATGATGAAAGGCTCTTTACCCGGGATTCTTCCCGCAAGGCGCCGCATAACGTATACATAAATGTTGGAGACTGCAGGAAGAAGATTGATTTCCCCCAGAAATGCAAAGGATTTCAGTTTTCCTCCGAAGACGTCTCCCAGGGGGAACCGTATCAGGAAATTACGATCCCTTATCATGGCAGTGATAATGTGGTAAGCTATCAATATGATGAATCGGAAAAGCGGAATCTGCGGTTTGTCAACGGAGAGAAGAATACGGATCGGGAGACCGGAAAACAGTTGTCCGCTAAAAACATCATTGTACAATATGCTAAACATTCCATACTGGAGCCTGGAGCCGGCTATCGGGACATCAGGCTGACCGGCACCGGAAAGGCGAAATACTTTATCGGCGGCCATTGTTTTGACGGGACCTGGGAGCGTAAGGGAGAGGACAGTTCCACCGTCTATTATGACGAAAGCGGGAAAGAAGTCCGGCTGCAGCCCGGCAACACCTGGATACAGCTTGTTCAGACAGATATGCAGGTAACGGTGAAATAGGTTATGGAGTGCGGCGCATTCCAAAGGAAAGCAAAGGAGTGTCGGAATATGAAAAAAGCTTTGATTACCGGAATTACAGGGCAGGATGGTTCCTATCTTGCCGAATTGCTTCTGAAGAAAGGCTATCAGGTCTATGGCCTTCGAAGGCGAACCAGCAATCTGAATTATGGAAACGCGGAACATCTGAAGAACGATATTGAATTTATCTATGCCGATATGACCGATGTTCCGTCCCTGGTCACGGCATTGGAAAAGTCCGATCCGGATGAAGTATACAACCTGGCAGCCCAGTCCTTTGTCCAGACGGCGTGGGAGCAGCCCATCCTGACCGGTCAGGTGGATGCAATGGGCGTGACCAATCTGCTGGAAGCAATCCGGATCACAAAACCGGAAGCAAAATTCTATCAGGCATCCACCAGTGAAATGTTCGGGAAGGTGCAGGAGACTCCCCAGAAGGAGACCACTCCCTTTTATCCGAGAAGTCCCTATGC
>DHDO01000045.1:0-2622 GCA_002399435.1 Firmicutes bacterium UBA4874
GATTGAATTTGGGAATTTGACATTTTTGTAATCAAGTGTTATTATATACTAAACGTTGCAGTGCGAAAGGATTAACTCAGTGTGAAAGATATCCTGGAGTGTTAAAATGAAACCAGCCGTGCCAGACAGTTTGCAAAAGTGCCTGGACAGGCGGGACTTTCCGGATATGTTTCCAATGAAGAATAATGGTTAATTGCAGGTAATCCTACTTGAACCGCTGAATCGCAAGAACGGGGAAACCGAACATGGGGTGAATCCCGGGTATCAGCCCGATGATACCTGGGTAGGGTCAATCCAATCGATCCGAATCCGTCAGCTAACCTCGTAAGCGTTGATAGAGAAGTGACAGGTTTACGTGAAGCTTATTTTTTATATCAAAAAGGCTGCAGAGACTTCTCAACAGCCTTTTTCTGTTCATATGGTTGTTTTTTACCCATGTCTTACCTCTATTTGCTTACGACGTTCCGTTTGCTCCTGCTGCGCCCGACCGCATAATATCTTCCTGTGTATTCTATCGGTAGAATGGGAAGAGAAATTCAGATGAATACTTAAATACTTTTTTGGACAGCAAGACTTGTTTCAGCGTTTATTGACCGGGTTGATCCATTTTTATATCCTCCGTGAGACATTGCACGTAATAAATGTGATATTTATAGGGGGCTTCATTTGTGTACAAAAAAAACCGTTTGCGAAAAGCAGTCATCCTTTTTTTGCTTTTATGCACGGTACTGACAGGATGTGCATCGCAAAAAAACCCTTCTACGTCGAATCGTTCTAAGGAGAGCGGGGGCGTGAGGAAAGTCGTCGTTGGGACGGAAGGAACGTATCAGCCGTTTAATTATAAGGATGAAAAGAACCAACTGACAGGGTATGACATTGATGTGGTAAAGGAAATCGATAAGCGCCTGGACGACGTGGAGTTTGGCTATGTCGCCGCTCAGTGGGACAGTCTTTTTCTGGGATTGGAATCCCGAAAATACGATATGATCGCGGATCAGATTTCGAAGGATGAGGAAAGGGAAGGAAAATATTCTTTCCCGGGCAATAGTTATTTTAATTCCGTCGCCAGTCTGATCGTCCGCGACAACAATGACACCATAAAGACCATGGATGATCTGAAAGGCAAAAAGGTAGGGGTATCGGTGGGGACGACCTTTGCCCAGATACTGGAGAAATATAACAGGAAGCATGGCAGCCCCATTTCCATTGAATACTATGAGGGCAATATTTCTTCCGTGCTGCAGGACATAGAAGCCGGCCGGCTGGACGCAACCATCAATGACAAGGTCATCGCAAAGGAACATATCAAGGAGCTTGGATTGAAGCTGAAGACGACAGGGGAGCCGGTTATAACCGTCCCGTCCTATTTTGTATTCCGGAAGGGAAGCGATTCGGAGGGACTGCGGTCCAAAGTGGACGAAGCGTTGTCGGAAATGAGAGCCGACGGGACCTTGTCGAAAATTTCCACTAAGTGGTTCGGTGAGGACTTTACAGCAGTGGAGCAACAGGACCAGCAGCAAGCCGGAGAAGAAAAGAAGGAAAGCTCGAGTGAATTACTGGATGTAAAATACATGGTGAAATCCTTTCCTGAAATCCTCCGCTATGCGCCCGTTACCTTAATGATATCGCTTGTTTCCATGCTTGTTGGCCTGATCATTGGTCTGATCACGGCATTGGTCAAGATCTACCGGATTCCGGTGCTGAAATGGCTTGCATCCTTTTATGTTTCCT
This sequence comes from Firmicutes bacterium UBA4874, assembly GCA_002399435.1. Taxonomy (GTDB): domain Bacteria; phylum Bacillota; class Clostridia; order Caldicoprobacterales; family DTU083; genus UBA4874. Next base: position 1,732 of record DHDO01000045.1, read on the forward strand.
TTATCCGGGGAACTCCATTGCTGGTGCAGATGTATCTGTCCTATTATGGAATTCCGAAGATACTGGGATTTATGCAAGGTCATTATCAATGGAATGTTGATGTGAGCAATATTCCCGCCATTGTTTTTGTATATGTCTCATTTTCCCTGAATACCGGAGCCTATCTGTCGGAAACGATTCGTTCCGCGATTCAGGCTGTGGACAAAGGTCAGCTGGAAGCCGCCTATTCCGTTGGAATGAGCCGGCTACAGGCAATGGTCCGCATTGTATTTCCACAGGCATTGACCATTGCATTGCCCAATTTTGGCAACTCCTTTATCAGTTTGCTGAAGGATACTTCCCTGGCCTTCATCATTGCTGTGGTGGATATTATGGGCCAGGCTAAAATCGTCGGCGCGAGAAACCTGCGGTTTTTTGAAGTCTATATTGACTCGGCAATCATTTATTGGCTGATCTGTCTGGTGGTAGGAAAGGGAGTCTCCGTGATGGAGAAAAGATTAAACAAATATGAAGGAGGAATGACGGCATGATCGAAATAAAAAACATGCACAAATCTTATAATGAAAACGAAGTTCTGAAGGGAATCGGATTTCGTGTGAAAAAAGGGGAAGTCTATGTAATCCTCGGGCCCAGCGGTTCCGGGAAATCCACCTTGCTGCGCTGCATCAATTTCCTCGAAAAGCCGGACAAAGGCAAGATTCATATCGGCGGGCTCACGGTGGAAGTCGGCAAAACGAATCGGAAACAGATTAACGAGCTTCGGAAAAGAACGGCAATGGTATTTCAGCACTATAACCTGTTCCGCAATAAGACATCGGTGGAAAATGTGATGGAAGGGCTGATTACAGCTCAAAGGATGGATAAAAAGGAGGCTTATGAAAAAAGCGTGTC
>DHDO01000045.1:2842-27449 GCA_002399435.1 Firmicutes bacterium UBA4874
GACGTGATGATGTTTGACGAGCCCACCTCCGCGCTGGATCCGGAATTGGTCGGAGAGGTTCTGGATGTTATGAAATCCGTTGCCCGGGACGGGCGGACCATGATCGTCGTCACTCACGAAATTGAATTTGCAAGGGAAGTGGCAAGCAATGTTATTTTCATGGACGGTGGAGTGATTGTGGAAGAGGGATCGCCTTCCCAGGTGATCGATCATCCGCAGGAGGATCGGACAAAGCAGTTTCTGAACCGTGTAACCCACAGCAAGCTGCAGATGGCACAGTAACTGCATTCCGTTTCCCACATCGCGTATCTACAAAAGCGGCGTATCCATAAAAGGGGTTTGATTCCCGCAGGAAAAATGGATATAATGATAGAAAGACGACTTGGGGGAATGAGGGGATGCCATCATGAATATCGATCAATTGGTGGATCAGATACGCAGTAATCCGGCTGTTATGGAGAATGTTACAGGGTGGAAGGAGATCCCGCCCAGGGAAGCAGCCTACGGCCCTTTTCCCAGGGGCCTGCAGCCGGAATTACTGGACGTTCTGAAAAAGAGAGGCATCCATCAGCTGTACTCTCATCAATCCAGGGCGATCGATCTGGTGCTGCAGGGAAAGAATGTCGTGGTGGTTACCCCTACGGCGTCCGGGAAAACCCTTTGCTATAACCTCCCTGTCGTCAATGGGATCTTGCAAAATGACGATACCAGGGCGTTGTATTTGTTTCCCACAAAAGCACTTTCCCAGGATCAGGTCAGTGAACTGCACGAGATGCTGGAGTTGCTGGATCATCCCATCAAAACCTATACATATGACGGGGATACTCCTGTCGGCGCCCGGAAGGCCATCCGGCAGGCAGGGCACATCGTCGTAACCAATCCCGATATGCTTCATAGCGGGATTATGCCCCATCATACCAAGTGGGTTAAGCTGTTTGAAAATCTGAAGTATGTTGTCATTGATGAAATTCATTCCTATCGCGGCGTATTTGGCAGCCATATAGCCAATGTTCTTCGCCGCCTGAACCGTATCTGCCGTTTTTATGGCTCACATCCCCAGTATATCTGCTGCTCCGCCACCATAGCCAATCCAAAGGAACTGGCGGAGAGGATCATCGGACAGGAAGCGGAACTGGTGGATGTGAACGGCGCGCCTTCCGGCAGGAAGCATCTGATTTTTTACAATCCTCCCATCGTGAACAGGCAGCTGGGTATCCGCAGGAGCTCTCTTCTGGAAACACGGAATCTTGCGGCTGACTTTCTGAAAAATGGCATACAGACCATTGTTTTTACCAGGAGCCGTCTGTCTGTGGAAGTATTGGTGATGTATCTGAAGAGGGTGGTGCGGGACAAGCCCGGTTCCTCCAGCCGCATCCGCGGATATCGCAGCGGTTATCTGCCGAAGGAACGACGGGAGATTGAGCATGGCCTTCGTGCCGGCCGGATACTGGGAGTGGTCAGCACCAACGCGCTGGAGCTGGGGATCGATATTGGAAAGCTTCAGGTATGCATTATGTGCGGTTATCCCGGCACCATAGCCAGCAGTTGGCAGCAAGCCGGGCGCGCGGGGCGCAGAAGCGATACTTCCGTCGCTTTGATGGTTGCCTCCGGCAATCCCCTGGATCAGTACATCATCCGGCATCCGGAATTCTTTCTGGAGTCCAGCCCGGAGTATGGGCTCATCAATCCGGATAACCTGTATATCCTGATGTCCCATATCAAGTGCGCCGCCTTTGAGCTGCCGTTTGAGGATGGGGAGACCTTTGGAACGGACACGCTGGATCCCATTCTCGCTTATCTGGAGGAGGAAAAGGTGCTTCACCATGTAGGCGGCCGATGGCATTGGGTGGCCGATCAATTCCCCGCCAACGCCGTAAGCCTTCGCAGTGCTGCCGATGAAAATTTCGTTATCATTGATATCACCAAGCCAAAGCGCCGGGTCATAGGAGAGATGGATCGATTCAGTGCGCCTCAGCTGCTTCATGAGGAGGCGATCTATCTTCACGAAGGAACGCAGTATCAGGTGGAGAAGCTGGACTTTGCGGAGAAAAAGGCCTATGTCCGAAAAGTGGATGTGGATTATTATACCGATGCCAATCTGGCCGTTACCCTGAAGGTGCTGGATGTCTTTCAATCGGAGGAGGATGGCAGGACAGGCAGAAGCTATGGAGATGTCATGGTGACTTCCCTGGTGACCATGTTCAAGAAGATCAAATTTGATACCCATGAAAACCTGGGATGGGGCCCGGTGCGGCTGCCCGAACTGGAACTGCAGACAACGGCCTATTGGGCGACATGGAATGAGATTCCTGCCGGGATCAAAAGCCAGGATGATCTGCAAAATGCACTGATGGGCATTGCCAATGTGCTGGGCCAGATTGCACCGCTTTATCTTATGTGTGATCCCAGTGACATTCATGTGATTTACCATGTAAAGTCGCCCTTTACAAAAAAGCCCACCATTTATATTTATGACAGCTGTCCCGGAGGAATCGGCTTCAGCAAACGGCTGTATGAAATGCATCTGGAGCTGTTCCGCAGGGCCCGGGAAGTTCTGTCCGGCTGCGGATGCGAAAACGGCTGCCCCGCATGCATCGGACCTGCCGCCGAGGTAACGACAAACGGCAAAGCGCTGGCATTGACGATATTGGGAGGGATTCTGGATGATAGCCAACCTGAAGAGCAAACTGAGGGCCATGAAATCCAGCGCCCTTCCCGGTAAGTCGGAAGCCGTCCGGGGTGCGGGAACAACCGCCCGGGGCGCAGGAGCGGAGGGCATGTCAAATCCGGAACAAGGCGGGAATTCAGGCAAGGAATGCAGTCCGGACCCGGAGAGCCGGCTGGACAGAGACCGTCTTGGCGGGACTGTTGCTTCGGGACCGGATGGGGTGTTTGTACGTAAACAGACAATATACGGATATGAAGAAAGTTATGGGAGGATTCCTCTGTACGATCTTCAGAATGCTGTCTTTACGGACAGTTTCTGGTGGACCCGTCTGGATCGGGACTTGTGCCCGAAGGATCTTGTCTTTTTGGATACGGAGACGACAGGACTGGCCGGAGGGTCCGGGACCGTGGCATTTTTGGTGGGACTGGGGTATGTGGGGGAAAAGGGACTGGTGGTGGATCAGTACCTGATGCGGGACTTTGATGAAGAAGTTCCCATGCTTCAGGCGGTGGCGGATCAATTGCGACGACATTCAATCCTTGTTACCTTCAACGGAAAGTCCTTTGACTGGCCTTTGCTGGAGAGCCGGATGATTCTTTCCGGAGTTCCGCCAATTCATTGGGTGAATGCCCACCTGGATCTGCTTCCTGTCGCCAGGCGCTTATGGGGTGCCCGCCTTCCGGATTGCACTTTGTCCACATTGGAGAAAGAGATTTTATCCCAACACCGGACAGATGATATTCCCGGTTCCATGATTCCCGATATCTACCTTGATTTTCTGAAATCGCACGCTCCCGGGAAAATGCGGCAGGTCCTTCAGCACAATGAATGGGACATTGCAGCAATGGCTGCCTTGCTGGTGCATTTTGCCGTGTTGTATCATGACCCGGAGACCGATCGGGATGCCTGTGAGCTGCTGGGTATTGGCAAGGAACTGGAAAGAGCACATCGCATCCGGCAGGCTGAGGTCTGTTATCGGAAATGTATTGGCCTGTCGCCGCATCCCTTCGTTTTACATGCCAAAAAACGGCTTGCTTATCTGACAAAGCGGTACAGGGGACCTCAGGAAGCTATGGAACTTTGGGCGGATCTTGCAGGGAAGGAGGGCAGTTCCCTGTATTTTCCGCTTATTGAAATGGCAAAATTTCTGGAACACCAGGAGAAGGACTTCCCGGGGGCCCTGGAGTGCACGGAAAAGGCGATACGGCTGGCGAACCGATTTTCCGATTCCGATATTGGTTCAAAACGGCTTCAGGCAGAATTGCTTCATCGCAGACAACGTTTGATGGAAAAAATGAGAAGGAGAATGGAACAATGGGGTTAATCGGAAATTTTTATGGCTTTCGGGGATTTTACAATCATTCCAGAGGAAAGACGGAAGAGGCTTTGAAATGGTATCAAAAAGCGGAGGAGCACAGTGTCACCAACGCCAATTATCAAATGGCATATGGAGTTTTGCTGCTTCGATCCGGACAATTTGACAAAGCGGAGAAACTCTTCAACAAGCTGCTTGTGTTTTTCCCCGGAAAGCCGAAAATAAAGAACAATGCAAAGATCAATCTGGCTCTTACCCACTGGAAGCAAGGACAGCTGGATCTGGCAGTGGAGTCCATGACGGAGCTTCACCATCAGTTGAAAAATTCACAGACCTATGGATCCCTGGGATATCTGCTGATTGAGACCGGAGACTATGAAAAAGCCCTGAAGTTCAACCAGGAAGCTCTTGATTACGACGATACGGACCCCGTGGTGCTGGACAATCTGGGGCAAACCTATTATCGAATGGGAAATATGGAGAAAGCCTTTGAGTATTTTAAAAAGGCTCAGGAAGAAAAAGGGGACCAGGCAGTGACACTCTACCACCTGGGAATCCTCTATCAGAAGCAAGGCCGGACCGAAGAAGCAAAAGCGGTTCTGGACAAGGCACTGACCTGCAGAATGTCCGCTCTCAGTACGGTCACCCGGGAGGAAATCGAAGAGGAGCGGAAAAAGCTGGACTAAAACAAATGGATCTTACAGACCCGGTTTCGATGTGGCATCCGAACCCGGGCCTTTTTCTGTGTTGTTATCCCCTGACGGGGTACCCGTTTTCTCTCCTTCCTCATTGTCATCAGGATTTCCGGACTCTTCCGGAGTTGGAGACGGAGTGACTTTATTGTCCGGCACAGCCGAATTTCCCGGCTTTTCTCCGTTGTCGTCCTGATCCGGGTTGGAGCCGTTTGGATTATCCGTTTTATCACCCGGGTGGAGCCAATCCGGCAGTTTGTCCCAGAAGTCGTTTTTCTCAGGGGCTTCCGGTACCTGAACAAATATGGTTTTGGTTTTTTCTCCCTGGACAGGTTCGCCTTTTGACTTCATATTGGGATGAACCGGTACGATATAGTAGCCATAGCTCTGGCCGGGTTTCACCTGTGTATCCGTCCATTCCACGGGATCCATCGCGCCGGTGCGTACCTGCTGCATCAGGACGGCCTCTCCGTCCGCTCCCTCCGTTCTCATGATATTATAGGCAGCGTAGTCATTCTGTGGAGTAAAGGTAATAACAGGCAATCCCTTGTCGTTGCATACCGCATTGAAATCGGACGGGGGGATGGGTGTGGTCCAATAATCGGAGTGTTCGGTGGGGACTGTGTTTTTCTTGAAATATTCCTTCAATACATATTCGTCGGGTGTCATATCCGAGGCCAGCAAGACTTTGTGCTGCTCGAGCAGGGCCTTTTTATCCAGCCGCACATCAATGACTCCAACAGGCTGCTGAAAATTGGGGAATTTCTTTCCCTGATAGAGATAATCAAATATATATTTCGAGATCTCCGTAGGATAGTTCCCGCCGGCGGTACCGGAAGGCAGATAATTTTCCCTGGTCCTTTTATCAAATCCCATCCATACGGCGACGGTATATTCCGGATTATAAGCGGCGACCCAGGCATCATTGCTTCCCTTTACCCCTGAATTTTTGGGTAGCTGGACTGTACCGGTCTTTGCCGCTATATTCCGGCCCTTCAGACGGGACGCAGTGCCGCCCGTATCGGCAGCGGACTGCAGCAGATTGCTGATCAGAAAGGCCGTTTCCTCTGATATGGCCTGTTCTTTTTTGGGCCGGTATTCGTATAGGGTCCGGCCAAGCGAATCATCGATCCGGCGAATCGTGGTGCTGCTCTTATAGCTTCCCCGATCGCCAAAGGTAGTGTATGCGCTGGCCAGCTCAACCGGGCTGACCCCTTTCTCCATCCCGCCAAGCGCTATGGCAAGATTGTAGTGATCGCTTTCCGTAAATGGGATCCCCATCTTTTCTGCTGTCTCAATCCCGTTCTCAATGCCCACATCATTCAGTACCTTGACGGCGGGGATATTGATGGACTTTGCCAATGCCGTCCTCAGGGTAACCATACCGCTGAACTTTCCGCCACTGTTTTTGGGAGAATAATTTCCTATGGTAATGGGGGCATCTTCGATGAAAGTAACAGGGGTATACTGATTGCTTTCTATGGCAGGCGCATACACAACCAATGGTTTTATGGCGGAACCCGGCTGCCGTTTGGCATTGGCCCGGTTCAGCACATGGGTCTGTCCCTCCGGATAGCTTTTCCCTCCCAGGACAGCTCGCAGTTCGCCGGTTGCTGTGTCCATGACGGCCAGAGCGGATTCGCTGCTTTTCCCTGAAATGGGGCTTTTGGGAAACAGTTCATCTTTGGTATACAGCTGCTCAGCATAAGTCTGTAGATCGCTGTTCATTGTGGTGTAGATCCGATATCCGCCGGTATACAGCTTTTCCTGCTTTACGCCAAGGCACTTTGCCGCCTCATCCACCACCATATCCATAAAATAGCCATGGACATAAGCCGGCTTTTTGTTCTCGGCAAATTGAATTGTTTCCCTTTTTGCAGCTGCTCCTTCTTCCGGAGACAGATAATGGTTCTTTACCATCAGATCAAGTGCAAGATTCTTCCGCTGCTGGGACCGCTCAGCGTTGATAAAGGGAGAATTCCGGTTGGGATTCTTGATGATTCCAGCCAGCATGGCTCCCTCTGCGACCGTCAGTTCGCTGGCGGACTTGCCGAAGTAGGTCCTGGCGGCGGATTCGATACCATAGGCACCCTTTGCAAAATAAACGACATTCAGATACATTTCCAGTATCTGGTCCTTTGAATATTGCTGCTCCAGCTGCCAGGCCAGAAAGATTTCCTTTACCTTGCGATCGAGGGTCTTTTCCTGGGTCAGCACTGTATTGCGCACGACCTGCTGTGTAATGGTGCCGCCGCCTGCCACAATGCCCCTTGCCTTAATGTTCTGAAGCAGGGAGCCGAACATTCTCCGGACATCAAAACCCGGATGGGTCCGGAAGCGGATATCCTCCACGGCAATGAATGCATTCTGTACATCCTTGGGTATTTCATTCAGGGGTACATAGATCCGGTTTTCAATGCCATGGATGTTGGATACCGGTTTGTCCTGCATATCATATACCAGAGAGGTCTGCTCATAGTTTTCCAGTGCTTTTGGATTGAAATCCCGAAGGGATCCCAGAATGGAAGCCAGGTAAATCGCTCCGGTCAGCAGGACTGCCAGGCAAAGAATACCAATGACTGATAATATTTTCTTCCACCGTGACCGGGTGGATTTTTTCGCTTTGCTGTTTTTTTTCTTTCTGCTTTCTTTTCTACTTTCAGGAGATTCGGACATATTCTGCACCTTCCTTGGTTCGACAGATATTATTCCATCTAATATTTTGTCCATTTAAGAATACAACTAAACCATTTTACAATGTTATGGTGGACTTATCAAGTCATAGCGTGTATAATAAACAGGTGTTATACATTATGTAAACTAGAAAACTGTTCTGAAATAAAGTTTTGATCTTTGTTTGACAGGGAAAGGAGAAGGAAGAATTGAAGCGAAAGAACAAAATTTTAATTATTCTGGTGGTTCTGATTCTGTCTGCTTCTGTTCTGACGGTGCTCCTGCAGCGAAGGGTGCCAGGGCCGCAGAAAATAACATATAATGCATTCCGGAAGGCTGTTCAGGAGGGAGAAGTAAAAAAGGTTTATCTGACAGACGAGGATCGGATCAAAGGAGTCTTCAAAAACGGAAAGTCGTTTCTCACGGACAATCCACGCAGGGAAAACCTGAAGGAGATTCTGCTGACGAAAAACATTGCTGTGGACGAAAGGGCAGGACGGATCCAGGGCTCGCAGATCATTGGCGTGGTGCTTATGATGAGTCTCTTTGGGGTTTTGGTCTTCACGGTTCAGCAAAATGCTTCAAAACAAATGCAGGGCAAACCGGGAAAATCTCCGATTAATTCCATACAACCGGAGAAGTCGACGGTTCATTTTAGCAGCGTCGCCGGCAATGAAGAAGCAAAGGAAAGCATACAGGATCTGGTGGATTTCATCCAAAACCCGGAGAAATATACGAAGTATGGTGCCCGTTTGCCCAGAGGTGTCATTTTTTACGGCTCGCCGGGGACAGGCAAGACCCTGATGGCCAAAGCGGTGGCAGGGGAGGCGGGAGTGCCTTTCTTTGCCGTATCCGGTTCGGATTTTGTCCAGGTTTATGTAGGAGTTGGTGCAAGCCGGATCCGGGAACTGTTTAAAAAAGCAAGAGGTTATGGGAAAGGCGTTATCTTTATTGATGAGATCGATGCACTTGGAAAGAAGAGGGATAGTGCGGACGGCAGTGGAAACGAGGAGAGGGATCAGACGCTGAATGCCCTCCTGTCTGAGATGTCCGGTTTCCATGACAACGAAGGGATTGTCGTCATTGCAGCCACCAATCGTCTGGATACCCTGGACGAAGCCCTGCTGCGGCCCGGACGGTTTGACAGGCACATTGAAATTCAGCTTCCGGATATCCGCAGCAGGCTGAAAATACTGAAGCTTCATGCCGGAAACAAGCCCATGGACCAAAGCGTGGATCTGGAAAAGGTTGCTCAGCAGACCGTATATTTCAGTGGCGCCAAGCTGGAAAACCTGCTCAATGAAGCGGCTATCCTTGCGGCAAAGCGAGGCGGCGGCTGTATTGCAGAAGAAGACATGAACAAGGCATTCTACACAGTCGTTGCCGGTGCGGAAAAAAAGGACCGGAGCGCCATTGCCGAACGGGACAGAAAGGTCACGGCCTATCATGAAGCGGGGCATGCGCTGATTACCAGGCTGATGGTGCCGGAAAACCGGGTTTCCCGAATCACGATTATTCCCAGCACAAAGGGGGCTGGCGGTTTCAGTATGAACATTCCGCCGGACCGTATGTACTACCGGAAAAAGGATATGGAGAACAGCATCCGGATCGGCCTGGCCGGCAGAGCTGCGGAAGAGCTGATCTTTGGCGAAAAAAATATTACCACCGGAGCGTCCAATGATCTGGAAAAGGCCACGGAAACCATCCTCAATATGGTACGACGCTTTGGCATGAATCCAAAATCAGGTCTGCTGAATTACGATGTCCTTTATCGGAACGGAATGCAGCAGGTGCAGGAAGAAATACTGCAGGAATGTAAGAATACCATGGATCAATTTTATCGGGAAGTCCGGACACTTCTTCAGGAAAACAGGAAGATACTGGCAGCTATCGCAGAAAATTTGCTGGCCCGGGAAACGCTGGAGGAAAGGGATCTGGACGCTATTCTCGAGACATATGGGAAAGCGGGATGAAATCTGACAGGGCAATTGCGGAGTTTAAAACCTGTTGTTTTGGATATACTATGGACTGTTATTTTTTAGCAAGCTGAAAGGATGATTGCATGAGCAACAGGGAACAGCTCACGATTGCTACGCGGATGCGGCAGTCCAGGGCGAGAGCATTACGACGCCAGGGATATATTCCGGGAATATTGTATGATAATGGGAATCAATCGATTCCCGTTTTGTTTGGCAAAAAGGATGTGGATAATTTTATCAAATATACGGGTGGAAATGCTGTTTTTGATATATCCTTGAATGAGCAGACACAATTGGTGAGAATACGGGAATTGCAGAGGGATCCCGTCTCGAAGGAAATTATCCATATTGACCTGCAGAGGGCGCAGGAGGAGGGCAGGATCGAGGGCGGGATCTCCGATGGAACCCCGCCGGTTCCATTGCTATAGTCTTGAATTCTGTACCATAATGTAGTAAAATAGTAAGCGCTATTATATGTTAAGGAGCTTGGAAAATATGAAATATGTCTATGCATTGCTTACTGTTTTGGAAAACAAGCCCATCTTGCAGACTTTGGTCAGCAATCGACAATTAACCGGAAGGGAAATCCTTGATAAAAAGATTCTGACGGAAGAGGAACGACAGAAATATAAAGATTGGCCGGATGAGAACAGCATATTGGAGGATTTGAACAAGCACCAGTCCATTCGGGTGGAGATCCAGGAAGTGGAAGTTTGACAGACAAGCAAAGACTCTCACGACAAAAGTCGTGGGGGTTTTTATTTTTTATCCTAAAACCTGCCAAAATAAGTCAGCCTTCGTGGAAGGATATTCCTGCCTGTTGAAGAATATATCTAATGAGATGATTTCAAATATATAATTTCAAAGGAATGGGCAAAGGAGGCAGGGGCCTTGCTGATGAACAACAAGAGAAAAAAGGATATTCTGATTGTAAAGCTGGAAGGAGAGCTGGATCATCACCACGCAGATGACATCCGGAATGCCCTGGATCAACAGCTGAAGGATCTTTCCATAAGAAATCTGATTCTGGATCTCAGTAATCTGGTTTTTATGGACAGTTCGGGGATTGGTGTTTTTATCGGAAGGTATAAAACCATACGGCAACGGGGCGGGCAGGTCTGTATCACCAACATCAATGCCCAGCTGGACAGAATGCTGGAAGTTTCCGGGCTCTATCGGATATTGAAGGTGTATGATACCGTCCAGGACGCGATAAAAGGCATAAGGGGGAAAACGGAATGAATAGCAAAAACGAGATGAAAATGGAGTTTTTAAGCAGATCCCAGAATGAATCCTTTGCCAGAGTGGCGGTGGCTGCCTTTGCATCCCAGCTGGATCCGACTCTGGAAGAGATCGCCGATATTAAAACTGCGGTTTCGGAAGCCGTTACCAACGCTATCATACATGGATACGACAATCCAAATGAATGGGTCCGGGTCATTACGCGGATCGATGATCATACTGTGACGATTGAAGTGATCGACCATGGCTGCGGGATTGAGGATGTGGAGTTGGCCAGGCAGCCTCTGTATACTTCAAAGCCGGAGCTGGAACGATCCGGTATGGGATTTACCGTAATGGAAACTTTCATGGATGAGGTGGAGGTGAACTCTGCTCCCGGTCAGGGTACAAAAGTCCGAATGCTGAAACGGATCCGGAGTGACGCGGTTGAAATGGGGAAAGACGGATGAGTGCCATGTCTGACTTTCAGGATGGAGACCGGCGCCTTCTTACCCATGAAGAAACCCTTGTCCTGATCGAAAAGGCGCAGAATGGCGAGGAGGATGCGAAGGATATTCTGGTCCGCAGGAACATTGCCCTTGTCAAGAGCCTGGTAAAAAAGTTTTTGAACCGGGGCTATGAATATGAAGATTTGTTTCAGCTCGGATGCATTGGCCTGATCAAGGCAATTCAAAATTACGATCCGAAATACAACGTGCAGTTTTCCACCTATGCCGTTCCCATGATTGTGGGGGAAATCAAGCGGTTTTTGAGAGACGATGGAATGATCAAGGTAAGCCGTTCCCTCAAGGAGCTGGTGAGCAAGGCAGTATCCGCCAGGGAGCAGCTGAAGGCCAAATGGAACAGGGATCCCAGTATCCAGGAGATTGCAGATGCCGTGGGCACGACTTCCGAGGATATCGTGTACGCAATGGAAGCGGTGCAGACTCCGGCCTCCATTTATGATGTCATATACGAGGATGATGACAATCCCATTCTGTTGATTGACAAAATGTCGGAGGACAGCACCCAGGCAGAGGATACCCTGGAACACATTACATTGAAGGATCTTCTTTCCAGACTGGATGAAAGGGAAAGAACCATTATCATCCTTCGGTATTTTCGTGACAAAACCCAGAGCGAAATTGCAGAACAATTGGGAATTTCGCAGGTTCAGGTCTCGCGTATTGAAAAAAAAGTTCTGTTGAAAATGAGAGAGATGATGTAGAAACCATTTCCATCAAAAGGTTGTTTGAATAAGAATCCAAATTCTGCTTACAATAACAAAAGTTTGGATAACAAATTGTGGTGGGGAAGGATTCTATGAAAAAATGGAATAAGAAATCCGTTCGCTGGACGGTTGTTCTGATTGTTGCCATTCTGGCAATCGGCGCGGTTTCCCTCTGGTCCATTCTGAGTCGTCACACGAATCAGGAGAAAACCTATACGGGTGCCATATTTATCCGTACAGAGGCAGAGAATGCTTTTCGGGGGGATGGATCGGCTGCCCGGACATACGGTCCTTCGTCTGCGTCTGATGTCCGGAACGGACTATAAAGATTTTCCGGACAGGAACAAAAAAAGAAGAGAGAGTGCTCTCTTCTTTCGTTATGTTTCCTTATACAGTTTATCAGTTGTCAATTGCCGGATCTTTTCACTGCTGACCGGTTTCTTTTCCCGGAGACGGGTTTGATGTTACGGGATTTGCTGGACCGGGATCCGGGCTTTTATTGGGATGGTTATCTTCTTCTTTTTTATCATCCCCCGGATTGTTGGTATTGTCCGGATTCGGGGGGACGCCCGGGTCCTTCCCCTCAGGTTGCTTCGGGATTCGGCTGATGATCTTTTCATGGACAGTGCGCAGGTTGTTTATTTCCGCTTTCACTCTTCCGGCATCCATGCCGGGCAGACTCTGCCCTTCCTTTGGAGGTGGCGATGTTTTTGCGTTCAAAGCTTCCTTCAGCTTGTTGATCGCTGTTTCCAGAGCGTTTTTATCCTGAGCGCTCATCTGACCGGAATACTGCTTTATACTTTCCTGGACCTGGCGGATCAGCTGATTGGCTTCCGAAACCAGTTGTTTGGATTGCTCCTCGTTCTGCTTCCAGTTCTCTCCGTGGATCGGACAGAAGGCGCTTCGCTGTTCCGGATTATTGTAGTCGTAGGAGCCCAGGGAATCCAGGGAACGGAATGCGCCGGGAATATACTCCTGCAGCTGTTCGTCCGACAGTTTCTGATAAATGGAATCTTTTGGAATCACCACAACGGAGCTGACTTTCAGCTGATCTTTCGGGCAATAAGGAGTAGGCAGCTTGCCGGAAGCCGAACAAACCGTGTAGTCCTGGTGCATGTCGCATTTCTTCTTTGGCACCGCATCGGCCGGGAAATACTCTGAAACGGTTTCCTTGCAGTTTTCATTTGGCAGTAGGCCGGATAATGCGCAGACCTGGACGGACCGGACGCCTTCCGGAGTACGATCATAGAATGGTTTGTTGGCAAGACCCTGATGGATTGGCTGCATGATTTCCTTCCAGAGGGGAGCGGCATATTTACCACCGCTGGCTTTATGTCCCAGGGAGACATTGTGATTGTCCGGTGCGATCACCACGGTGGCCGTATAATAAGGGGTATAGCCGCCAAAAAACACGCCGTGGTAATCACTGTTGGTGCCGGTCTTGCCGGCAATGGACATCCCGCTGAACTTTGCCCGGGTTCCTGTTCCTTTGTTTATGGCGTTTTCCAAAAGATCCGTCATGATAAAGGCAGTGCTTTCCTTGAATACGGAGACCTTCTGCGGGGATTCGTTGTCCAGAATCACCTTGCCGTCCTTGTCCAGCACTTTCCGGATAGAGACGGGTTTCGAATAGTCTCCTTTATTTGCCAGTGTACCATAGGCAGCCGTCAGTTCGATCATATTGATCGGATCGCTGCCCAGGGCAAGGTTGGAGGGAAGGGCGGTTTCCACATAACGGGGCTCGGTAATGCCGAGTTCCTTCAGCTTTTTCATGGAATAATCGGTACCGATCCGTTCCAGAACAGTCCTTGCGGCAGATACGTTGTAGGATTGTTCAATGGCCTTTCGCAGGGGCACCGGCCCATAGTATTTGGTGGAGTTGCTGTTGGAAGGATAGCCCTTGCCTCCGTTCCATCCCTTAATGGGAACCGGAATGTCGTCCAGGATAATTCCTCCGGGATATCCTGCTTCGATAAAGGGGGCATAGACAGCCAGGGGTTTGATGGAAGAGCCAGGTGCCCAGGGCAGCCTTGCCCGGTTGCTCCAGAATTGCTCCTTGGGTTCCATCCTGCCGCCGACAATCGCCCGCAGCTCGCCGGTATGGTGATCCATTACCACTGCAGCAGCCTGCGGCTGGGCGACATCCAGCATCCTGTCCCCGTGCTGCTCCCGCTTGACGCTGTCCCTGGCCCTTTCGGTCGGCGGATATCCATTGAAGTGGTAAATGGTATCCTCTGTTGTCTTCTGAATGGCCGGATCCATGGTGGTATAGATCTTCAGTCCGCCATTCAGAATCATATGATTGGCCTTTTGCCGTCCTTCTTTTCCTTCCCAGCTGTTTTGTTTCATCAGTGCTTCGGTCAGATCCTGTATGGCATATTCCACAAAGTAGGGATAATCGTAAAGCTTCTGATTGCTGGATTCCTCAATAACCTGAAACCCTTCATTTTTTGGATCGGACGGATTCTTCTCATCAAATCTGGCATTCTCATAATCCGATTTGCTCAGAAGGCCATTTTCATACATCAGCTGAAGGACAAGATTCGCCCTTCGATAGGTGACTTCCGGCTTGCCCCGCTTGTAGAAATTAAGTCTGGGGTCATATCGGTAGGGATTTTTGGTAATGCCGATGAGTACAGCGCTTTCCCTCAGGTTCAGATCCTTCAGATCCTTGCCGAAATAATCCTCCGCGGCGACTTTGACGCCGTAGTTGCCGCTGCCAAGATAAATGGTGTTCAGATAGGCTTCCAGGATTTGATCCTTACTGTATTTCTTTTCCAGTTGAAGCGACAGGTAAGCTTCCTGTATCTTGCGCTTATAGGTCTGCTCCATACTCAGCATGGTGTTCTTTACCAGCTGCTGGGTGATGGTACTGCCGCCCTGTACCGATTCACTTTTCAGATTGTTGAGAAAAGCGCCGGCCAGCCTCTTGTAATCCAGCCCGTTATGCGCATAAAACCTCACATCTTCTGTGGCGATCAGGGCATTTTGAACGTTCTTGGGTATCTCATCCAGATTGGCCCAGATACGATGCTCCAGGCCATTGTATTCCGTAATCAGGTCCCCGTTCTTGTCATAAAGAAAGGAAGTCAGGCTTTGATCCTCGATGCGGTTTACATCCAGGGCAGGGGTTCCGTCCACATAAGCCTTTGCAATGCCGAGGACCGCTCCGAACCCGGAGAACCCCAGGACGAGAAGGAATATAACAAAGAGTTTAATGGTGGTAACCAATACGGAAAGCAGGAAATTGGAAGGTTTCTTCCTCTCTGTCAGATTTTGTCGGATCGTATCCACCAATGGGATTCGCTTTTTATGTTTCTTTTCCTTGTTTTCGTTTCTGTTATCCATAATACCTCCGAAGCATGTTCATCGATACATGCATGTGTAATGTAATAGATATTCATAACAATTATATTATGGCGATTCCCAAAAGTAAAGCAGGCAAAAAAGAGGCATGCCATGGCGCCCTATATGGTCACAGTTCACTGCTTCCGTGCATAGAATATATGGGAGGTGCAAGTTATGGGCAGAATGGGCGTGAAAAACAGGATTCTCATTATTGGCATCAGTATTCTGGCCTTCCTTTTGACTTCCTTCCTGCTGATTGACTGGGGAATCAAGCCGACCATCCTTGCCATGTCCGAAGCTAAAGTGGAGTATATCGCCGTTCTGGCCATGAACAATGCCGTCAGCCAGATCCTCGGAGGCAATATCAAATATACCGATCTGACGGATGTATTAACCGACAAAAACGGTAAAATAACAATGATTCAATACAACACCATATTGATCAATACCCTTGCCAGGGAAACTTCCAATCTCGCACAGAATGAAATCCGATCCCTGGGTACGGAGGGAATCAGCGTGCCCCTTGGCTCGGTGACAAAAAGCAAACTTCTTTCCGGCAGAGGGCCGGATATCGATGTGAAAATCATTCCGGTTGGTTCCGTATCGACGGACTTTACCGATGAATTCCGGCAGGCTGGTATCAATCAGACCCGTCACAGAATATTTCTGTCACTGAAGACCCAGGTCCGTATTGTGGTGCCTCTGGGCAGCAACGTAGTCAATGTATCCACCAAGGTTCCCATCGCTGATACGATCATCGTCGGGGATGTCCCGGATTCCTATGTCAATGTGGCGGATGAGGATCAGATGCTCAACCTGATACCAAACGGAAAGTAGTTTTACTATTTTCTGAAAAATTCAGGAATCTTTACAGGAAGGACAGCATGTGGTATGATAGGAGCGGTCAATGAGAGGTAGTAGGAGGTTTACTTATGTCAGGCCATTCAAAATGGGCAAATATAAAGCATAAAAAAGAAAAAACCGATGCGCAGAGAGGGAAGATCTTTACAAAGATCGGCCGGGAAATTGCGGTAGCGGTAAAGGAAGGCGGAGGCAGCGATCCCGAAGTGAATGCCAGGCTGAAGGATGTCATCGCCAAGGCAAAATCCAATAATATGCCGAATGACAACATCCTCAGAAGCATTAAAAAGGCGGCAGGTGAGGACAGTTCCGTCAATTATGAGAATATCGTTTATGAGGGATATGCTTCTCACGGCGTTGCGATCATCGTGGAAGGACTGACGGACAACCGGAATCGTACCGCCAGTGAAATGCGGTATTGTTTCGCTCACAACGGAGGCAGCCTGGGAGCCAGCGGATGCGTTTCCTGGATGTTTGACCGCAAGGGCGTCCTCGTCATCGAAAACAATGGGGAAGTGGATGAAGATACCCTGATGATGGAGGCCATTGAGGCAGGAGCCGAGGATGTCGCAGGCGATGTGGAGGATTATGTGATCTATACCAATCCTTCTGATTTATCTGTGGTAAGGGATGCACTGGAGAATTCCGGGTATGTGTTTGAATCCGCAGGCATCGAGATGGTCCCGAAGAATACGGTCCGGATCACGGAGGATCAGGCGGAGAAGGTTTCGAACCTGATCGATATGCTGGAAGATAACGATGATGTCCAGAACGTATTTCACAACATGGAAATCGAATAATCAGCAGGGCATCTGAACATTTGATGCAGGCACGCCGGGAAGCCCTTTGCATATACTGGTTTTATCAAGGATGCAGGGGGCTTATTTGCTATGTACAATAATACGTTGGCAGGATACAACAGACAGGCGGCGTTGGAATATTCGAATTTTTGGGCACTTGGGAGAAATCCGCAGTATTATGATTATTCCGATCTGGGAGGCGACTGCACCAATTTTATCTCTCAGTGCATATACGCCGGCAGCGGTGTTATGAATTACAACGGGGGCGCAGGATGGTACTATCGGAACGGCAATGACAAAGCACCTGCCTGGACGGCAGCCCGTTTTCTTTATCCCTTTTTGACCGGAAATTTTGCCGGACCGGGGCCTTATGGGATGGAAGCGGATGTTTCCCAGCTCGAAGCAGGG
This sequence comes from Firmicutes bacterium UBA4874, assembly GCA_002399435.1. GTDB lineage: Bacteria > Bacillota > Clostridia > Caldicoprobacterales > DTU083 > UBA4874. The sequence continues at coordinate 20,039 of DHDO01000045.1, forward strand.
GATATCGTTCAGCTTGCTTTTCAGGATCCGGGGATTTTCACCCATTCCCTGTTTGTTGCGGCATGCGGCAGCCCGGCAACAATCGATAACATCCGGATCAATACGCATACCTATGATCGATTGAACTATCCCCTGATCCAGTACAGCTGGATCGGGATCCGTTTTATCCGGATCCTTGGGGTACGAATCCAATAAAATTCTTTATATATTTGTACACTACCTGTATAATGTGATAAACAGTGGGAAACACTATACCCAAAGGTAATATATGGAGGGATTGTAGTGTTTATCCATAATAAATCGAAAAGAACTGTTTTTCTCTTTTCCGGTTTGATTGTGTTATTGGTGCTGATTGCATTATCTTTCGGTTATCTGGCCCGGACTTCCGGCAAACGGCCGCGGGAAGGTTCCCTGGCAGGAAATGCAGATACGGGAAAGGGGAAAGAAACCGGAGACGAGGCGCGTCAGGTCAGCAAAACCGGACCGGATTCCGTGCTGATTTTCAACCGGTACTATACCCGCTGCAGGCATACGGTGAAAGAGGAAACGGACCACGGGAACGCAGGGAAAACCGGACAGCAGCTGAAACGGGCTTTTCCGGAATGGCAGCTTGCAAAGTTCACACCGGAAGAGGTGACTTTCCGGAAAAGCATTGATGGCTATTGTCCAAAACACTATGTTATCAAGGCGAAGGAGGATTATCTGGTCATCTACCGTCCGAAAAAGGATACAGGCAAGCTGGAAGCGGTGGAGGAATCCAATATTCCATATAGCACACTGAGTCCGGAAATGAAGAAGCAGGTTGACAAGGGCCTGGCAGTGGACAGCAGGGAAGAAGTGGAACGGCTGCTGGAAAACCTGGAAAGTTAACCTCTGCAGGTTTCCGGAAGGGTTTCGGACGACAGCCAGGCTTTGTTCTGCCGGATGGCATCCTGTACGGCTTCCGGTGCGGGGCCGCCCGGCAGGTTCCTTTGGTTGACACAGGTTTTAAGGGACAGGGCTTCATAAATGTCTTCTCCGAACAGGGAGGAGAAGCTTTGCAGCTCTTCGAGCCTCAAATCCAGCAGTGCCTTGTTTTCCCGGATACAGTAAAGGACCAGCCTGCCTGTGATTTCATGGGCAGTGCGAAAGGGGATTCCTTTCCGGGCCAGGTAATCCGCCGCATCGGTGGCATTGGAGAAACCGGACAGGGCGCTTTGCTCCATCCTGTCTTTCCGGAAGGTTACCGTGGAAATCATGTCGGTAAAAATGTGGAGGCACTGCTTCACCGTATCAAAGCCGTCAAACAATGCTTCCTTGTCTTCCTGCATATCCTTGTTATACGCCAGGGGAAGGCCCTTCATCATGGTCAGAAGGGTGATCAGATCCCCATACACCCGTCCGGTTTTCCCGCGGATCAGTTCTGCTACATCCGGATTCTTTTTTTGCGGCATGATACTGCTTCCGGTGCTGTAACTGTCGTCCATTTCCACAAACCGGAATTCATCTGTGCTCCATAGGATCAATTCTTCGCAGAACCGGCTCAGATGCATCATAATCACGGAACAGCAGCACAGTGCCTCTATGGCGAAATCCCTGTCTGAGACGCCGTCCAGACTGTTCTTTGTGATGCCGTCAAAGCCAAGCGCATCCGCAACCCACTTCCGGTCCAGGGGCCAGGTGGTCCCGGCAAGGGCACCGGAGCCAAGAGGCAGGATGTTTGTGCGCTTCTGGCAATCTTTCAGCCGCTCTATGTCCCTTCGGAACATCTCAAAGTATGCCAGAAGATAATGTGCCAGGGTAATGGGCTGGGCTTTTTGCAAATGGGTATATCCGGGCATATAGGTTTTTGTGTTCTCTTCCGCGATGGAAAGCAGTTCGGACTCCAGGGCAGCCAGCAGGGAGCGGATCTGTTCCGTTTCTTTCATGGATACCATTCGCACATCCAGTGCAACCTGGTCGTTCCGGCTTCTTCCGGTATGGAGCTTTTTGGCCGTTTCGCCGATTCGTTCCGTCAGAAGGCTTTCCACATTCGTGTGAATATCCTCCGCATCCACACGGAATTTGACTTTGCCCTGCCGGACATCCTCCAGGATCTGCTCCAGTCCGGTGCAGATCTTTTCTGCATCTTCCGTGGGAATAATGCCCTGGCGGCCCAGCATGCGGGCATGGGCGATACTGCCCAAAATATCCTCGCGGACCATCCGGCAGTCAATGAGGATGGAGGAGTGAAAATCATCCACCTCTTCCGCAGTCTTTTTTTCAAAACGTCCTCCCCATAGCTTCATGACAGAAATCTCTTCCTTTCTCTTTCTTCCTCTTCTTTTTCTGTCTGCAGGGCGTGTATTTTCAGCGGCAGGCCAAAGAGATTGATAAAGCCTTCGGCATCTTTCTGGTTGTAGACTTCGTCCTCTCCGAAGGTGGCAAATTCCGGACTGTAGAGGGAGCAGGGGGATTGTACGCCGGCCGGAATGATATTTCCCTTATACAGTTTCAGGCGTACTTTTCCGGTTACCTTTTCCTGCGTGGAATCGACGAATGCAGAAAGGGCTTTGCGCAGCGGGGTAAACCAGTTGCCGTCGTAAACCAGTTCGGAAAATTTGATGCCTACAAGCTGTTTGTAATGCTGTGTGGCGCGGTCCAGGGTAATGGATTCCAACTTTTGATGGGCAGCATAGAGGATGGTCCCTCCCGGCGTTTCATAAACTCCCCGGGATTTCATCCCGACCAGTCGGTTTTCCACAATGTCGGCAATTCCCACGCCATGCCGGGCACCGATTTGATTGAGCTGTCGGATCAGGGCGACACCGTCCAAAGCGGTTCCATTGACTTTTACGGGAATGCCCTGTTCAAAATCGATTTCCACATATTCCGCTTCGTCCGGTGTCCTGGACAGCGGAGTACAAATCATCAGAAGATCGTCTTTCGGCTCATTCCACGGATCTTCCAGATCGCTGCCTTCATGGCTTAAGTGCCACAAATTCCGATCCATGCTGTAGTTGTCTTTTTTGGAAACCGGTACCGGGATATGCCGGGCATTGGCATACTCGATTTCCTCCTCCCTGGATTTGATATTCCAGATGCGCCAGGGTGCAATGATCTTCAGATGAGGATTCAACGCCTTGATGGTCAGTTCAAACCGCACCTGATCGTTTCCTTTTCCTGTGGCACCGTGGCAGATGGCGACGGCGCCTTCTCTTTCGGCAATTTCCACCAACCTCTTTGCAATCACCGGACGGGCGAAGGAAGTGCCAAGCAGATATTTATCCTCATATACAGCACCGGCCTTCAATGTGGGAAAGATATAGTCGTTGACGAATTCCTCCCGAAGATCCTCAATATATGCCTTACTTGCTCCCGTTTGAATCGCCTTTTCCCGAAGGCCGTTCAATTCCTTTCCCTGGCCCACATTTCCTGCAACGGCAATGACATCATAATCATAGTTTTCCTTCAGCCAGGGTATAATGATGGAGGTATCCAACCCGCCTGAGTAGGCGAGAACTACTTTTTCCCTTGTCGACATGGGTATCACCTTTCCTTTCTAATGAAATAATTATACATTATAACGTATATATATGCAAGCATTTTTTCTTTTTGCTGGAAAGTCAAAAGTTCCATGGACAAAGACGCCTGCAAATCCTTTGAAACATCAGGGGTTTCCTGCTTTTCCTGATTAAAGTGGTATTACAGGTATGGCTTGTTGCTTGCAGGGATTGCATTGTTCATTGACACCGCAGCATAAATGTCATATCATACTGTTATTGTGGGAAGGCGCTTTACACCTGTTTTATCATGCTATTGCCCGTATCTGCAACGATTGGTTATGCTTTCAAACGGTCAGAGTGTTTTATGAAAGTATGGGTGGCTTTATGAAAGTATAGGTGGTTTTATGAAAGTATAGGTGGTTTTGTGAAAGTATGGTTGGTTTTGTGAAAGTATAGGTGGTTTTATGAAAGTATGGGTGGCTTAATGAAAGTATGGTTGGCTTTATGAGGAGATTGGTGATGCTGTGAGAGTATTGGGGATCGATCCGGGTATGGCGATCATGGGTTACGGCGTAGTGGAGGACCGGGAAAACAGTGTAAAGATGCTGGATTATGGAGCGGCGACGACCCCTTCCACCATGGAAACTCCGCAGCGTCTTCTGCACATATTTAATTCCACGGAACGTTTGATTGAAGAGTTTTCTCCGGACGCAATCGCCTATGAGGAGCTGTTTTTCAATAAAAATGCGAAGACAGCCTTGATTATTGGACATGCCAGGGGAGTGTCCATTCTGGCAGGCGCCCGGAAAGGGATTGATCTGTTCGAGTACACCCCCCTGCAGGTCAAACAGGCGGTGGTGGGATACGGGAGGGCAGACAAGCAGCAGGTACAGCATATGGTAAAGCTGCTGCTGAATCTCCGGGAAATCCCGAAACCGGATGACGCAGCGGATGCTCTTGCGGTGGCGATATGTCACATCAACAGCTCCCATTACGGGAGAAAGGTCGAGACCCGTTACCATTAGGAGGAAACAGGATGTATGCTTACATAAAGGGAATACTGGAGGAAGTGGACAATCAAAGGGTTGTCGTGGAGGCAAACGGGATCGGCTATCTTATTTTTGTACCGAATTCCGTGCTGCATCGGCTGCCCCCCGCCGGAGAAATGGTTCGCCTGTTCACCTACTTTCATTTAAGGGAGGATACCCAGGAATTATACGGCTTTCTGGAGCAGGAGGAGAAACGGTTCTTTGAAAAACTGATTACGGTTTCGGGAGTGGGACCCAAAGCGGCACTGGGCATGTTGTCCGCCTTTTCTGCCAGACAATTGGCGACTGCCATCGTGACCGGAGACCGGAAGCTGCTCTGCACTGTGCCTGGAATAGGGAAAAAAACAGCAGAGAGAATTCTGTTGGAGCTGAAGGATAAAATAGATCAGGATGTCCTTACTGCAGGGGGCGCCGCACCAACCCCGACGGTACGGTGGAACGAGGAGCGCATGGAAGCGCTGGAAGCGCTGCAGGCTCTGGGCTATCCCGCAGCAGAGGCGGAGCATGCCCTGGCAGGCGTTCAGGAGACGGATCCTTCCGAACTGGTCCGTCTGGCACTGAAAAATATGAATCATCGCGGGTAAGGGGGAATGGATTTGGAGGAGCATCCGGAGCGGATTATTGCAACCGATAAAACAACGGAGGATCAGGATACCGAGCTGACCCTTCGGCCCAGAAAAATGGCCGACTACATCGGGCAGGAAAAGGTCAAGGAAAAAATGCTGATTTTCATTCAGGCAGCCCTGCAGCGGGGGGAAGCGCTGGACCATGTGTTGTTATACGGGCCTCCAGGGCTTGGCAAAACCACCCTTGCCAATATCATAGCCAATGAACTGGGTGTCAATATACGGATCACTTCCGGTCCGGCCATTGAAAAAGCCGGGGATCTGGCCGCCATACTGACCAACCTGGGGGATCGGGATGTTTTGTTTATTGATGAAATCCATCGGCTGAACCGGAGTGTGGAGGAGATTCTCTATCCGGCCATGGAGGACTTTGTGCTGGATATTATTATCGGGAAGGGACCCAGCGCCCGTTCCATCCGTCTGGACCTGCCCCGGTTTACCCTGGTGGGGGCCACCACCAGGGCGGGGATGCTGACTTCTCCCCTGCGGGATCGTTTTGGCGTCATCAGCCGGCTGGAGCTTTATCACACCGATGAATTGAAGAAAATCGTCATCCGGTCTGCAGGGATTCTGAACATTGCAATCGACGAGGAGGGCGCCTGGGAGATTGCCAGGCGTTCCAGGGGAACTCCCCGTGTTACCAACCGCCTGCTGAAGCGGGTCCGGGACTATGCCCAGATCCGGGCGGACGGAGTGATTACCCTGCCTGTGGCCAAGGAAGCCCTGGATATGCTGGAAATAGACGATGTCGGACTGGACGATGTGGACAGGCGGCTGCTTAAGGCAATTGTCCTGAAGTTTGACGGAGGACCGGTGGGCCTGGACACCCTGTCTGCGTCCACCGGGGAGGAAAGCTCCACCATAGAGGATGTCTGTGAGCCTTATCTGCTTCAGCTGGGCTATATTGCGCGGACTCCCCGGGGAAGGGTTCTGACTCCCCTTGGCCGCCGTCATCTCAATCTGCCGGTTCAGGAGCAGGAAAATCTGCTTTCAGCAGAACGGCACAGGGGAGAAGAATGACACTGCCGGAATACCACAAAGGAATGGAGAAACAGGATGGAAAGACAGGAAACGGAGAAACCGGATTTGAAGGTTTCTGATTTTGACTATGAGCTGCCGAAGGAACTGATTGCGCAGTCTCCTTCGGAGAAGCGGGATGAATCCAGACTGCTGGTTTATCACCGCTTTACAAAAAAGACAGAACACAGGATATTCCGGGATATTGTGGATTACCTGAATCCCGGTGACTGCCTGGTGATCAATGATACGAAGGTGCTTCCCGCCAGACTTCTGGGGAAAAAGGAAGATACGGGAGGCAAGATGGAGTTCGTGCTGCTCCGCAGGGAGAGCGAAGATACCTGGCGTGTATTGGTGAAGCCGGGGAAAAGGGCAAGGATCGGCACAAAGTTTGTATTTGGAGACGGTTTGCTGAAAGCGGAGGTGTTGAGTGAAACGGAGGAAGGGGGCCGCCTGGTCCGCTTTTTTTATGATGGGGTCTTTGAAGAGATCCTGGATAAAGTGGGTGTCATGCCTTTGCCCCCCTATATTCATAAAAAGCTGAAGGATCCCAACCGCTATCAGACGGTTTATGCAAAGCGGGAGGGCTCTGCGGCGGCGCCTACGGCAGGTCTGCATTTTACCCCGGAGCTGCTGGACCGCCTGAGGGAAAAGGGCGTTGTCCTGGTAAGGATTACCCTGCATGTGGGGATTGGGACCTTCCGTCCGGTAAAGGTGGAAAATGTCCGGAATCATAAAATGCACCGGGAAGTCTATGAGGTGACGGAGGATGCGGCCCGACAGATCAATGCGGCAAAGGCTTCCGGGAAACGGGTCATATCAGTGGGCACCACATCCCTGAGGACCCTGGAGTCTGTTGCGGATGAAAATGGAGTGGTTCATTCAGGAAGAGGCGAGACAGGGATCTTCATCTATCCCGGTTATCGCTTCAGGATCATTGATGCGCTGATCACCAATTTTCATCTCCCCAAATCGACGCTTTTGATGCTGGTGAGTGCGCTGGCCGGACGGGAGGAAATGCTTGCCGTTTACCGGGAAGCCATTTCACTGCGATATCGTTTTTTCAGCTTTGGCGACGCGATGTTTATCAGCGACGACTGAAGGGCGCAGGTGATTCATGGCAAACAGTCTGCAACAGTCTGCGGCTTTCCTTTGGGAAAGCAGCAGGTCGAAGGGAGAGCTCACAGCGAAGATTTATGAGAGAGCTCACAGCGAAGATTGATGAGCGAGCCCATCAGGGAGGATTTATGTTTGA
>DHDO01000045.1:27509-29542 GCA_002399435.1 Firmicutes bacterium UBA4874
AAATTTCATACGCCCCATGGCAGTTTTGACACCCCTATTTTCATGCCGGTGGGGACCCAGGCTGCGGTAAAGGCCGTTTCTCCAAGAGATCTGGAGGAGATCCGGGCACAGATTATCCTGAGCAATACCTATCACCTGGCGATGAGGCCAGGCCATGAGCTGGTCCGGGAAGCGGGAGGATTACACCGGTTTATGAACTGGAGCCATCCGATTTTGACGGACAGCGGCGGATTTCAGGTTTTCAGTCTGGCGGAGCTCCGGAATATCCGGGAGGAAGGCGTATGGTTCCGATCCCATCTGGATGGTTCCCGGCATTTTCTGAGCCCCGAAAAGGCGATGGAAATTGAAAATGCGCTGGGTGCCGATATTATCATGGCATTGGATGAATGCATGCCGTATCCCGCCACCTATGATTATGCGAAGAAATCGACGGAACGGACGGCCCGGTGGCTGGGCCGCTGCGTGCAGGCTCACAGCCGGGAGGACCAGGCTTTGTTCGGCATTATACAGGGCAGCGTGTTTGCCGATCTTCGAAAGGAAAGTGTGGAACGATCCCTGGAATATGATCTTCCGGGGTATGGGATCGGCGGGCTGAGCGTCGGGGAGCCCAAGCCCGTGATGTATGACATGCTGGATGTCATTATGCCGATGATGCCGAAAGGCAAGCCAAGATATCTCATGGGCGTGGGCTCGCCGGATTGCCTCCTGGAAGGGGTCGTCCGGGGAGTGGACATGTTTGACTGCGTTCTTCCCACCCGGATTGCCAGGAACGGAACGGTGCTGACCAGCCAGGGAAAGGTCGTGGTACGTAATGCGGAGTATGCGCGGGACTTTACCCCCCTGGATCCGGAATGCGACTGTTACGCCTGTCGTAATTTTACCCGGGCGTATATCCGGCACCTGATCAAGGCAAATGAAATTCTGGCTTCCATCCTTACCAGCATTCATAATCTGCGCTTCCTGATTCACCTGATGGAAGAAATCCGCAGGGCCATTTGGGAGGAGCGCCTGTTGGAATTCCGGAACGATTTTTATGAGAAGTTCGGACGGGAATGATATTTTTGGGCAAATCCTTGAATTCGCGGGACAAACAGGTTAATATAATACTATAATTGCAGGAAAAGGAGGGAATCGAATGGCACAGGCAGCAAAGAACACGAAGGCTGCAGCGGGCACGCCGGGCGGTGCAGGTCTTATGATAGCAAACCTGTTACCTTTCGTCCTGTTGATTGTCGTCTGCTACTTTATGTTGATCCGTCCCCAAAAGAAAAAGGACAAGGAAAACAAGGAGATGCTGGCATCCCTGAAGGTAGGGGATAATGTTACGACAATCGGCGGACTTTGCGGCAAGATTACTTCGATCCGGGATGATGTACTGATTCTTGAAGTAGGAGCCGACAAGGTAAAATTGGTATATGAGCGCTGGTCTATCCGCGATGTCGACAAGCCGATTTCAGACGACTGAGGGACAACCGGGAAAAGAGCTGTGTTTCCATTGGAAGCCGGCTTTTTTTATGCTGCCGGATCCTTCCCATGGTTTGTCATAACCGTTTCTTCTGATGCATATGTTTGAAATAAGATGCATAGAGGGAGTTGGGAAGGATGAAAAAGGGTCGGAAAGTTGCGGCGAAACAGGAAGAGAGCTCCATGACAAAGGATCTGGCGCAGGTCGGCCGAGGCTCTGTCTTTGCGGTACTCCTTACACTGCTTTGTATCATCCTGTTTGCGGTTATCATGCAGCTGTCCAGCTTGACGGAGTCGATTATCCGGCCTGTTGTGCAGGTGGTACGGATATTGAGCATAGCAGTGGGCGGGATATATGCCGCCGGAAAGGGTGTCCGCAGGGGATGGCTGAAAGGTGCCGGGACCGGAATCCTCTACGTGATACTGGTTTCCCTGATAGGAATTATTTCCGGAGGACAATTTGCCTTTGACCGGATTTTTCTCTCGGATATGATTATGGGCATTATTGTGGGTACCGTGGGCGGCGCCATTGGAGTCAACCTTCGCTGACCGAAGGAATCAAAAGCGGA
>DHDO01000019.1:0-12583 GCA_002399435.1 Firmicutes bacterium UBA4874
TTGATATATTCCTTACACCATTTCCGTTGACCTTCACGGTTCAAATGCATTCCATCCGGCAGAAACAGCGAAGTGTCATAATCCGTTCCGTCAAAAGTCATGGAAGTGGCATCCACATAATACATATAATCCGGGGAATCACAGTATTTTTTCAGTTTGTCATTAATCTTCATCGTCAGCGATGTATACTGGCTTCTGCCGGGGAGCAGTAGTCCGCTCATTACAACAAGCTTTGCTTCCGGTAACTTTTCATAAACCGTGTCAAACATTTTTTTCTTATAATCCATGCATGCAGCGGCAATTTCGTGTTCGGTGCCGGTCTGATCCATATAATCGTTGGAACCGGTCTGGAAGAATACCAGGGACGGGTGATACGGATACAGTATCCGGTCCGCATTCTCCAGGAGATCCTTGTCCGTACATCCGCCGAATCCATGATTCTGTACCTTGTACTCGCTGAGGTCGTCTTCCAGGTCCGTCCACATCCTGAAATTGGACGCGCCGTAAAAGATAATCTCATTCTGACGCTTCAGGCTGTACCTCTTCGCAATAGCATTGACTTCTTCTTCAAACATAGACAAAACAGTTCCTCCCCGTATCTCTTTTGTTGGTTAACATCCCCCGAAATTTTCTAATACTCCTGCCGGTTCCTTTCATAACTTGCAAACTGGGTATACTGCCCCAGCCACACCAGCTCCACGGTGCCCGTGGGGCCGTTCCTCTGCTTTGCAATAATCGCCTCGGCGATATTCTGTTTCTCCGAATCCGGATTGTAGTATTCATCCCGATACAAAAACACCACAAGATCGGCGTCCTGCTCAATGGCACCGGATTCCCTCAAATCACTCAGCATGGGCCGGTGGTCCTGTCTGGCTTCCGGTCCGCGGCTGAGCTGGGAAAGGGTCACAACAGGCACTTCCAGCTCCCTGGCCAACGCCTTGAGGGACCGGGATATATCTGAAACTTCCTGCTGTCTGGACTCATTGTTCCCCCGTCCGGACATCAGCTGAAGATAATCAATCACGATCATTCCCAGACCATGCTCCAGTTTCAGCCTTCTGGCCTTGGACCGGATTTCCATGGCAGAGATGGCCGGTGTATCGTCAATAAAGATCGGAGCCTGGGACAGAGGTGTCGCCGCCTGCACCAGCTTGATCCAATCCTCTTCCGTCAGATCACCGGTACGGATCTTCTGGAGCTCGATATGCGACTGACAGCTGAGCATACGCTGAACCAGCTGATCCTTTGACATTTCCAGGCTGAAAACAGCTACCGGCACTTTGGAATGGACAGCCGCATATTGAGCGATGTTAAGGGCAAAGCTGGTTTTCCCCATGGACGGCCGCCCGGCAATCAGAACAAAATCCGACGGATTCAATCCGGATGTGCGCAGGTCAAAATCACGGAACCCGGTGGCAACCCCGACAATTTTACCCTTGTTCTTTGTGAGCTCCTCAATTCTGGAATAAGTGTCCAGCAGAATGGTCTTTATGGGTTCAAAATCCTGATCATTCTTACGCTGGGAAATATCAAATATCTTTTTTTCCGCATGATCAATGATGATGTCCAGATCCTCGGAAGCAGCATAGCTTTCCTGCATAATATCGCCGGAAGCAGCAATCAGCCTGCGGAGAACCGCTTTTTCCTCCACAATCCGGATGTAATACCGCACGTTTGCGGTGCTGGGCACAGTCATGGACAGATCGGAGATATAGGTGCCGCCCCCCACCGTTTCCAGAGTTCCCCTCTGCCGCAGGGATTCCGCCAAAGTGACAAGATCCACCGGCATGCCGCGATCGTAGATATCCAGGATCGCCTCATAAATCTCCCGGTGCGCGTCGGAATAAAAATCCTCCCCATGCAGCACTTCCGCCGCCGCGGCCACAGCCTCCTTATCCAGGAGCATTGAGCCAAGAACCGACTGCTCGGCTTCCATGCTGTTCGGAGGAATACGTTGCTTTAATTGTTGTATGGAACTGGAATCCATTCTCCGGAACCCCCCATAAATTGCCTCTCTACTCTTCTTCCACCTTTACATTCAGCGTGGCGGTTACTTCCGGATAAACCTTTACTTCCAGGCGAAAACTTCCCAGGTTCCGGATAGGCTCCGGCAGCACAATCTTCTTTCGGTCAATATTCAGATGATGCTGGGACTTTAAGGTGTCCGCAATCTCCTTATTGGTTACGGAGCCAAACAGCTTGCCATTTTCCCCGCTTTTTACCTTTACCGTCACCTGCAGGCCTGACAGGGTCTGCGCCTGCTTCTTTGCTTCCTCCAGCTCTGTCTCTTTACGCTTTTCCTCCGCAACCTGCCGGTTCTTCAGCTCATTCATGCCCTGACTGGTGGCCCGAACCGCCAGCTTATGGGGCAGCAGATAATTGCGTGCATAACCGTCGCTGACGCTGACGACCTCCCCCTTTTGTCCTTTGCTCTTTACATCCTCCAATAAAATGACCTTCATTTGTTTTCTCCTTCCTCGCTGAATTCTTTCAAATATTCCTCAACGGCATCCATAACCCGCTGTCTGCCTTCCTCCATTGAGATACCTCCCAGCTGGGCGCCAGCCATGGTCAGATGCCCTCCGCCTCCCAGCTTTTCCAGTATCAGCTGCATATTGATGCTGCCAAAGGAGCGTCCGCTGATCATAATACCTTCCGGAGTGGAGCACAAGACCACCGATGCCGAAATCCCCTGAATGGCCAGCAGACTGTCTGCTGCCTGCGCCGCAATCAGCTGGGCATTGGGTGTGCCGGGCGGGCATTCTGACATGGCAATGCCCGGCTGAATCATCGTTGCCCTTTTTACCGTTTCCGACCGGCTGATAAAGGTATCCATATCATCCCGGAACAGCTGCCGGACGGAGGTGGGATCCGCTCCCAGCCTGCGCAGATAGGATGCCGCCTCATAGGTCCGGACTCCGGTCTTGAAAATAAAATTCTTGGTGTCCATGGTAATCCCTGCCAGCAGCGCATCTGCCTCCAGAGGATTTACTTTTATATTCTCACCGAAGTACTGCATGACTTCGGTAACCAGCTCGCTGGCAGAAGACGCATAGGACTCCAGATAAGTCAGCGTGGCATTTTCAATGAAATCCGCGCTCCTTCTGTGATGGTCAAAAACCACAATATGCTCCGCATTCCGGATCAGATCCGGGGCCTCCGTAAAGCCGGGCCGGTTGGTATCCACTACAACCAGCAGCGTATCATGATCCATTCGCTTCATCGCATCCTCCGGGTGGATAAAAAGTCCGTTATAGGCCTCTTTTTCCTGCAGCCTCTTCATCAGGGGCTCCACGGAAACATTGGATCTGTTCAGTACAATATGGGCCTCCCTGCCGACGTACCTGGCGCAGCAGTAAATTCCCAATGCGGAGCCGAGGGAATCCAGATCCGGGATCTCATGGCTCATGATGAATATGATACTGGAATGCTCCATCAGCTCCCACAGCGCGTTGGCGATCACCCTGGACTTCACCTTTGTCCGTTTCTCCACCCCCTGACTCTTTCCGCCGTAGAAGAACAGCTTTGTACCCTCTTTGACGACGGCCTGGTCCCCTCCGCGTCCCAAAGCCAGGTCTACAGCCGACAGTGCGCTGATGCTGGACTGTGCAGGGTTTTCCGCATCCAGCCCCGCACCAATGCTGAGGGTAACCGGGATCCGGTTGCCGGCCTGGATTCTCCGCACCCGATCAAGAATGTTGAATCGTTCCTTCTGCAGCTTTTTCAGTGCCTGTGCCTCCATGACCACAATAAACTTCTCCCGGTCGTATTTGACCCAGGCAGCATGGAGTTCAACCGCCCACTCTGCAATGCAGGATTCAATCTCGGCAAGCACCGCCGCTCTTTTGATATCCTCCGTATTGGCCAGGACTTCGTCATAATTGTCAACGGTAATATGAGCGATGACGGTCTTCTGTGCCTGGCACAAAGCGCGGACCCGGTGTTCCTCCGTGATATCCAGCCAATAGATCAGAAAGATCACCTTGCTTTTGCGGCTGTCATTTCCCGTCCTGACAGGCGTCCACAGAACCTGATACCATTTATTATGAAAGAACAGTTCATGATGGCTTCCCTTCCGGGAATCGCCAAACCGGGAAGGCGTCAGCTCCGGTACAAAGTCATGAATATTGCGTTCCAGCAGCTTTTCCCCCTGGAACATTCCCCCAAATTGAGGATTGTACCAGGTAATGTCCCCTCCTGCCTCGATCACCACCAGGGGAACAGGGATACTTAGTACTGCGTTTTTAGTGGCCCAGTCAATATCCTCTGAAAGAGTCTCCAGATAGCTGTTCCATTCCTCTTTGCGGCGGCGCACAATTCTCCGGTTATAACAGGCCAGAATCAGAAAGACAAGAAGAGCCATGCCACCGATCCAGTAATCAAATCGCAAGAGGATCAGAGCCAAAAACAGGACAACAGCCAAATAAATCCTGGCTTCCGGCAGGTTTAACTTCTTGAAATGTTTTTTCATGCTCTTCCCTACCTTCTGTTTAGTCCTTGTTGAGAATCAATTTATCCCGGTACCGCTTCCGTAACTGGAAGACATGATCCAGTATTCCCAGAAGAAGCAATCCAAACCCCAGAAACGCATAAAGAACGGCAGCCAGCAGCAGCCGAAAAACAAAGGGAATCCGAACTGCTTTCAGGAAAAACCACAATACCGCAAGGCCCAGCATCCTGAAAAGAAATGAAATCAGCGCAGTGCCTGTAGAATATACCACTTCAAGGCTTGGAATCCCCATCCAGCTGCCAAACAGGGCAATCAGCAGCAGGACAATCAACCCAAACCCCATCCCCCTGGGCAGCTTCCATTCCGCAAATGCGGGGATCGGTCCCATGCTTCGTCCGGACTTCTTCATGATAAAACGAATCACAAGAAATAAAAATGTTCCGTAAACAATGGAATAAATCAGAAGCGAAGCGGGAACCGCCTGCTTCATCTGCTGTACCATGAAATTGGCCAGCTGCTGTGCAGAAGTAAAATTCTTGAACATCCCCAACTCATGATACCTGGACAAAATTTCATCCGTATTGATCACGCCGCTGGTCAATACCTGCCGAAAAGAGTCCCATACCGCATCGAATGCCGACTGCCCGGTTCGCATGGAATAGGCCTTTAAATACAGCAATATGGAGAGCAGGACACTCCCGGATGACAATAAAATATTCTCATAGAAATCGGACCGTTTTCCCAGTTTCCAGGCCTGCAGCACAATCAGTACAATTGGCAGAACAATGAGGAAAAAGCCCGAGACAAGCTGCAAATTCATTTCAACACCTCAGATATTTCTTTCATCCCTCTTTCCCGGTTTTACAGTATTCACCGAGAGAGGTCAGATCCCCAAAATACTTTTCCACATCATGCTCTTCCACAATGCCAAGGCGAATTTTGCTTTCGATCCTGCGGCCAATCGTATCATAGGAGATACCCAGTCTCTTCCCAAGCAAATAAGCAGCAACAATCATACTGGAAAGGCAATCCGCCAACGCCTCCTGGGATCCTTTGATGCCATTGGCCAGCAGCCGGTAAATCTCTGCCACTGATGTCAGGATTTCACTTTTCAGCCATTCCACCAAGCGTATATTCCTTGCGATGTCCAGCTCTGTATCTTTTGCCATCTAAGCAAGCCACCACCTTTCCAGGCATCCTGTCAAGCCTGCCCGGGCTTACCAGGCCTGTCCGTCCGTTCTACAGTACACCACGCCAGACAGGGAACGGGCATACAAATACACAATTATTCTATACGCATCCCGTCTCTTTGTCAATATTGGAAATTCAGTTCCCTTTCATACATTATTATCCAATACAGTATCCAGTCTTCCCCCGCGAACCCATGTAGAACAAAAAGCCGTTCCGGTAATGGAACGGCTCTTCTTTACTCCGCAGAGTAAGGCAGCAGTGCTATGTGACGGGCACGTTTGATCGCCATGGTCACCTGACGCTGATGCTTTGCGCAGTTGCCCGATATTCTCCTGGGAAGAATCTTCCCCCGCTCGGTAATATACTTTCTCAGTTTGAATACGTCCTTGTAATCGATCGTATCCACTTTATCTGCACAGAAAGCACATACACGCCTCTTGGGCTTTCTATTCCTCTGTCTTCTTGCATTATCAGCCATTCTCCAGCCTCCTGTTCATTTAGAATGGAAGTTCATCATCATCCACATCCAATGGAGAGAATCCCTCCGGTTCGGATGCTCCGTGGCCGGATGGATTGGAATGTCCGCTGCCCGGCGCCGGCGCATTTCCAGGCGCACCATTTCCAGGCGCACCGCCGGAACCCGGGTTCCTCTCCAGGAACTGAACTTCATCTGCTACAACTTCGGTGATATAACGCCTCAGACCATCATTGCCCTCATAACTTCTCACCTGCATACGCCCGGACACTGCAACAAGCCTGCCCTTTGTCAGATACCTGGCACAGGTCTCCGCCAGGCTGCGCCACGCAACAACAGGGATAAAGTCCGCTTCCCTTTCCCCCTGTTGATTGGTAAAATTCCGATCAACAGCTATGGTAAAGGATGTAACGCTTATGTTGTTTGAAGTGGATCTGAGCTCGGGATCCTTTGTTAAACGTCCGATCAAAATAGCTTTGTTTAACATTAATCAACACCCGCCTTTTTTTCATCTTCGCGAATCGTCAGAAAGCGTATAATATCATCAGTTATTTTATAAACACGTTCCAGCTCATGCGGCACGGTCGGTTCGGCAGTAAAATTCATAAGCACATAATAGCCTTCCTTAAAATCCTGAATCGGATAGGCCAGCCTTCTTTTGCCCCACTCATCCACATTATCCACATGACCGCCTTGCTGCTCAATCAAAGTGTTGAACTTTTCCACCAGAGCTTTCAAGCCTTCCTCTTCCACGGTAGGCTTTATGACATAAATGGTTTCGTATTTATTCATGAGTCTGCTCACCTCCTCCCGGACAAACGGCCCTGCATATTTTGCAGAGCAAGGATGTTATTTAAGACAAGTATATCATTGAATAATGCGTTCTGCAACCTAATTTGATTTTTAATATTTTTGTAAATTTTGTTCCTTTGCATAACCCATGCTGATTTCATTGAATTTATCGAGAATATCATCGATTTTCAATTGCTCCTTTTCCCTGTCCGACCGATCCATTACCACTTTGCCCTGATGCATCATAACCAGCCGGGTTCCATATTCCACCGCATACCGCAGATTGTGCGTCACCATAATGGTGGTGATTCCCTTCTCCTTTACGATCTTGTCCGTTAGCTCCATAATCCGTTCTGCTGTGCCGGGATCCAGCGCGGCGGTATGCTCGTCCAGAATCAGGAAGTCGATGGGAGTCATGGTGGACATCAGCAAAGCCAGAGCCTGTCGCTGGCCTCCGGACAGAGCGCCCACCGGAATATCCAGATTCTCCTCCAGTCCCAGGTTCAGCTCCCGGAGAGCCTCCCGGTACCGGGAGATGCGTTTTGCATCGATCCCTTTCTTCAGTCCAAAGGGTTTCCCCTTGTTATCCGCCAGGGACAGATTTTCAAGAAGAGTCATACCGGAACAGGTACCCATGGCCGGGTTCTGGAATACCCTTCCGATAAACTTCAGCCTTCTGTGCTCCGGCATGGCGGTGATGTCCTTTCCCCGAAGGAAGATTTGGCCGAGGTCCACCGGAATGCTGCCGCAAATCATATTCAGCAGGGAGGTTTTCCCCGAGCCATTGCTCCCTACCACCGTTACGAACTCCTGATCCCCCACGGTAAAATCAAAATGATCAAACAGGCAGAGTTCATGAGCCGTACCCGGATAATAATGCTTTTGTATCCCCCGCAGCTCAAGCATTTGCCGTCACCTTCCCTTTTCGGCCGCTGCTCACGGCCAGAATCAACAGAAACAGCACGGCTGTAATCAGCTTCAGATCGGAGGCGGCCATGCCAAGGGAAATGGCGGCAGCCACGCACGTCTTGTAAACGATGGAGCCAAAGATCACTGCGGTTGTCGCTTTTACAGAGGTCCGCTTCTGAAACAGTTTCATCCCGATAATGACGCTGGCAAGACCGATCACCATGGTGCCGGTCCCGGTTGAAATTTCAAAGAATCCGCTTTTCTGACAATACAGACAGCCGGACAGGGCGACAAACGCATTGGAAAGGGACAATCCAATAATTTTGACCGTGCCTTTGTCCTTCGCCAGAGAGGTGATCAGGGCTTCGTTGTCCCCTGCCGCCCGGAGCAGGAACCCGGATTTGGTGCCAAGATACCAATCCAGCAGCCGCTTCATAACCATTCCAATCAGGAACAGGAAAAGAACCGCCAGAAAGGGCTGGACACCGGCCGGAACCCATTTGTCCAGAAAAGCATTGTCAAAGATGGTTTCCCTGGAGAACACAGGTACATTGGCTCTGCCTGCAATCCGCAGATTCAGGGAGTAGAGGGCAGTCATCATGATAATGCCGGACAGCAGATCCCTTACCCGGAGCTTGATGTGAATCAGTCCGGTCAGCATTCCGGCGGCTGCCCCCGCAAAAAAGGAAACAGGCAGGGTAAGCAGGGGATTTGCGCCGGCCTGGAGCAGGACCGCGGTAACCGCTCCTCCCAGCGGGAAGGTTCCATCCACGGACAGGTCCGGAAAGTTCAGTATCCGGTAAGTGAGATACACCCCCAGCGCCATAATCGCGTAAGTCAGACCTTCTTCCAATATTCCCATTATAATATCTGTCATGCTTTTTCGCCTCCTGGCTGTCCCGTTATTATAATATCTGTCATGCCTTTTCGCCTCCAGACTGTTCAGGATTTTCCCTGATGTTCCTCTATCCTGTCAAACATTTCTCCTGCGGGTCCGGTCAGCTCCTCCGGTATGGAAATCCCAAGATTTTTGGCAGCGGCGGTGTTCCCGTAAAAGGAAGCTTCCTTACATACCTTAAAAGGAATTTCCCCTGCCTTTGCTTCGCCCTTCAGCACTCTGGCTGCCATTTTTCCGGTCTGAATGCCCAGTTCATAATAATCCAGCCCGACAGCAGCCAGACATCCGATTTTGACCTGCTCAATCTCGCTGCCAAAGACCGGGATCCCTTTCCGGTCCGCTTTCTCCAGGATCAACGGGAGGGAACTGACCACCGTATTATCCGTCAGATTACAAAGGCAATCGACTTTGGCAAGCAGTTGATCCGCTGCCAGCGGAATATCGGCCGCTACGGAAATTCCGCTTTCCACAATTTTAAAATCATGGGCAGGCGCCGCGTCGCGGTACTCCTGAACGGTGGAAATGGAATTGACTTCACTGGTGCTGTACAGAATACCAATTTTCTTTGCATCCGGCAGAATGGTTCGAATCATTTCCAGCTGCTTTTCCACGGGAAGCCGGTCACTGGTTCCGGTGACGTTCCCGGTCGGGGTACCATCCTCCCTGGCCAGCTCCGCTGCGACGGGATCGTTGACGGCGGTGTAGATCACCGGAATATCTGCTTTTCCCGCCGCACGGAAAGCGCTCTGCGCCATCGGCGTGCCAATGGCGGCAATCAGATCTGTCCTGCCGGCAGCAATACTGTCTGCAATCTGATTGGCAGTGCCTCCATCTGCCTGCGCATTTTCATACCGAACCTTCAGATTTTTGCCCTCCGTAAAGCCTTCCTCTGCAAGCCCGGCGAGAAATCCTTTCCTGCAGTTGTCCAGCGAACCGTGCTCCGCATACTGCGCAATCCCCACCGCATACTTTCCTGCCGCCGCTCCTTTTCCCGTACATCCGGAAGCTGCAATGAGAAGCAAACCAAGTGCAGACAGCATCGCCGATATCTGTTTCATCCGTTTCATCTGACATCCTCCCAAATTGATTTTTCACTTAAAAATCCGCTGCTTCCCTACCATTATCCGGACGGTATGCTCCCGTGGCTCCCCCAAAAAAACAAAAACGCCTCAAGCATTGCCTGAGACGAATAATTCCGTGGTGCCACTCAAATTGACATAAGTCCACTCTCTTCCTATACCATCATATAGGCCATATCAAATAACGGGTATGGTTCCGTCAACGCCTACTTCGATGCCGGATCTCCCTTTCTATCTCTGGAATATCCGGAAAAAGGACTCCTTGTCCGGTTCCTTTTAAAACTGCCGGATCCAGGTATCCCGTCATCTTTCGGGCTGCCCTCGAAAGCCCATTCGGCTTAAAACTCCATATCGCATTCCCAACAACAGCGACTCTCTGCAATGTCGTAAAAAAGCCTACTCCTCTTTCTCAACGGTTTTTCAATTGATGGCTTTATGGTAATTCATTTATGCAGCTTTGTCAATACCAATTTCCTGAGTTTCCAGGGCAATCACCCTTAATGTGATATATTTATATTGGGAACAACGCTCTTTTCAATTTGTTCAGGAAAAGAATATCTTTTCAAGCATGGTACCTTTTCCGATTCACTTGGACATATCGTAACAGCTGTTTGTATGATTACAACTTGTGCAATTTATTGGGCTAAACGTTGTCTGAATGCTCGAAAATATCGTGATGAATAAATCGTTTCCATCAACGGAACTTTTTTATGGTTAGGCATATAAGCGATGACTCTATAATGGGCCTATCGTCCTTTACTTTGAATCCAGTTTCGCTCTATAAGCCACCCTTTGCTGTGATTGTTTTCCGGTGATACTTAATATTCTTGTGTGGCGAAGCCGCGAGTCCGGTCCTGTAAAACATTTAAGAACAAAAAGGTACGCTTTTTTTATATAGCTAAAAAGTCTGAAATGCGCTTTGTTGATTCGCGCTTTCAGACTTTTTCCTTCTCGCAACTGTCAAAGACGGGACTTGCTCCAATTGCAGGGCGGAGCATGGCTGCATGCCCCGCCCTGTCAGTCACAGATTTCACAGGATCCACAGGAAGACCTGGGGGTCCTTCCATCAGAGGATTTTGATCAGCATGGTCTTTGCCTCGTTGAATTCGATCCTTATGATCTTCTCCTTTTCGAGACGCTTCATCATGTCGCTGAACTTTTTAAATCCAATCTGACGTTCGTCAAAATCCGGATACTTTTTCTGAAGCTCAGACTTGATGATACTGGGATTGACACGGTTAAATCCGCTGCTTTTCAGCTTGTTCAGCAGGCTCTGCAAAATATTGACCCAATTGGACTTGCTGATCTCCCCCGACATATTTTTTTGATTACCGAGTAATTTTACTTTCAGGGAGTTGTTGTCACCGAAGACCTTTATGGTATGGTATCGGGTCTCCATAACATTCAACAGTTTGCCAAAGGAACTATAGCCGTAGCTCTTCTCGCTGAACTCCGGCCGCAGACGCAGCAACGTCTTTTTCAGTTCACTGACAAACATAGTACCGTCCGTATCTGCCTGATCGCTGATGATTTTTTCCAGAACCTCTGAAAGATCATCCGGATCACTGTAGGTATCGTCTTCTTCGTCCGATGCCGGGCTGGAAGAATCCGTCGTAACGGATTCCAGAAAAATAAACTCATTGCATGCCTTGATAAATATGTTGGAAGCCACTTCGGAACGGGAAATGCCCAACACATACTTACCCATGGACTTTAGTTTCCCGACCAGGGGGGTATAGTCACTGTCGCCGGACACGATACAGAAACAGTCTATCAGGTCATTGGTATAAGCGACATCCAGAGCATCGATGACCAGCTGAATATCCAGATTGTTTTTCTGGTTTACACCGTACTTGATGGATGGCAGGACATTGAAGGTATTGGAAAGCAATACCTCCTTCAGTCCGGAGAAAGCCTCCTGATAACCGTACACCTTGCCAATCAGAATGTCGCCTTTTATCTTGACCTTCTCTATGACACGATTCAGGGTGATGACTTTGCCACCGGTGTTTTCCAGATCAATGAATATTGCAAAATTATTTTTATCCATACACACTCCAGATTTCTTATATTTTTCATTCCTGCTCCGGCATTTCTCTATCCATCCATTACCATTTTTCATAATGAATCCTGGAAGGATCAAGCCGGTCTCCCGCTTTGGGCTCCTCCGCCGGATAGCCAACGGCTATCAATGCAATGGGAACAACACTTTGAGGAAACGAAAGCGTTTGCTTTAAGTAACGCGAAACATCCGCTCCGGTGCGAACTCCGCACCACACCGCACCCAGACCCAGCCCATGGGCCGCGAGAAGCAGATTCTGGGCTGCCGCAGAACAATCGTTCAGAAGAAAGTCATGCGTCTCCTGCACACTTTCATCTCCGCAGACCACGATACAGCAAGCAGCCTGTCCAATGGGCCTGTGATACCTTTGAATCCTTGAAATCACGGCAAGCTGCTCCCTGTCCCGTATCACAACAAAATGCCAGGGCCTTTTGTTGTTGGCGGATGGGGCGCACATGGCAGCCTCCAGTAATTTCTTCAGAGTCTCCTCATCAATGGGCCGATCGGTATAGGATCGGATGCTTCGCCTCGTTTGAATTGCCTGAAGTACATCCATAGATTACACACCTCCTTTCTTTTATCATCCTTCCCGTTCCTAACGTTCTCCTGCTGCCCTTGCAGCCGGTCACGAGGGATGGCCATTCATCCCACTTTCCTGATTATACCACATTTGATTGTCCTATGGCGAGAAATTTCAGCGACCGTCTTTCAGCAATCATCTTTCAGC
>DHDO01000019.1:12702-27936 GCA_002399435.1 Firmicutes bacterium UBA4874
TTTCAGCAATCATCTTTCAGCAACCATCTTCACAGCAAAGAGCGGCAATGGCATGAGCATAGATTTTTGTATGGAGAATGAGATCGTCCACAAAAATATGCTCATCCGTTTCATGGGCAAGCTCCGGACGGCCGGGAAACAGCGCTCCAAATGCCACCGCATTCTTCATTGCCCTCGCATAAGTCCCTCCGCCGATGGACAGGACCTTTGCGGGCTGTCCGGTCTGCTCCGTGTACACCTTCTTCAGCGTCTCAATCAGAAAACCTTCCTCAGGTACGTGCAGGGGAGCCTGGGCATTGCAGCACTCCACCCCGATGCCGGTACCTTTCACAGCGCTTCGCAGGATGTCCATAATCTGATCCTGGCTGTAGCTGACCGGATAGCGGATATCGATCTCCGCCTCCCCATGGGCCTGATCCACCAGAATGGTCCCAAGGTTTAAGGTCAGGGCGCCGGACACTTCATCCCTCAAATCCAGGTTCAGGCCGGCACCGGTGGTATCCACACCGATTTTGTTGTTCAGGAACAGAAGAAACTGCTCCATCTCACTGTCACCCAGCCCCATGGTACTCAGAAAAGCCAGCATTCTGCCAATGGCATTGCTTCCCTTTTCCGGCGTGCTCGCATGGGCGGATACCCCCTTGGATCGTATCCGGATCCCCGTGTCCTCACAGAAGTCGGCGGTCAGCTCATAGCCGGAATACTGCTCCATACTGTGAAGATGCGTCAGGATTTTGTCCTGATCCCCCGTGGGCAGAAAGCAGCAGGTGCATTCATCCGGCACCATATTGGGACGATGTCCTCCCGTCAGAGACTTGATTTTCACGGCAGAGTCCGCCCCCGCGGCAAAGTCCTTTTTCAGTTTGAAGGCCAGAATTCCCTTTTCCACATTGATGATTGGATAATCCGCATCCGGCGTGACTCCAAAGTCCGGCATGGGCTCCCTTTGGAAATAGGTCTCCATGTCCTTCCATCCGCTTTCTTCATCCGTGCCAAAAATGATCCGGACCTTCCGCTTCATCTTTCTGCCGGACTCCATGACGGCTTTCATGCCATACAGTGCGCCGATGGTGGGGCCTTTGTCGTCCGCCGTGCCCCGTCCATACATCCTGCCGTCCACAATTCGGGCCTCATAGGGCGGACAGGTCCATCCGCTTCCCTCCGGTACCACATCCAGATGACCGAGAATTGCCATGGTCTCGTCTCCCTGACCGAACTCCGCGAAGCCGGCGTATCCGTCAATATTCTTTACGCGGAATCCCAGCCTTTCCGCTAAAGCCAACGCATTGCGCAGCGCATGATCCACATTCTTCCCGAATGGCTTCCCCGGCAGCGGGGATGCCTCCACACTGGGGATCCGTACGATGTCCTGCACCGACCGGATCACATCCTCCCGGTGCTCCTCAACGTATTTGTTACAATCCATTTGTCTTCTCCCCTCCACGTTTTTTCAATCCGTTCTTGTTCCATCTGATCTTTTTCAGTCATTCCCTTTCAAGCATTCCCTTTCAATCATTCCCTTTCAATCATTCCTTTAAAAATCCTTTTCCCTCCACCTCACGGGTATCAATAATGGACAGAAAGGCGTCAGGATCAATCCTTTTGACAATATCCCGCACCCGGGCGAGCTCCATCACCCGGACAACCATATAGATCAACTTCCGCTGCTTTTTTGTATAAGCGCCTTCTGCTTCAATAAAGGTAATGCCCCGTTTCACCTTTCGAAACAGCTCATCCGCAATTTCCTGACAGGAATCGGAAACAATGATAATGGTCTTGCTGTGATTGAACCCTTCCTGAATGGAATCAATCACCTTGTTCCCCACGAAGATGGAAACCAGGGTCAGCATGGCCATTTCCACATCAAACAGAAATGCGGCAATCGTCAGAATGATGCCGTTCATCGCCAGACCAATGCCGCCGATACTGAAGGAAAAATATTTGTTGATGATAATGGCTATGATATCCGTACCGCCCAGGGATCCCCGGTTCTTGATCACCATACCCGTGCCGATGCCGGAAATCAGCCCGCCGAAAATGGCCGCCACCATGGGATCCTTTACCGGGATCACCCATGCCCTTGTCAGGGATAAAAACAGGGAAGAACTAAGGATGCCAACGACACTCAGCCAGGTAAAGCGCTTGCCGATCATGCGATAGCTTCCAAAAAACAGGGGGATGTTCAAAACAGCCACAGACAGACCCGTTGGCAGATGAAATAAGTATTCCAGCATCATCGCTACGCCGGTCAATCCTCCGCTCAGCAGATGATGAGGAAGAAACAGGGCATTGATCGCCACGGAATAGATAAAGCTGCCCAACAGTATGGTAAAAGTCCGGAATATCATATTCCTTTGTCCCTTGCTCAGGATAAAGATCCCTCCTCCCCTGGGAACTTCTCTCGTTTCCTTACCAGTATACCATAAAGAACCTTCTCCGATAGTATGCCATTGAATATATTTTAAATTTATTGTGATGTTGTGTTATAATGTAGACAATCCTATCAGGAAATAGTTTTATCAGGAGGTCAGAAATATGCAGTTATTTATCGATACAGAGAAAGCCTGTGATGAAAAGGCCGCTTTGGAGATTGTAAATCAAATCGAAAGCAAACCCGATACCATACTGGGACTTGCCACGGGTTCCACCCCTATCGGCATGTATCAAAGACTCGTGAAGAAATACCAGGATGGGGAAATCCATTTCAATCATGTCCGCACCTTTAATCTGGACGAATATGTCGGCCTTCCAAAGGATCATCCCTGCAGCTACTATTATTTTATGCAGGAGAATCTTTTCAAGGCAGTGGATCTGGATCCTGAAGCTTCCTCCCTTCCGGACGGGACCGCAGCCGATCCGGAAAAGGAATGCCTGGAGTATGAAAAAAAACTGGAAGCAGCGGGAGGCATCGATCTTCAGGTACTGGGGATCGGCCGCAACGGGCATATCGGATTCAATGAACCCGGAACGCCCTTCAACGCCGTTACCCATGTGGTACCATTGACGCAAAGTACCATTGATGCAAATTCCAGATTTTTTGACAATGCGGATCAGGTTCCCCGCCGGGCGCTATCCATGGGGATTAAAACCATTATGCACGCAAGAAAAATTCTTTTGATCGCCAAAGGGGAAGACAAGGCGGATGCGGTACAAAAAGCCCTGCAGGGTCCGATTACCCCCAATGTTCCGGCATCTGTCCTTCAGCTGCATCCCAATGTAACCGTAATTCTGGATCACGCTGCAGCAGGAAAACTGAAGATGCAATGAGATTAAGATGCGGGAGGATCGTTCGATTTCCCCGGCAGGAAAGTATCCCCGCAGCATAACATTTGATATTTTCCCAAATGGAATCCTTAAAAAGAAATAAAAGCCCAAAAAAAGGTCCGTCGGATTGACGGACCTTTTTCCATGCGCAATTTGTTACCCTGCACAATTCCTCTCTCAGTTTATAAAAGTCCATTTATAAAACTTTCATATAACTTCGGATCAGCATGCCAGGCAAGTTTCCCTTAATCTTCAATATCCGCATACTGGAAATACCAGTATCCATAAGGAGAATGCCAGGCACCCTTGATTTTGCTGCTCTGCAGATAAAAGTCATTGTAGTAAGCGATGGGTATCGCACCGGCATCCTTCATCAGGATGTCTTCTGCCTGATGCAGATAACCGGAACGCGTTTTTGCATCTGCTTCCACGGCGGCTTTATCCATCATGGCATCATACTCAGGGTTTTTGTACTTGCTGTCATTGTTTCCATTGTCGCTGTAGAAAAGCTCCAGCATATTGGAAGGGTCGTTATAATCCATAACCCAGCCGTTCCGACTGGCTTCATAATCCCCTGCACGACGCATGGGAGTGAAGGATGCCCATTCGACAACATCCACCTTCAGCGTAATCCCCAGTTTCTTCCATGCCTCCTGCATATACTGTGCGAATACCTTATGCCAGCTGGCATCATTGGTGGAATACGTGATGGTGGGGAACCCTTTCCCATCCGGATAGCCGGCATCCGCCATCAATTTCTTTGCCTTCTTCAGATTGCCTTCGTAGTCTTCCGTATCAATATACGGCTTCCCGCCGTTGGCATGATCCATAAAGGGGCTGTTATCCCAATCGCTTAAACCGGTTCCCAGGAAATTGCCTGCAGGAGTATACACTCCTTCTGCCAGGGTCTCCGACATATATTTACGATCCAGTGCCAGACTCAGTGCCTTGCGGACACGGGGATCCTTAAACTGGGGCAGGGAATCATTCAGACTGATATAATAGGTGCCCAAAACGGGTTCGACATGAAACTCCTTGTTGTTCCGCAGGGCTTTGATCTCTGCAGTGGGGACATCCTTGATCATCATGGCTTCACCGGTCTGATAGGCAGCATAGGCGGAGTTCGCATCTTCGATCAGCAGTAATTTGATGGAATCCAGCTTGACTTTATTCGCATCCCGGAAGTAGGGATTCTTTTTGAACATGATATAGGAGTTGGGCACCCATTCGCTGATATAAAACGGACCGTTGCAGATATAGGTTTCCGGCTTGGTCGCCCAGGCATCTCCGTTTTCTTCAATGGTTTTCTTGTTGACCGGACTCAATGGTGCAAAAGCAGCCATCTTGTCAAAATACACACTGGGATGGGACAGTTCCACCACAAATGTGTTCTTATCGGGAGCAGAAACCGCCAGCTTATCCGGATCGCCTTTTTCCGCTTCGTCAAATCCCTTTACCATGCCCAGGGCAGTTTTGGCATAAGGCGCAGCCGTATCCGGGTCCACCATGCGCTTCCAGCTGTATACAAAGTCCTCTGCCGTAAGCTCCGAACCATCCGACCATTTCAGATTATCGTGCAGATGAAATGTCCAGGTCAGACCATCGTCGCTTACTTTGTAGTCCTTTGCAGCACCACTGATCACTTTGCCATCCTGGTCAATGTTCAGCAGGCAGTCAAAGGCAAACAGAAGCATATTGCCTCCGTCCACGGCACTGTTCAGGGCAGGATCGATGGTCTCTGGATTGGGGCCGATCTCTGCCACCAGCTGTTTTCCGCCTTTTCCCCCTTTACCGGGTGCTTCGCTGCTTTTGTTGGCACCGCCTTTTGATTTCTTATCGGAACTGCCACAGCCGTAAACGCTGAAAGACAGGAGCACGGTAAGTGCCAGCACCAATGCTATCTTTCTTTTCATACATTTGTCCTCCTTTTATTCTTGCTTTGATCCTTCCATATGTCCAACACGGACATCTTCAGGAAACCAATTGCCGTTTGCATCCTTCCATACATACCATCCATGGCATACCGATATACATCCATGGCATTACCGATATACATTTATCCCATACCGATATCCATCCATGGCATGTCATCTTCCGGATCCATTGCCCATCCACACAACGCTGTACATGCTTTATCCGATTGCCGGTTTTTCATCCTTCACCCGGTCCAGGTGATGGCAGGCAGCAAAGTGGCCGGGCGACACCTCCCGCCATTCCGGCTCCTCCGCCGCACATCGCTCATCCGCATAGGGGCACCTGGTACGGAACCGGCATCCCGAAGGAGGATCCACCGGACTGGGAACATCCCCTTTCAGTACAATGCGCTGAGCTGCCCGGGCAGTCTTCGGATCGGCTATGGGAATGGCCGAGATCAGACTCCGTGTATACGGATGCACGCTGTGAAAGGTCAGCTCATAGCTGTCCGCCAGTTCCATCATCTTTCCCAGGTACATGACGCCAATCCGGCTGGAAATGTGTTTCACGACGCTCAGGTTATGGGCAAT
The DNA here is from genome assembly GCA_002399435.1 of Firmicutes bacterium UBA4874. GTDB lineage: Bacteria > Bacillota > Clostridia > Caldicoprobacterales > DTU083 > UBA4874. Next base: position 18,471 of record DHDO01000019.1, read on the forward strand.
GAACAGGTAGGTCAGCCCCAGCCGCTCCTGAAGCTCCTCGAACATGTTGACTACCTGCGCCTGGATGGAAACATCCAGAGCCGAAACAGGCTCATCACACACGATAAACTCCGGATCCACTGCCAGGGCACGGGCAATGCCCACTCGTTGGCGCTGTCCTCCGGAAAACTCATGGGGATAGCGGTTGGCATGCTCTGTATTCAGTCCCACCAGGCTCAGCAGCTCCACAATACGATCCCGCCGCTCTTTGGAATTGGCTGCCAGATGATGGATATCAATGGCTTCCCCGATAATATCCCCTACAGTCATCCGTGGATCCAGGCTGGCATAGGGATCCTGGAACACGATCTGCATTTTCCGGCGGTAAGGGAGCATATTGACATGCGTAATATCCTTTCCGTCATAAAAGATCTTACCGCTGGTAGGCTCATACAGCCGCAATATAGTGCGGCCTGCAGTAGTCTTTCCACAGCCGGACTCTCCCACAAGGCCAAATGTTTCTCCTTTTCGGATATAGAAACTGATGTCGTCCACGGCCTTGACATATTTTCGCTCAAATGGCCTTTCTCCCTTTACGGGAAAGTATTCTTTCAGGTGCTGCACTTCGACCAGTTTTTTGTCTTCCATTATGTCAAAGCACCCCTTTGTTTTTTCATGAATTTTTCTTTGTCCAGCAGCCAGCATGCACTGTAGTGATTGTCGCTCAAATCGGTGTATTCCGGCATGTGCTTCATGCAGACCTTCATGCAGTTCGGACAGCGGGTCGCAAAAGGACAGCCTTCCGGGAGATCAAGCAGATCCACCGGCAGCCCCTGAATCGGAACCAGCTTTTTGTGGTCCTTTTCATACAGGTTGGGAATACTCCGCAGCAGCCCTTTGGTATATTCATGGGAAGGCTGATAAAAGATCTCGTCTGTCGTCCCGCATTCCACCACCTTACCGGCATACATTACGGCAATCCGGTCACACATTCCTGCCACAACGCCCAGGTCATGGGTAATGATAATAATGGACATATCCAGCTTTTCCTTCAGGCTCATCATCAATTCAAGAATCTGCGCCTGAATGGTCACATCCAGGGCTGTGGTCGGTTCGTCGGCAATCAAAAGCTTCGGTTCGCAGGCCAGGGCAATTGCGATCATGACCCTTTGCCGCATCCCGCCGGAAAGCTCATGCGGATACTGCTTCATCCGCTTCTCCGGTTCATTGATGCCTACCAGGCGCAGCAGCTCACAGGCACGTTCATTGGCTTGCTTTTCGGATCGTTTGGTATGCAGGAGAATGCCTTCCCGGATCTGGTTGCCAATGGTGTAAACCGGATTCAGACTGGTCATCGGATCCTGAAAGATAATGGAGACCTCATTCCCCCGGATCCGGCGCATTTCCTTCTCCGTCATCTTATTGATATGATGACCGTTGAAGTAGATGTCCCCGCCTGTCAACCGTCCTGGATGAGCAGTCAGACCCATGAGACTGTATGCGGTAACGGACTTTCCGGAGCCGCTCTCACCCACGATCCCCAGGACTTCGCCCGGACGGATATATAAAGACACATCATTGAGGGCTTTCACTTCCCCGGCAGGGGTAAAAAAAGAAAGCTTCTCATTTTGGATGTCAACTAATTTTTCACTCATATTCTTTCCTCCTTCTTCTTTCCTCCTTCCTCAGCTCTTCATCTTGGGATCAAAAGCATCCCGCAGCCCATCACCGAACAGATTGAAGCTTAAAATAATCAAACTGATCAAAAGGGCCGGAGCCATCAACAAATAGGGATAACTGGTCAGACCATTCAGGGAATCGCTGGCCAGAGAGCCCAGGGATGGAAGCGGAACTGCCACACCCATACCAAGAAAGCTGAGAAAACTCTCCGTAAAAATGGAAGATGGAATCTGCAGCGTGGTGGTAACAATCAAAGTGCCGATACAGTTGGTCAGCAGATGCCTGCGGATAATGCGGGCATTGGAAGCACCCAGCGCTTTGGCCGCAGTGACATATTCATTCTGCTTGAGTGTCAGGATCTGACCCCGGACAATACGGGCCATGCCCACCCAATAGAGCAGGGCAAATACAATAAAAATACTGATCAGATTGGGCCCCATGACCTGGATCCACCCAAAACCCTTCCGTGCCGCCAGTTTTGCTATGGGCGCCTTCAGGGCAAAGGAAAGCAGTACAATCAGCAAAATATCGGGAATGGTATAAATAATATCCACAATCCGCATCATTATGGTATCCACCCAGCCGCCGAAAAAACCGGACACGGCACCATATATGGATCCAATAATCAGGACAATGGCGGATGCCACAAGACCAACCAGCAGGGAAATCCGACTGCCCATCATCACACGCACCGCATAATCGCGGCCCAGATTGTCCGTACCAAGGATATGGGGAAATACCTTCTCCCCCGCATCCATACGGGCCTGTTCCTGTTCGGAATAGGCCATGGGGTGCAGATACTCCGAGCCTTTTATCTGCTGCTCGTACCGATAGGGATAGAAAGCAGGCACAATAAAGGAAAAAATCATAACGACCAGAATCACCGCGAGGCTGATCATTGCAACTTTATTTCTGCGTAACCGGCTCATGGCGTCTTTCCAGAAGCTGACGCTTGGCCGCATCTTTACCAGATTTTGCTTTTCCTCGTCGGTGGCAGGCAGAAAATCATCGGTATTCAATTGAAAACTCAATGGGCTTTTACTTGTCATTTAACCTGCCTCCTTATTTCAATTGAATGCGGGGGTCAATCATCTTGTAGATAATGTCCACCACAACATTCATCAGAATGAGAAGCGTCGCCAGAAAGATCGTGGTGCCCATAATCACGGTATAATCACGGGTCATGATGGAACTGACAAACTGACCTCCCAGACCGGGTATTACAAAAATCTTCTCCACTACAAAACTGCCGGTCAGGGTGTAAGCCAGCATGGGACCGACATAGGTCACTACCGGCAGAACGGCATTGCGCAGCGCATGCTTGAACAAGCTCCTGCTCCGGGACAAGCCCTTGGATCTGGCCGTCCTCATATAATCCTGGTCGAGAACATCCAGCATGGAAGACCGCATCAGCCGGGTAATATAGGCCATCGGATAAAAGGCCAGGGAAAATATCGGCAGAATATAATGGAGGGGCGACGTCAATCCAAAGGTAGGCAGCCATTTCAGCCGGACTCCGAACAGATACATCCCCACTGTACAGATCACAAAGCTGGGAAACGCAATCCCGCAGGTGGCAATCACCATAATCAGCTGATCCAGCCATTTGCCCCGGTTCAGGGCGGCAATGCTGCCAAAGGGGATCCCTATCGCCAGGGCAATCAGAACGGAAAGCCCGCCCAGCTTTGCAGAAATCGGAAACTTACTGGCAATGATTTCGGAAACCGTCCGTCCTCTCTGCTTCAGGCTCAGGCTGAAATCTCCATGAAGTGCTCCTGTCATATAATTTTTATATTGAACCCACACCGGCTTATCCAGGCCAAATTTTGCATTCAAGGCAGCCTGTGCCTGCTCACTGATGGATTTCTCCGCAATGAACGGGCCGCCTGGTACCATTCTCATTAAAAAAAATGTGATGGTTGCAACCAAAAAAATCGTTATCGCAGCCAACAACACCCGCTTGACCACATATCGCAGCATAAAAAGCCTCCATCTCGTAATAAAAAAACATCCAAAAACGGATATTTATATATATTCCATTTTTGAATCCTCACATAAGAAATCATTCATTTAAAATTACAATTATAGATTATAGCATTTTTAAAGCGAAGTGACAAGGGCATATGCCGAATAAATTTTCATCCGCCTGCAACATGAAAATTATAATATTCATGTTTATGCAATCATTATACAATCCGGCAAAAAAATCCTTCCCGTTTTGCGGTCAGACTTCCCGCCATATATATGCAAAATGGTCCCCGGTGGCCTTTTGGGTTTCCTGCAGATTCACTGCGGGCCGGCCGCCGGGTGTCCGCCTTCCCAGGCTTTGAGAAACGGCCAGGGATTGAACGCCTCAAGGTCTTCTCCCTTGCCGTAATACATTCCAAAATGCAGGTGGGGTTCGAATTTCCCGGAGGTCCCTTCCGGACCGTATCCGGTGTCCCCCGTGTATCCGATCCGCTGCTCCCGTTTCACCCTGTCTCCCCTTTTCAGTTTCCCTTCATAGAGGGACAGGTGAGCATAATAATAGTAGACATGGTCCCCTCCCCGGACACCAATCCGATAACCGCCCAGCTCATTCCATCCAATCTGCTCAATGACCCCATCGCAGACGGACCGGACCGGTATCCCAACTTCCGTCATGATGTCAATGCCTTCGTGATTCCGTTTCCCGCCGTAGGTACGGGAATCACCATATCCGTTTTCATAAACGTACTCTGTATCCGGCGAAAGGGGAAACACCTTGTCGTCATGAATGGCTCGCAGATCGTCAAAACGTCCGATCTGTCCCTTCACCTTGCGGGGGAGGAATTTACTCTTTTTATAGCCGGCAAGGTAATGCGGCAGTTCGTCCGGATCCCGGATTCCGATAAGGTGCAGTGCTATGGAGGAAGTCCGCTTCTGACTGACTTTTTTCTCTGGAATATTTTCTGCCCGATCCACGGCAGCCAGATAATACCAGGGCACTCCGGTATCCTCTCCCACCGAAAAATACATTGTCAGATGCTCCGGCAGAAACCGGCCCGCCGTGTACTGCCCCATGGGCATCGCCAGATTCAGGTACAACAGGACCAGTGTGGCAGCCAGGAGCAGCAAAACAATCAGAAATGGCAGGAGTCTCCCTTTATCAGCAATATGAATATGACGGCGCCTTCTCAAAAAAACAGCCATAAAACCCCTCCCGTACGATAGGAATCCACCGGCTCAGAAAACAAGCTTTCTGAAAATGAACAAGGGAACCAGGCTTTGGAACTGGAATCAGGCTTCAAAACGGAAACAGCCTTCAAAACGGAAACCGGCCTTCAAAACGGAAACCAGCCTTCAAAACGGAAACCGGCTTTAAAACTGAACGTTCGGAACCTCCCGATCCCCTTCTTCGACCTGGAAAAAGATCTCTCCGTGAAATCCAGACATGCCGGCCACGACATTGTTCGGAAATGTCTGGATCCTGTTGTTGTATTTCAGAACGGTGTCGTTATAAAACTGACGGGAATATCGTATCTTTTCCTCCACATCTTTCAGATCCTCCTGAAGACTCAGAAAATTGGAATTGGCCTTCAGGTCCGGATAAGCCTCCACCACCACCATCAGCCTGCGAAGGGCATCGGTCAGTGCACCGTTGGCCTTCATGCTTTCCTCAGGGGTATTGGCGTTCAGGACTCCGGACCTGGCTTTCACAATCCGGTCAAAGGTATCCTTTTCGTGACCGGCATACCCTTTCACCGTCTCTACCAGATTGGGAATCAGATCGGCCCGTTTCTTCAGCTGGACCTCAATCTGGGCCCACGCATTCCGTACCCTGTTCCGCAGCTTCACAAATCCGTTATAGGCCAGTATTCCATACAGAACAAGTATAGCAACAATCCCTGCAATAATATAACCTGCCATCTTCTTCCTCCTTCAATTTCTTCCTGAGACTTTCCCTCGCCTGTCTCCGGAAGTCCATTTGTCCTCCCCTCCCCAAACTTTCTTCCAGGGCGTTCTGTCAGAAAGCGCCTCCGCCTCCTCCGCCCCCGCCTCCGCCGGAGCTGCCGCCGCTGAATCCCCCGCCGGCTCCGCTTCCGGACGAATCGGAAGCATTGGCTATGGCATTATTGATGGAATCCATTGTACTGTCAAACATACTGCTCATCAGCGCAAGATTTTGCAAAGACCCATAATACCCCATATAGGTCAGGCCGGGATCCTGCAGCTCCCCCTCGCTGAAGACTTTTGGCATCTGTTCGATGACCTCTTTGGCAATGCCAAGGGAAACCGCATATGCCAGGTAGTGCTCCCAGATTACAATGGACGGAATCTCCGCCTTCTCCATCTCGGAAAAATGAAGCAAGAACCTCTTGAAAGCAGTCCACTTTGCAGCCTGTTCCGCCCCATATTGGGTTTTTTTGGGCGCAATGGAAACCAGCAGCATGGAGAGCAGGGATATCCCGCCGACTGCAGCGACACCTCCGCCCCATCCCGATCTCAGCTGTATTGCCGCCACAGCTCCAGCCACCAGCAACACTGTGGCAATCCATGCGTACTTTCCGCTGCCTTTCAGATTTTCCCTCCAGCTGTTCCGGCTGAAGAATTCCTGAGCTTTTCCCTCCGTCTGCACCATGGACTGAAACTTTTCAAAATCCCTGCTGAACTCCAGTGCCCTGGATCTTTCGCCGCTGATCCTCTTCAGATCACCCAGTGCCAATGTGCCTTCCTTTCCAAGCTTGTCGATAAACCAGGACAACAGAAACTTCTCATGGGCAAGGAGATGCCCGGCATCGGCTCCTTCGACGCGGGAGATCTCATAATCCTCATGGGATTTCCTAAACAGACGTCCGCTCTCCACCTTTCTCCCGCGAATGGCGATCTGCTTTCTCCTCACCAGATCCAGGAGAGTGGCCATGATGTCTCTGGATCTTATCTGGAACTGATACATAAGATAGCTCATGACGGCAGGAGGATAATTCCCGGGCAGTTCCCTGAAGTAATCCCCCTGAAACTCCGGTTTGGGCCCACGGGCATACTTCGCGAAAAAATCCGCCAGCGATAAGACTCCAACCAGAATCAAGGCAACAAAGACAGGCAGCAATCCGTCCCGGATCTTCTTTTGCCCTGCACGTTTTTTGCGCAGTTCCTTCTGCTCTTCTTCCCATTCCCTCTGTCGTTCCCTGGCTTCCTCCCTGGCGGCATTGGCTTTGTCTGCCAGCTTCTTCTCATTGCTCAGAATGGCAGGCAGCCTGGTTTCGTCATATGCCCTGCCGGAATCCGGGATCAGGCCAGGAGGAAACACCGCCAGTGTCTCCACAAAGGTTCCGGGAGAAACCTCCGGCACATGAAAGACAAAGGTCCGCTCATCCGCAATCCTGGACTCTCCTGTCAGGGGGCCATGGGCAAAAACCTTCAGATCTTCCTTTGAAGCACCTTCCGGGATCCGTATGGTAATCGTAATGTTGTTCAATGGGATATCCCAGTTCCGATCGATCACCTTTCGGTTGAAAACTCCGATATCCTGATATTTTTCCGCCACATTCCGCAGCCGGTATTCATATCGGAAGGTCTTTTCCTCATCTCTGGAGGTTTCGTAGACCTTGAACCTGACAAGACCGCCCTCCCGGGTCATCTCATAGGCATTCCTGCCCTTCCCTTTTGTCTGATGAAATGCCCTGGATTTGTCGCCTTCCTCCACAAATACCCGGACATCCTCCATCCCATCAGTCCGATCCGTATCAATATCCCTTAAAATACCATTGAACTTCCCTGAAAACTGATAGGTGAGCTGTTCCCGGACAACAGCGTCCCCGTTGGATTGCACATCTACGTTCACATCATATCGCCGGATGGAATAATTCCTGTTGTCTGCCTGTGCCCTCCGCGTACAAATGCCTGAAAAAAGGAGCGACAGGATCAGAAATCCAAAAAGGGAACCCCTGGCATTCATTCTTTTCTTTTTTATGGTATCAACCCTCCTCCATGGCCGACAGGCCAGGCAAATAAAGTTCATCATGCCTTCCAGGCCCGCAGAGCCTCCTCCGCATGATAGGAACTCCGGACAAGGGGAGCGGAAGCCACATACCGGAATCCCAGCTCCCCTGCGATCTCCCGGTACCGGTCAAAAACTTCCGGCCGGACATACTCCACCACAGGATGGTGCTGCCTGGAGGGTGCCAGATACTGACCCACCGTCAGGATATCGCATCCTGCTTCCCTTAAGTCCCTCATCACCTCCGCCACTTCCTGTTCCGTCTCTCCCAATCCCACCATAATGCCGGATTTGGTGATTTGATCCGGGTACAGATTCTTTGCATTCCGGAGCAGGCAAAGGGACCGATGATACTGTGCCATGGGCCGGACGGTGGGGTACAGCCGGGGAATCGTTTCCACATTATGATTGAGGACCTCCGGGCGGGCATCCGTCACCAGCTTCAGGGCGCGAACATCACCCCTGAAATCAGGAATCAGCACTTCCACGGCAGTGGACGGGTTGAGGGCCCGTACCTCCCGGATCGTCCGCGCAAAATGATCCGCTCCGCCGTCCGGCAGGTCATCCCGGGTAACGGAGGTAATCACCACATGGTGCAGGCCGAGTTCCCGGACCGCCTCTGCCACATGGGACGGTTCCTCCGGGTCCACCGGATTCGCGCCGCCTTTCCGGACATTGCAGAACGTACAGTTCCGGGTGCAATGTCTCCCCAGAATCATGAATGTGGCCGTTTTCTTTCCAAAACACTCCATTTGATTGGGACAGGCTGCTTCCTCACATACGGAATGCAGGGAAAGGCCTTTCAGCATTTTTCGGACCCTTGCCGCCTCCGGGGTGTTCCTTGCCTTTATCTTCAGCCATTCCGGCTTTGCCATGCTGCTTCCCCCTCCTGCATCACTTCGTACAGCTGTTGCTTTTCCATTCTTTCGATTTCCCTTTGATAAACCTGACCAAAATAATCCGCTACCTGATCCTTTACCTTTTGGAGATCAGCCGCCCTGCCCAGCTGCTCCGCCATGGAAGTAACCCCTTTGTCGGCAATGCCGCAGGGCACAATCCATTGAAAACGGCTCAGGTCCGTGTTGACATTGAAGGCAAACCCGTGCTGGGTGACCCAGTGCTTCACTGCCAGACCAATGGCCGTGATTTTTTTCTCTCCGATCCAGACCCCCGTATGAATCGGATCCCGGCCGGCCGGAATATAATATTCCCGATTCAGAAGACGGATAAACACCTCTTCCAGATTACGCACAAATGTCCGGATGCTCTTTCCCATGGAGGATAAGTCGATGATCGGATATCCCACGATCTGACCTGGGCCGTGATAGGTGATGTCCCCTCCCCGGTTGATGTCATAAACCCGGACTCCCCTCCGGTTCCGCTCTTCCTCCGACAGCAGAAGGTTGGACCGATGACCGGAACGCCCGATGGTCAGAACGTCCGGATGCTCCAGAAGAAGGAGCACATCCCCGATCCGATCCTGCTGCCTCAGACGCAGCAACTGATTTTGAAGATCCAGAGCCTCCGGATAAGAAAGCCTGCCCAGATCCACCACCCTGATTGTCGTCTGCTCCGCCACCTTTCCCGGACATCCTGCAATTGTCCTGTTGCTTTTATTTCGGACTGCCATCCTCATCATCCCCGGCCTTTTGCACCTCATCATCCCCGGCCTTTTGCAGGACTTTCTTCAGCCTCTTTCCAAAGGTCTCCCGGTCCAGCATGACGATGCGGCCGCATTTCAGACATTTTATCTTGAAATCCACACCGGTCCGGATGACGGTCCAACGGTCACCGCCGCAGGGATGCTTCTTCCGCATCTGTACGATATCTCCAATATTACATTCCACA
>DHDO01000019.1:28163-31249 GCA_002399435.1 Firmicutes bacterium UBA4874
AATGCTTCAAACAGCCGGATCATGACCGGATCCTCCAGCATGCGTTCCGGATGCCACTGAACCCCGATAAAAAACGGATGGATCTCCGACTCGATCGCCTCAATGATCCCGTCACTGGTATGAGCCACTGCATGAAGGCCCTTTCCCGGATGCCGGACGGCCTGATGATGAAAGCTGTTTACCCGGACCTGTCCGGTTCCCAGAATCCTCCTCAGCGCAGACTCTTCAAAGATCCGGACTTCATGAAACCCATACCATTTGGGTGCCGGCTGCTGATGACAAAGAAGGGGTTTGCCGTCCTCCGCCTGCGTGTAAATATCCTGCCAAATGTCGCCGCCCATGGCAATATTCATCATCTGAATCCCTCTGCAAATACCAAATACCGGGATATCTCCGGCATCAGCCTCCCGCGCGAGGGCAAGTTCCAACCTGTCCCGGCAGGGGTTGACGTTGCCGATGGCAGGATGGGGCTCCTCTCCGAACCAGCGTGGATCCGGATCCTGCCCGCCCGTCAGAAGAAGCCCGTCCAGCCGTGCCATTACCGGACCTGCGGCAGCAGGATCCAGTGCCGGGATCAAAAATGGAAGTCCCCCGGACCGGTAAATCCCTTCAAAGTATCCCGGCCTCAGCCGGCTGTCTCCCGTCTCCCAATCGTAATCACAGGTGATGCCGATAACTGGCCTCACAACAAACCGCCTCCTGAACGGTTTTCCGGATGGAAAACCTCTGAAATAATTAGAATTTACTCAGATATTGATCCAGTTCCCATTGACTGATCTGCGTTTTGTATTTCTTCCACTCAATCCGCTTTGCCTCCCGGTACCGGCTGTCGATATGCCTGCCCAGAGCATTCCGGATCAGGGAGTCCTTGTCCAGCGCCTCCATTGCTTCCTTAAGATTGCCGGGGAGGCAGCGGATGCATTCCTTTTCCCGCTCGCAGTCCGTCATATCAAAAATGTTCCGGTTAACGGGGGCCGGAGGCTGAGTTTTTTTTCGGATACCGTCCAGTCCCGCTTTTAATGTGACCGCCAGTGCCAGATAGGGATTGCAGGACGGATCCGGGCTTCTCAGCTCCAGTCTGGTTCCCTGCCCCCGTTTGCTGGGAATCCGGATCAGGGGGCTCCGGTTCCGGAAGGACCAGGCAATGTACACCGGTGCTTCATATCCGGCAATCAGCCTTTTGTAGGAATTGACCAGAGGATTGGTAATCGCGGTAATCGCCGGTGCATGTTCCAGGAGGCCCCCCATGTAATAATATGCCTCCTGGCTGAGTTGATGCGGATCCTGCGGGTCATGGAATACATTCTTCCCATCCCTGAAAACGGACTGATTCAGATGCATTCCGGATCCGGCAATTCCGGCAATGGGCTTTGGCATAAACGTGGCATGAAGCCTGTGCTGCTGCGCAATAAACCGAACAACCATTTTGAAGGTCATGACATTGTCCGCTGTGGTCAGGGCATCGCTGTATTTAAAATCGATTTCATGCTGGCCCGGCGCCGCCTCATGGTGAGAGGCCTCCACCTCAAAGCCCATCTGCTCCAGGGTCAGGCACATATCCCTCCTGGCGTCTTCTCCCCGGTCCACCGGCCCCAGATCAAAATATCCTCCGTTGTCGTTGGTTGCAACGGTGGGGTGCCCTTCTTCATCCGTATGAAACAGAAAGAACTCCGCTTCCGGTCCGACCTCCAGGGTATAGCCCATTTCCTCCGCTTCCCGGATCACGCGCCGAAGTGTATTCCGCGGACAGCCTTCGAAAGGGGTGCCGTCCGCTCCGTAAACATCGCAGATCAGCCGGGCTGTTTTGCCTTCCCCGGAGCTCCAGGGATAAATCACAAAGGAATCCGGGTCCGGATAAAGCAACATATCGGATTCTTCGATGCGCACAAATCCTTCAATGGAGGATCCATCGAACAGAATCTCACGATTCAGGGCCTTTTTCAGCTGTTTTTGCGTAATTGCCACATTTTTCAGGGTGCCAAAGATGTCCGTAAACTGAAGGCGGATAAACTGCACCTGTTTTTCCCTGCATATCTGCAGAATGTCTTCGCTTGTATATTTTGCCATTTTTGTGTTCCCTTCTTCTACCAACCTAAGAGGTCATATAATTTATTCCATCAAATCTTTTTTGAGTGCATGCACTTCGTCATCCGAAATGGTTCCGTTCCCATACCGGGCGGTCCCATACAACCGTTTCAGCGAAGGCTGCAGATCTTGCTCCAGCATTCCGTTCCCGGCCAGATCCCGGATGGTCTCATCCGGCGTCCGGCTGGCATGAAACCCATATCCGTTCCGGATGGATTTTTGCACCAGGTGACGGTACAGATACCGGATTCTCTGCCGGTTGCCCGCCAGCTGACCCCACCCTGGCTCCCTTCGAAAAAGGCGGCCCATCCGATCCCGGATGCTGTCTGCGTAGTTGCGCCGTACTGCCTGCCAGTCCATCAGACTTTCCTTTTCGTCCCGGTAGCCCAATGTCTCTCCCTGCCAGCCGCCCTCCGCCAGCCAATGCCGGATCCATCGGGTAAAACGGCGGAACAGACGGATCAGTGTCCGGACAAGAAAAACCAGAAATCCGGTGAGAAGAACAGCAGCAAGAACATACCCGATGATCCGGACCACCTGATCCCAGAAAGGGGAAGACTTTGCCGGCCCGGCAGGCGGCAGCTGAGGCGTCTGCCTCTCTCCCCCCGGTTCCCCTCCCCGATTCCCGGTATCGAGCAGGCTCATGATCCGCCACAAAATCCCCAAAAGAAAGAAGGTTACAGCCTTCACGGCATTCAGAACCGTATCCTTCAGGGTATGGTAGCCTGCTAGGAAAAGCCCGGCCACCAGGGTAACCGCGGTAATGATGCGATTGTTCCTTTTTACGGATGGCAGGGAGGAGGAATCCTTCAATTCTTCCCTGGATATTTTCTTCAGTACATCGGAATTGATCCAGTGCAAATGGGTCGGAACCGCAATCAGTCCTGCATACAGTATGGCGCTTTGATACGGCCGCAGCACCACGATCCGTCCGTAAAGGAAATAAGCAAGGAAATAAACCAGGAGGGACACAAAGCAATAAGCCCTGGGAAATGCTGTCG
>DHDO01000019.1:31486-33913 GCA_002399435.1 Firmicutes bacterium UBA4874
ATCCAATGCAGGCGACGAGGGAAAGGGCGACAGATGGCAGCCGGCTTCTCCGTATCAACAGCCTGCGGAAGATCATACCTGCGGCATAGGTCCCCACCAGCAGCCCGATCCCGGCATAGGGATTCCGCTGTGGAAAAGCAGCCAGGCAAACGGACAGCGCAATGGGAAAAGCCGACCAGACATCCGTCCAGAGCGCCGCTGCTTCAGAAATAACCAATCTTCGATTCATCCGGCATTCCCCTTCGCTTCCTCCGGGAACCCTTTTTTCGGTTCCCTTGTCATGTCCGATTCCGTAGTACCCTCCAAAAAGATCGTATCCACAGAATTGCCCTGATCTCTCAGCCGGGCAATTTGATTTTCCATTCTTTCGCTGACAAAAGAAGTAATGAGGAGGATATCCGCCGGAGGGTTTTCCCGGTCCAGTTCCTCTTCCAGAAAGGTAAAAAACGTACAGCTTCGGACAAGGATCAACTTCGCCAGAACTTCCAGAATGAGATTCAGCTGCTCCCGGCCGGGCTGCGGTCCGACCCGGATGGGCCGATTCCTTTCATCCATCTCACAGGCATTGCTGCCAAATCCGACAGGAATGCCGTTTTCAATGGCATTCTGGGCAATGGTGGCGCTATAGGAGATTCCCCGTTCAATCCGATCCGGATCCGTGACGGCATCCCACATGCCCTCGCTCAGGTCAATATTGAGCAGGATCATGATATGGGGATCCGCCGTGTGATCCCGGTCGTACACCTTGAATGCACCGGTGCGGGCGGACGCCTTCCAGCTGATCCGGTTCAGCGGATCCCCATATTGGTAATCCCGGACACCGGATACCAGAAAGGGATCTTCCAGGATCCACCGGCGCACCGCAACCTCCCCCATCCAGCTGTGGGAAGGAAAGGGGATCTCGCTTAAGGGGAGCAGCCTGGGATAAACCAGCAGCTGGGCATCCACCCGAAAATCCCGGTTCAGTTCCTGTATGCCGAACGCATCCCCGCAGGTCATGGCGGCAGAGGACAACCGGTAGCAGCCCCTTTTTTCGCAGAGAATCCGATGACGTCTGGTAATGGCGGTATAGGGCATCAGGCTGAAGACACTTTTATGGAATTCATCATATTTAATCGCCAGATCGGACTGCCGGTGAAACTTCAGGTTGGGATTCATTTTGGACTCCATCCGCAGCCAGGGAATGGGAAGAAGCTTTTTGTTCTGAATGCGTTCCACCATTTCAGCCTCTTCTCCTTCAAAAACAGCGGACGTGCTGAAAGTGCGGGTATAGGTCAGCCCCGACAACCCCCAATGCTTATAAATCCAGCCCTGAAGCAGTATGATTGTGACGATCAGGAACAAAAACCAGGATAGGGACATTATGCATGCCTGCCTTCTTCTGTCAATTCTTCCTCGGATGGAACCGGAATTTCCCGGAGAATCTGCTCCAGAACCTGCTCACTGTAATTTTCCTTTATCCTGGAGGTATTGCGCAGGATAATGCGGTGAGCCAGCACCGGTTTCACCATGGCCTTTACGTCGTCGGGGGAAACATATTCCCGGCCGTTCAATATCGCATGGACCTGGACACACTTCAGCAGCGCCTGACTGCCGCGGGGACTGACTCCCAGGATCAGATCCGGGTGCTCCCGTGTTTTTTCCACAATATCCATAATATATTTCAGGATATCCCCGCTTACATACAAGTCGGAATAACTCTGCTGTGCCTCCCGTATCTCTTCCCTGGAGGCGACTTTCCCAATCTCCTCCAAAGGCTGTCTGCCCCGGAACCTTTTCAGGACCTCCAACCCTTCCTCCGTGGAGGGGTAGCCCATTTTGATCTTCAGCAGGAACCGGTCCAGCTGGGCTTCCGGCAGTGGAAAGGTCCCCTGTGTTTCCACCGGATTCTGGGTGGCAATCACCAGAAAAGGCCGGTCCAAAGCCTGTGTCTCCCCGTCTATGGTCACCTGACGTTCCTCCATGCACTCCAGCAGGCTGGATTGGGTCCTGGGTGTGGCGCGGTTGATCTCGTCCGCAAGCAGGATATTGGTGAAAACCGGACCCGGCCGAAAAACAAATTCCCCTGCTTTCTGATTGAAATAGTTGAGGCCGCTGATGTCCGTTGGAAGCAGATCGGGCGTAAACTGAATCCGGCGGAACGTAAGATCCAGCGAACGTGCCATTGTCTTGGCCATGAGGGTTTTGCCCATGCCCGGAACATCCTCCAGCAAAATATGGCCGGATGCAAAAAGCGCAATCAGGAGCTCGTCAATGACTTCGCCCTTGCCGACAATCACCTTTTGAATATTGGATTTTACCCTTTCGGAAAGCTGTTTGATTTTTGAATGATCCATCTCAGACTCCTTTGCCCTGCGCTTACTGTCCCATTTTCGGCTCTGCCGGAAACGCTGATGTTTTCGCAATTCGTTCCCAAATTCCTGCCAG
>DHDO01000019.1:34033-35599 GCA_002399435.1 Firmicutes bacterium UBA4874
CCTTTTCGTTCTCCTGCCAGATCCCTTTTCGTTCTCCTGCCAGATCCCTTTTCGTTCTCCTGCCGGGTTCCTTTTCGTTCTCCTGCCGGGTTCCTTTTCGTTCCTTATCCTTGATACATGCATGAATAGTTAATTGTTCGACATGCAATCCTTCATTCCTTCCGCACCGCAATATTTGAGTGGACTTGCCACCGACAAAGAAGAAAAGGCTGCATGAGCCTGCAGCCTTGCAAAACTGTACAACATCAATTTGAAAAAGCGCATTCCCCGTTATCGGATGCTGAGATAAACCGATAAATTTCTTTTTATTTCTTCGGCCTGATCCGCCTCATCGGCCTGAATCCGGATTTGATTCCCTTCCGTTTGAATTGCAAGGTCCCCAAATCCCCTGGACTTCAGATAATCCTCCACAGAGGATGGCCCACCGTCTCCCTGGGCCACGCATTCCTTGTCTCCCACATAATCCTGATTGACATAAACCTGATAGAACTCATTGCCTTCCTTTACACGGTTTCTGTCATTATCCTGACTGACAATGGGCCAGAGAGGCCAAAATCCATTTAAATTGTTTGGATCCCACCACATGATTTTCCCTCCTTCCGCTGAATTTGCCACACAGTTAGTATTCATTGGAAGAATGGATTTCATGCTTCCGTCCATGGAATTTCAATCAATTTTCTGTCCATCCCGTTAGACAGATAAAATTCGTTTGTCCACGATCCCCCGGACCGGCTTTCCGGAGTCGAGCTGGTTCAAAAGAACGCTGGTTTCGGAAGTGCGTTTTGAATGCAAGGATGCCATATACTCCATATTTTCCAGATAGGTACAGAGCAGATTGGCAATCATGGAAAACAATATGACCTCCTCACCGGTAATCTCAGTGCGGTTCCATCCACTCAGGGAAAGTACTCCATTGATGCGGGGACCCCGGATCAGAGGAACGGCCAGGGAATGCTCCTGAAGGATATATTCCTTTTCTCCTCCCGGAGAATTCCCCTTTTTATACTCCCGAATCAGCTGATGAATATTTTGTTTTTCTTCGGGAGAGGGCTTGCCATAAGTCTCCACTTCTTCATTCCGGATCAGGAAAATACAGGATCGTTCCACCCAGAACAGCTGATTGCACAAAACAAGCAACCGGTTCATCACCTCTTCCATATCAGCATCCACATGAAACTTTCCCACCATCTCATACAATGCCATCAGTTTCCGGTTCATATCCCCCAGATCCGCATTTCTTTTCTTCAGGATCCTAAGCCGGTTCGCCCTGTAAAAATATTGCCCCCACAAAATGGAAGGCAGCACATAAAACAATAGGGTACTGATGCCGAGCACTGTCAGGCCCATGGTTTCATTCATCCTTCCTGCATTCACTGTCAGCAAAAAAAAGGCTGACGGAAGCCGGGACATCGCCCCGATGCAAAGGACGCAGCCTGCCAGTCCGGATATCATGCCCCGGATCCCGTACAGAACATGGAAGGTAAAAAGCGGCAGAAAAATGCAGGGGATCAGCGGGCTGGTGATTCCGCCTGTCAGAAACAACAGTGTCAGAGTCATCAAAAAGTC
>DHDO01000108.1:0-10026 GCA_002399435.1 Firmicutes bacterium UBA4874
GAAACAATACCTATATTTCTCAGTGCCGCTACTATGGCCTAACCTCCGAAATCAGCAGGTTGAAAACAACCGGCTTTAACCCTTCAGGAGAGCTCCCACCAGGAGAACTCCTGATGGGAGAATCCATTCATTCCATGCAAAGAGAATCATTTTCCCTTAAATATGACCTGATCCAGCAAGCCCTGAACTTCAGGTTTGATACTCTCATACACCTCGGCAGGAGTGGTTTCCAACTGAAGGATTTGGGTATTTGTCGTTTTGAGCTTGCCTCTGACTGTGCTCACCACACGGCTCAAATCACACTTTACATTGGCATACAGCATTTCAAAAATTTCTGCCGATTCCTCATCGGACAACTCCGTCATCATTTCATCCTTCAGAATATTTTTCTTCGAGCAGCGGTTTGCAATTGCGACCAGTACCGCAGCAACTTCATCCGGCTTTTCTATGTTGTTGAAAATGTGGAAGATGGAATCATTATAAGTAACAACGCAGTAATCCGTTGCTTTCGGTCCCATTGGCACAGGGATCATTCCATATTCATCCGCCATATTGGCGCGGTATTTTGACTGGGCAGAATAATTGCCGCAATAAAATACATATTTTCCGTCCATAAACAGCTGATCTTCATCTTCATCGTTGTTCGGATGAGGATAAACATACCCCGCCTTCAGCAAATCCACAACAAAATTGTTGGCCTCCAGAGTGTTTTCCTGAAGCGGATCAAACTGATAGCCTTTCGGTGTATTGTTCACATAAGTACCGTTGTTGGCAAACACAAATAATGGAGTAAAAATGCCTTCGTGTGCGTATCCAATGGGATAAACTTCTCCACCCGCTTTTGAGGTGATTGTCTCACAGCACTTTTTAAATTCTTCGAACGTCCATTTTTTCGTTTTGACTAAATCATAGATATCAGGCAGTCCATATTTCTCAGCCAGAGTTTTATTAAACACCATAACACCACGTAATACATCCGTCGAGCCTTTGGCAAGAAAATGCACGCCAAACTGCTTGCCGAACATATGGGCAAATTCAGTTTGGGGGAGCCATGAATTTCCTTTCAGATCGATGATCTTGTTATCCGTTAAATCCATAACAATATTCTCGCTGTACAAAGACTCCATTTGAGAGCCGGTAATATCCATCGCCAGAATATCGCCCAATGTATTTCCTGCTGCCTTTTCGGTAAGGGCACGTGCCACAAGGTCTCTGCCTTTAATCTCTTCCACTGTGATTTTGCAGTTATAATCTTTTTCAATCTCAGCCAGAGAATCTACAACTTCAAGTACTGCGTTGGGTGTCGATGTCCCTTCTTCAGGATTCTTTCTCCAGCGATTTGGAAAGCCAGACAAAAATTTAATCTCTCTGCCTTCCAGATCCATAGGCTTTTCCTTAAAAACAGCATCTTTGATATGGGGATTCGATGCTTCTTTCTGCCCGGATTTCTTTTTAGAATCAGCGTCGTTGGTCTTTGAAGAATCCTTAGATTTATCACTATCCGATTCTTTGGCTTGATGCGGATTATTCTGAGGAGTAGCTTTACCTGTACATCCTCCAACAAATACACTTAACAGAAACAACATAGACAACAGAGCCGCAATCTTTCTTTTACCTTTCATTTCTCACTCATCCTCTCATTTATAGAATAATTTCAAAGTTTTCACTTGTAAAACTCAAGCTGTATTACTTTTTTAGTCAATCTTCTGTTGATCCATATTGATTTTCGTCTGATCCAAAGCCGTCTGACATTTTGCTTCGATCTCCTTCAATGCTTCGACAGGAGTCTGCTCGAGGGATAAAATCCTTGTACTCGCTCCTTTGATGGCAACTCTGACATCGCTCACCGAGCGGCTTATATCAATAATCGCATCACGATACATACTCTGCAGCATCTCTGCCGATTCCATATTCGGCAGCGCATATAACAGTTCGTCCTCTATCAGATTTTTATAGTCCCTGGAGCACCGGTTTGCAATAGCAACCAGCACGGCGCAAACCTCTTCGGGCTTATCTATCCCTTCAAATATATGATAGATGAAATCGTTATATAAAACAGCGCCGTATTTCGTTCCACCTTTCCCGATAGGTGCCGGCAACAATCCATATTCATCCGGCATTTCCTTTTTAAATCTTCTCATAGCAGAATAAGTCGTAAAGTAGAATACAAGCTTTCTGTCCATAAAAAGCTGGTCTTCATCAAAGGCTTTGTCATCGGGATGCGGATACACATAACCGGCTTTCAGCAAATCCACGATGAAGTTCAATCCCTCCATGGTAGCATCTTTAAAAGGATCGTACTTCCAGCCTTCCGGCGTGCTATCCACAAAGGCACCGTTATTCCCAACTACTACGGTTGGCGTAAACATGCTTTCTTTTAAATAACCTATTGGATATACCTTGTCGCCATATTTTTCAACTATCTTTTCGCATATCTGTTTAAACTCGTCATAGGTCCATCGATGGTTACGGACCAGATCATACGGATTCTCCAGGCCTATTTCATCATATAGTGTTTTGTTGAATACAATACAACCGCGTATAATATCACCAGATGTCTTGGGAATAAATGACACACCATAATGGTGACCCAACATATATGCAAAATCGGAAGACGATAACCACGGATTTTGACCAATGCCGATGATTTCACTGTCTTCCAGAGGCATTATGATCTCCTGCCCATATAGCTTTTCCATATAGGAACCGGCAATATCCATCTCAAGGATATCTCCTAAAACATCTCCGGCCGCTTTGGCTGTGACAGCGTCTTCCACCAGAGGTTTGCCCTTCTGCTCCACAACCGTAATCTTGCAGTTATAATCCTTTTCGATCGACTTCAGAGCTTCCACTGTTTCGACAACATAGTGATCCGTATTTTCAACGGTTTCGTTCAAAGTCCAATTCTGAGGGAGAGGTGTAAGAAATTTGATCTCTCTCCCACCTAAATCCATTGGAGTTTCTTTAAAAGCAATATCGTCAACCTGGACAACCTCCTCTTCTTTCTGACCGGATTGCACTTTCGAATTGTCATCACCAGCCTGTGAAGGGTCCCCCGGAACAGCAGAGACATCCGTAGCATCCGAGGCATTTGTTTGGCCTGAACGATCCGGTGAAACAGCTTTGTCTGCACATCCCCCAGCAATTACACTTAACAGTAGCAGAACAGATAACAGAGCCGCTATCATTTTTTTACTTTTCATTTCCCCCATCTCCTCATTCCTTTATAAATTGAATAGGAACTGTTCGTCATTTCAACCTGGGTTCGATAAAGTTCTGCTTCATGTTTGGATACAACTAAAAACCATTTCTATATTTTCCCTGAATACAGGTATATTTAGATACACTAAGATTCCTATTCGTCAATGGGAACTAGGTAAGTTACTTACTAATACTAATTCCAGTATAAAAGCAAAACGAACCTTTTACTTTGACAATATTGCTTTCCTTAAACTTTGGTATATAGGAAAATTGCGGAACTTATAAATTCTTGCTCTTCTCCTTTTCTATTTCAGACAATTCCGTGCCGCTGCAATTCCGGAACGAGAGAATCGGATCCTCCTGTATCAGAAGTCTCATCTTATGAAACTTCAAATCCTTCCCATAAGCGCATTTCACCCCCCTTTCTGCGGTAAAGCAGCAATTTTCCAGATGAATATTCTTTATTGGCATCTCCGGAAGGCCCAAAATGGAAATTGCCTGGCCTGCATGGATGCAGGTGATACCCTGAATGGAAATATCCCGGAATTCGGGAGTACCCTCTGATACCGGCAATGCGTCCTCTGTCTCTGCGAAGATCCTTTCACTGTTATAACGGGTTGTCATTAAAATACCTTCCTTTAAAATATCCTTCATCCGGATATTGTCTATGGATATCTTCTCTACAACCCCACCTCTTCCCCTGCAGCTTTTCAATCGGATTCCAACATCCGTACCCATAAAAATGCAATCGGATACATGAATATTCTTTACATCCCCGGACATCTCGCTTCCCACTACAAATCCACCATGCCCATGATAAACAGTGCAATTGCAAATACTTACCTTCTCACAGGCGACACCCCGTTCTCTTCCCTCCTGGTCTTTTCCGGATTTCATGCATATTGCATCGTCCCCAACATCAAAATCGGAGTGGGACACCATTACATTTTTACACGAATCCAGATCCAGTCCATCTCCATTCTGCGCATACCATGGATTTCTTACTGAGATATTGGAAATCATTACATTTTCGCACAGTAAGAGATGAATGCACCACGCCGGCGAATTCTGAAAAGTTGGTCCGTCCAGCAATATTTTTTGGCATCGTGTCAAATTCAAAAGTGCTGGCCGGGCAAACCTCTTATGGGATTCGTATGCCTCCCTGTCTGCTTCCGCCTTGTGCTTTTTAAAAAATTGTTCCCCTTCTGATGCTTGCTTTTCAGGCCACCATGTCTGGCTATCGATATTGACAAATCCACCGGAATGAACCAATCGGTTCCATTGACTTTCTGTCATCTTTGATCTTTTGACGGGCCTCCATGCTTCTCCGGAACCATCAAAAATGCCTTTTCCGGTTATTGCAATGTTCTTCAAATCTATTCCGTTTATTGGAGAAACGCACCTTACTGTATCCTGTCCTTCAAAATTGGAGGAAACAAGCGGGTAATCGTCGATGCTTTTACTGAATACAACAAGCGCACCTTCCTGTACATGTAAATCTACATTGCTCCTTAAAGATATCGGACCGGTCCGCCATACTCCGGCAGGTACGACAACCCTTCCTCCGCCTTTCAGGCTGCAGTCTTCCACTGCCCTGGCAATCGATTCGGTATTCCTGTGAATGCCGTCTCCTTTTGCTCCATACTCCGTAATGTTAAAATCCTGTTCCGCAAACAAAGGGGCTTTCATCATTTCTTCCTCCAAAATGTTATTACGCCGGTTTTTTGTGGCTTTTATAATGCTTTTTCCGGTTATCGCACCGTTCTCCCAAACAGTTCTGCATCTTATTCCATAAAGGGAATTCCATTTTATGCATCATATCACTCCCCAGCTGTTTAGTTTATTCTTCCGTCAAACAAAGTCTACTCTGTTACTATATAACAATATCTTCTTCTTTACTTTCACAGAATTGCTATGTATAATGGTTCTTGTATAATAATATTGCTTTTTAATAGAAGGTGTTCTGTATGAAAATCAAGGATGAACCTTTGTCACAGAAAGAAAGCTTTCGGATAGAATATACCCCGGCACCCAAAAAACAGAATATGCCTTTGAATCATTATCATAACTGCTATGAAATATATTATTTTCTTGGGAATGCGGCAACATACTTTATTGGAAACAAATCCTACCAGGTGAATAAGTACGACGTCGTATTTGTAGACAAATTCACATACCATAAGACCTGGTATGAGAAAGGGGAGAAAGGTGAAAGATTCCTGATCTATATCAGCGATGAAGCCTTTAATATCATTCCGGATCAGGATATCAGAAACAAGATCCTGCTCATGTTTCAAAAGAAAAAGCTTTCCTTCCCGAATCCATTTAATCGGAGATTATTTCACAAGCTGACGGAGCAGATCTATCCGGCCTCTACACAGCAATCGGAACCAATATCGAAGCTAAAGGCACTGTTTTCCTTATTGAATTTACTGCTTTCCATGGCGGAAATGGTAGACAAAGGGAAGGTCCTGGAAAGCAGCGCAAAAGCCAATTCAAGGGAACAGCGGATCGCTCGGGTTGTTGATTATATTAACTCCAACTATAACGACCCGATTACCCTGGGCATGCTATCCGAGCGATTTTACATAAGCAAATACTATTTATGCCATAGCTTCAATGAGGTTACAGGAAGCAGCATCATGGATTTTGTTACGGAAAAAAGAATTATCGAAGCGGAAAAGCTTCTCCGATATTCCGATCTTAATATCACCCAGGTTTCCGAGGCAGTCGGATTTAATACGATCAGCTATTTTATAACACTTTTTAAGAAGAAATACCAGTGCACCCCTACTGCCTTTCGTAAAAAAGTGAATTTTAATGATTCCAAAAATACCAGTCAACTAACTATACCATAAAATGGTAGATATATTACCCTATTTCAGAGTCTCATAATCTCCCGGCGCCATATAAACATTGCAGTTCCCTTCCCGGTCTGATGTAAACAATATCATGGAATCATCAGGAAACCAAACTGGATGCGGGTGACTATTTTGAGCATTCCATGACGTCCCGTGAGTACACAATATCTTTTGCCTGGCAAGACCATTATCATATTTTACAAGGGAAATATAATCATTCCCATTTTGAGGACCTCCGACAAGATAAGCTCCATCCGCAACGCCATAACTCTCAGTGGAATCAACTTGTACATGCATGGGCTTCCTGCCCGGCTTGTATTCATACATAGACATATTTGAACCATCCGGATTGATAAATAGATCAGCACATTTCCATTCATGAGAAGGGCTTTTCCGTCTTCCATATTGTGTACAAATGCGTCCGCTGTGGGTAAACACTTCATGGCCTGCACGCTCCACATAACGCTTTGTTTCAACAATTGGCCAAACCTCGGAAGTGGAAGGACGAACAATCCAGGTTCTTTGGACTAAATGCCAGGGGCCTTCATGACAGAAACATACGATATCGGAATCAACCGGACTTGTATTCACATGACTGATCCATTCCCGTTCTCCCCAAATAGCCTTAGCACTTTTATCCTTAACATTGACCTGCATAATTACACTGGATGGCCTGCGAAATAAGGTCTCATTCATATGGGAATAGATCTTTCCTGTACTCATGGACAGATTCAAATTCTCTGAATATGCAAAGTGGATCAAATTTCCATCCCCTGTAATGGAAAGAATAGAGCCATGGAATCCTTGCGGCAGTGTATAGTAGCTTTCTTCATCCAGCGTATCCAGGGCCACTGATTTGAGAGTATTATCTGCCCAATAATAAGCAGTCATGGTATTTGGGTCAAGGAGTGCACTGCCGGGTTGTACATGGGGTTCATCCGTTAATTGAATCATACTGCCTGTGGAAATGATAAGATCGTATAACTGCCAGGTACCCGTCCTGTCCGAAGCCACTAAAACATGCTTTCCGTCAAATGAGAAAAGAGGTTGAGTAAAATATGGATGAAAGGTATTCCCTATATTTGGGCTCAATCGAATAACTTCCACCCCTGTCATAGGGTCTTTGACGGTGATTTCCTCCCCTTTTAGAACATTTCCTTTTGCCATGCTGACTTGCCTCCTCCATCCTGCTGAATTTGAAAACAGCTAAATAAGGCAGTTACGTCTTGTCTAGTTTATATCACTCCTTTCAGCCATATCATCCAGGCTGTGTTGCTCCTTTATCTTAGCCATTAATTGTTCGGCGATTTTCGGAAAATTTGACACCTGATTATGTTCTTCCAGTGGATCTTCCCTTAAGTTAAAAAGCTCCTGCCCTTCTCTGTGAACAATTAGTTTCCAATCTCCCTGACGCAAAGCAAACCGATCATGGGTAAGATCCCAATAAAATAATCTTTGCGGGTACTCTTCATTCCCCTTTTCCTTGTCTTTCAGCAAAAGAGGGAGAATATTGACTCCATCCCACTTGGGATCTTCTGGCACAGGACAATCAAGCAGCGCAGCAAAAGTAGGCATCCAATCCACAATATTGATTGGTTCTTCCAATTTAAAAGGCTTCAACCGTCCAGGCCAGGAAACGATACCCGGAGTTCGGATTCCTCCCTCATACAGTTGGGCTTTATGACCCCGAAGCGGATAATTACTGCCCAGCCGTGGTGTATCGTCATGTCTTCCCGGATATTTCGCAATGTCCTGTTTCGGATTTATCGTTACCGCACCGTTATCCGATGCAAACACAACGATGGTATTGTCTGTTTGATCAGAGCATTTGAGGAACTCCATCAGTTTGCCAATACAATAGTCCATATGACTGGTGTATGCAGCATAAGTCTTAAACGAACGATCTCTGTCCGAATCGGCATCATATTGGGCTGTGGAATAATGATCAACCCATTCCTCAGGCGCACGGACAGGAATGTGTACAGCAGTATAAGGGATATAGCAGAACCATGGATTTTCCTGCTCCTGCAGCCAATCCAATGCTTCCCGGGTGATTAAATCCGTAGCGTGCCCTCTTTCTTCAATTAAAGTGCCGTTACGATGCCACGTAAACGTATAAGGTCCCCGCTTATACCGATGTGTATATGGATCAATCCCGCCTGCCAAACTCCCATAACTGTAATCAAATCCATACATGCCAGGAAAAAATTCAGGATCCGATCCCAAATGCCATTTTCCAAACAATCCGGTAGTATATCCGGCATCTTTAAACATTTGAGCCATAGTCCAATATCCATCCGGAAATACAGGCTGATTACTCGGTACGGTAGCATGTTTGCCAAATCTTGAAGCATAACGTCCGGTCAATAGGGACGCTCTGGTCGGTGTACATACCGGACATACATAATGACAATCCAATTGCACTCCGGTTTGAGCCATGCGGTCAATGTTCGGTGTTTGGATAGCAGAACCGTGATAACTGACGTCTCCCCATCCCAAATCATCCGCCAACACAAACATCACATTAGGTTTATCCATTAAATGATCTCCTCATCTTATTTCGGATTATTCTGTCGTTCCGGGTATTGGCAGGTCAACTATTTTCGACGTTCCTATATTGATGCTGGCCCGGATCAAAGTACTGCCCTTCAAACAATCCCTGGAGGGTAGTCGTTACCAGCAGCCGAACTTCGTTGTCCTCCGGTTTCAGCCAGCCTTTCTTTATGCGCCAGGTGTAGGGGCTCCAGGCACGGACTCCGGCAAAATGCCCATTGATATACAACTCCGCGGCGTCCTGAAAGAATGGATCCCGGATGGAAAGCTCCCATTCTTCTTCTTTGCCATCCAAAATGAAACCGGCTTCGCTGTCCATCTGTCTGATATATTGTATTGTTCCGGCGTAGAAGGGCAAACCATTCCCTTTCCTGTCCCCAATCCTTCCCGTAGCTTTAGGAGATTCCATTCTCCATACACCGTCCTGCTCCTCCTGATATACCGAAAAGTTTCCACTCAGGTAAAGCGGATTTACCAGTCCATCATGATGATACTTTGTATCGACCCATACCCGGATCTCATTGATCCCGGTTTTCAGGTAGTCCGTGATGTCTGTCACCTGATTGGTCGGAAGATAGATGGCCTTTTCATGAAAATCTCCCGGAAGAATCCGATGGCCATTTATCTCAGCATACCATTTTCCTTCTATGCTGCCAGGCTCCATGACCAACAGAACAGGCCGAATGGCAGCGCCGCCACCAAGTTGAAAAGTCGTCCGATATCGACAGGATAAGGGCGGAAACTCCATCTCCCTTGGGCATCCAAAATACTCCTTCAGATGTACTGGCAATGGAATGCCAGCATCGGCTATCTGATTGATGATAGGTTGGCAGTTCACCCGGTATTCCTTTGGATCGTCTTTTATCTGTAAATTCCACGTGCCCAGCCGAAGAGAATTCATGCGATCCACGGATAAGCACCAGTCTCCATCCATGTCCAGATTCCTCCGGACAATCGATTCACAGACTTTTTGCTGAATCTGGTACAAATCCCCTGTTTCAAGATCCTCTGTTTCAGGATCCTCTGTTCTTCTGTCCTCTGCTTTTCGGCCACCTGCTCCAAGGTTCTCTGATTTTCTGTCCTCTGCTCCAAGGTCCTCTGCATTTCGGCCCTCCATCTCAAGCAAAAAGGACTGGTACGGATAAAATATCAAATGGAAATGAATCCTTTGTCCCTGCTGTTTATAGGGAATTGGTTTACCGCCTTCCGGTCCGATGGGAAGACATGTCAGCCTGGGAGACTGCATCCCATCTGCCTGTAATGTGATTTTCACCCGATGTTCTGCTCCGGATGGATTGATCAAAAAGCAGACTGTTTTGCTTCCCTGCTTATAAACTGCAGACAGAATGCAGCTATCCTGCTCTCCATCTTTCTGCGTTTCCACTGAAATATCCCGATCCAGAAGCTTTTC
>DHDO01000108.1:10337-10720 GCA_002399435.1 Firmicutes bacterium UBA4874
TCCGATACTTTCCCGATTTGCTCAACGGGAAGGCACAGACTTCCAATCAGCTTCCCGCCGTTTTCCACGTATTCCTTCACTTTGAAAAAGGCATCGTCCTCGATATTGAGCATTGGTGGTAAAATGAGCAGTTCAAATTTCTCTCCATTGACCTGGATGCAGTGCTCCGTTATCGTGCACTGTCCCAGCAACTCCGGATCGATGATGTAATAATCCAGATGATGGCTCAGCAGCAGCCTCTGCAGGGCGGAAAAGTCCTCTTTCAGTTTCTTGTTCACGGTACGTTTTTCCCCCATGGATGTCCACTGGCTGGATATCGGATCCAACAGCAAAACAGGAACTTTGCGTCTGCTCCGGGTTATCACTTCCGTGATCTTTCCTGC
>DHDO01000108.1:11007-19092 GCA_002399435.1 Firmicutes bacterium UBA4874
TGTCATGCCCCAGCCAATGCTATGAAAACACTCGCACAATGCACCGGGTTTCTCATAAAAATGAGCTGCGGAACTGGCCATTTTCCCATTGGCACGATAATTCGAGCTGGCAATGAGAGGAATGGATCCAACCTTCTGATGACCGGCATCGATCCCGGGTATGTCAAAATACTTCAGTTGCTTACTTCTCAGAACAGGCTTTTCTCCTACATAGAGGAGATGATGGTTATGGCACCAGTCACGAATTGGGATCTCATAGCTTTGAATAAAACGATCCGTAACGGTGCTCCGGTAATCATATCTTACCTTATCGGTATCGTCGCCCATTCTTTCAAAGAGAGCCGGCAATTGTTCCTTCAGGGAATATCCATTCCGCTTCTCAAACAGCTCCGGTAACGTTGGAGACCAGGGCATGCTGCCCGGAAAAGCTGAGACCTCATCGCTGAAGAATCCCTTGATCGTTTTCCCGAATTCCGGTCCAAAATGCTTCCGATACGGTTCATGTGTGGTTTCGATAAAATATGCAATTGCCTTTGGATTCAACGTGTCTATGTATTTCCCAAAATACTTAAAGTGCTCCACTGTCGTCTGCAGGATGATTTCAAGATGCCATCGGCCTTCCGGGACCTGCCAACACAGCTTTTTGGCGGGATTGCCTGTAAAAAATCGTTTCCGGTTATATTGGGTCAATCCGCTCATCTGAAAAATATTTTCCCGATAACCCGTACCAACAAAAGTATCCAGATCCACTGGATTCGCCCACCCGATGTGATTCCTCTTCTTATTCCTATCGAAACGGACGGGATACGCCTTTGCCAGAAGAACCTGTCCCCATGGCAAAACCTTCTCCACCGATTTTGGCCCGCATTCCTCCAGCACCAGGTGTTTCAGCGACTTCGCCTCAAACTCGGGATGATCCAGCAGGACCTGTCCGCCGCTCACCCCGCTGGGGTATGGATATTCATCGTACAGCCATACTTCCAGCCCGTGTTTCTTTGCTTCCTCCACGGCGATTCCCACTTTGCAAAACCACTCTTCCGACAGATAAGGCACCGAAAGGCCTTGCCGGGGATGTATGAAAAATCCCCTTATACCCTGGGCTGCCATCTCCCGAACCTGTCTTGCGATTTCTCCGTCTTCCATCTTTCCATTCCAAAACCAAAATGGCTGAATACCAAATCTCAATGCCATACCCATGGACCCTCCTTAGGAAGCTGAAATAAAGCAATGGCTATTCCGTAAATTTCCTTAAAAGCTGCAATGCAATCGGGGCGTCCCTGTCCATGTCCCTGGTGCCGGCCTCAATGCTGACCCTTCCTTTATATCCAGCACTCTTCAATGCTTCAAAAAACTCTGCATAGCAATCTTCCGAAGGATCCAGCGGATACACCCGGCCATGACTGTTGGCAATATGAAGATGCCGAAGAGCGGGGGCGGCCTTTTTCAATACGTCCATACTCTCATTTTCCAGCCGCATATGATAAAAATCCGCCAGCAATTGAATACTCGGATGGTTGACATCCCGGACAAAGCGATACCCCTCTTCCACGGAATTGAGAATATTGGTCTCCCCTTTGTTCAAAGGCTCCATAGCAATGGTCAATCCATACTTTGCAGCCACATCTCCCACAATTCGGGCTGCGTCGACAAGCTGCTTCCAGGCATCTTCCTGTTTCCACCCCTCCGGAACTTTTCTGGATCTTCCGCTTCCAAAAACAGCAATCTTCGCTCCCAGACGTTGGATCCGGTCAAAGGCTTTTTCCAGATATTCACGGACTGCTTTCAAATCCACCTCCGGGCCGGTTAACTTGATATTCCCCGGGAACAGCACATTGAACGCTTCACATTCCAAACTGCTGTCTTCCACTCTCTGTACTGCTTCCTGAAACTCCTGCTCTCCCATGGCCGCAGTCCTGGACACTCCGGCTTCCAAATAATCAAAGCCCATCTTCTCCAATTTGGAGATATTTGTAATTTCCGTACAGATTCCTATTTTCAAGCCACTCACCTCACAGAATTTTTGTCCCATTGCCATTTTATCTCACAGCTTTCTATTACTCTATCCTGTTCTTGCTGTATGTGAGGTAAACATTATCAATATATTGCTCTTTTGATTGCACTCTGTTATGCTATTCTCTCCTCATATCGCATTGCCGCGCCAGGCGGAGCCGATCATCATTTTCCTTATCAGATCCACAGGAAGAACGGTCACTGCCATCAGGATGACAAAGAACAGCTCCGACATGGAAAGTGGAACGGTGCGGAAAACCGATCCTCCGAAGTATATAATGATCAGCTGAATCATTACCACAAACAGCATCACTGTGATAAATCGTTTGTTTTTGCCTATATTGGCCAGCAGTTTCAGTCTGCTGGTACGGGCATTGAAACTGTTGAACACACCGGCAAAAATAAACAAGGCAAAATACGCAGTCATAAATGAAATATTACCGGGTTCGTAACCAAAGACCCTGTGAAACCAGGGAAGCTTTAAAAACAATATGCTGAGCAGTGTCACATAGGAACCCAGAATCAGTATCTGATTATACATATAGGAATTTATGATAGGTTCATCCCTCTGTTTCGGCGGCTCATCCATATATTCCGGAAGCGGTGCTTCCCCGGAAAAGGCCAGACCGGCCAGCGTATCCATTACCATATTTACCCACAGCATCTGTAAAACAGTGAGAGGTGAGTTTACACCGATAAACGGACCGATAATGGAAATCCCCACTGCGCAGAAGTTTATCGTCAGCTGAAATATGATAAACTTGCGGATGCTTTTAAATATGGTCCTGCCATACAGAATGGCTTTTGAAATGGACAGAAAATCGTTGTCCAGTATGACAATATCGCTGGCTTCCCTGGCAATCTCCGTGCCGCTGCCCATGGCAAACCCCACATCCGCTGTTTTCAGGGCAGGTGCATCGTTGATCCCGTCCCCGGTCATGCCCACAACCATGTCAAGGCTCTGGGCGATATTGACCAGCCGGCTTTTATCAGAAGGAATTGCCCTTGCAACCACCCGCAGCTCCGGCAGCCTGGCTTTGAGCTCCTCATCCGACATCCTTTTCAGATCATCGCTTGTCAAAACAGCGTTTTTGTCCTTCTCTCCAATCAATCCGGCCTCACGGGCAATGGCAAAAGCCGTGTCCTTATTATCCCCGGTAATCATGACCACCTGTACACCTGCCCGGTTAACCTGCCTGATAGCCTGGACTGCTTCACGCCGTATTTCATCCTTTATACGTACAATCCCCACCAAAGTCATGCCGCTTGAGGGACGGGGCATCGGACTGTCACTGATGGCGATTGCCAGAAGCCTCTCTGCATTTTGAGTTGCCTTCTTCATATAAGTCTTGAGCTTGAATGAAGAGCGAAAGAGCCTCTTCTGCCCATTTTCATCAAAACAGGCCGCACATTTGGGCAGGATCAATTCAGGCGCTCCTTTTATCAAAGTGCCGCAGATCGCTCCCCGCACCTGCGCGCTGGAATACTTATTCACGCTGCTGAACGGAACGCTGCTGACGACCTGGACAGGATCCTGCAAAACACCATCTTCCATAACAAATTCCAGCAAAGCCCTCTCTGTGGTATTTCCACCAATGGCAACGGACTTTCCATTCTTTCTGCTGACGGATGCACCCGTATTATACATACAGGATATGCGAAGAAGCTTACCCAAACGTGTATTATTCAGCTTGTGAAAATTGTCATAACTTGTCCCAGACCCGCTGAGAAAGGAATCCACTTTCAGCTTTCCCTTTGTAATCGTCCCTGTTTTATCGGAAAATAAGATGTTCAGACTTCCGGATGTTTCAATTCCCACAAGCTTTCTTACCAAAACATTGTCCTTCAGCATACGATTCATATTGGAGGACAAAACAACAGTGATCATTAAGGGCAGACCTTCGGGGATTGCCACGACAATAATCGATATTGCCAGGGTGACGGCATGAAAAATACACTCCGTCATCAGCTTCGGCGAATGCACAAACTGCTGAATTGCAGCCGGCTCAAAGGCATTGGCAAGAACGATCGATTGAAACAAATCGGAGACGGCTACCAGGGCAGCCCCAATGTATCCCAGTTTACTGATTGTTTGTGCCAGTTTCCCCAGCCTCAGTTTCAGGGGACTTTCACGGGTGTCTTCCTGAATATCACGGGCCAGTTTCCCATAAAGCGTTCCCTCGCCTACCTTTTGTACTTCCATCAGGGCTTCTCCGGAAGAAATGATACAGCCGCGAAACAAACTGTTTTGATCGTTAAAATCCGTTGTATCGCAGTGTTTACGCTTTCCTCCCTCCTGCGGCGCCTTATAGGCTTCCCTGCTTTCTCCATTCAACGGAGACTGGTCCACATACAATTCACCGCTCAGAATCACCCCGTCTGCCGGAATGCGGTCTCCGGCCTGTAGTTGTGCATAATCTCCGACGACCACTTCACCAACCGCAATCTCCACAAGCTGCCCTGATCTTTTCACACGGCACTTGGTCTTCCGGGCTTCCTCCTGCAGCTTTTCAAAAGCAGATTCACTCCCATATTCCGATATGGTTGAAACAAAGGTGGAAACCAATATGGCGACGGCAATTCCTATGGTTTCGTACCACTCAAAACTGCCAAGCCGGATAATAACATTAACAGCCAGGGCAATAAGCAGGATCTTTATAATGGGATCCCCGAAATTGCTTAAAAACTCCTTTACAAAGCTTCGCCTTTTTTGCTGAACAAAATTGTTATCCCCATACCGTTCTCTGGAAGACTTCACTTGTTCATCGGTCAGGCCCCTCATTCCGTAAATGCCTTCTTTTGGACTGATCAGGTTCATTGTCTGACACCTCGTTTGTATTTTTGATCTTTCTGTTTGGTAAGAAACCAATTACACTTATATGTATTCTCATATCCTTTTGAATATGTCACGGGCACAAATACATTTAATCAATGGGAATCAGTTTCAGGGCCTGATCCATATTTCTCACGTTGATAAAGGTATCAGGAACTTCTCCTGTTATAATCATTTCTGTGATGGGAACTTTATTGGACAGTTTGATCGTGTCGCTTCCCAATGGCACAACAATATGCACGCTGGTTTTTAAGGAAATGTAAATTTTATGCATGGTCTGATTGATGCCTGCCTGTGAGAATTCTTCATAAAAGTCCGCGGATACCGATCCGATGGGAATCAGTTTCACGTTGATATTGGGTCCTTTGCCAGCCAATATCTTGCTTTGGGTCGCCGAACCCATGGGAATATCTATGCCTTGCTCCCCTATGGACGCTATTTTGCTCTGAGCAAGGGAAGAGGTTTTTCTGGCCAGTTCATTGATCAAAATGGTATTGTATTGAATTGTGGAAATCTTCCCGTTGGAGTCCGTTATAATGCTGGTAAGATCGGTATACTTTACGTCCGAGCCAAGTATTTCGTTTACTGCTGTGTTCATTGCGGTAACACTCATGCTTTCCACTTTGGCTTCAGACATGGCGACAAGGGTGGGCTGAATTGCCTTTTCAAAGGCGAAGAAGGCCAGCAGACCCAGAAGCAGAACGCACAACAGGGGAAGCAAGAACCTGTATAATGATTTACGGGCCATTTTACCTCACCTCCCCTATTGAATTGTATGTGGCAAACCTAATTTCAATGCACTGCAAAGGCAATTTCAATGTACTGTAAAGGTAATTTCAATGCACTGCAAAGTCTGATTCTAGATTTCCGGGCTCAACTCCTTCTGATCCTGGGGGCTTAGCTTTGTGATGTCCCGGATAAGGTAGCGGTTGGAATCGATGTCCCGGATAAAGACCTGGTTTTCCTTTACAACAATATCATGCCTTGTTCTTGTATAAAAGTTCATTTCTCCCCGGTCCGTAAGCACTTCCCAGTACACCAGACGGTATTTCTCAATTACTTTTCGTATCTGTGTAATCTCCGGAACAAAATATCTCTGCTCCAGAACTTCTTCAATAACTTTCTGGCTTTTCGGACTGAGTTCCTTTAAATCCCGAATCACACCGAATTCTTCCGCCCCGTTGAATATCTCCAGATAGCCGGTCCTGTGAGTCAGGGGAAACATCAGTTTCAGGTCTACATCTTCCATGATTTCCTTTGTTGTTTTATTGTGAAGATTTAATCTCATATAGCTGTCCAGCCGGAATTCCAAAGAAGAAGGATTCAGAAAATCGACCTTCATAACAGCATTGTCTTCCTCTGATTTGATATATCTTTCCTGTCCCATACAAACCTCCCAGACATCTTTATATAACATTTGTTCTTGCAACCTCCGCCTGTATCTCAACCAGGTGGCGGAACGTTCCATTCTCTTTTCTCATCAGTTCATCATGTGTTCCTTCTTCCACAATCTTACCTTTATCCAGGACAAGGATCCGGTGGGCGTTTTTCAATGTGGACAGACGATGAGCTATTGCAATGGTGGTTCGATTGTGGACCAGCCTGTCGATAGCCTCCTGAATCAGCTTTTCCGTTTCCGTATCCACAGACGACGTGGCTTCATCCAGAATCAGAACTCTGGGGTTCTTCAGAATTGCCCTGGCAATGGAAATCCTTTGCTTCTCCCCACCGGACAGTCCGATTCCCCTTTCTCCGATCAAAGTATCATAGCCATCCGGAAATTTCATAATAAACTTATGTGCATTTGCTGCTCTGGCAGCCCATACAATTTCCTCCAGGGATGCCGAAGGACGTCCATAGGAGATGTTCTCGGCAATCGTTCCGTAAAACAAATACGGTTCCTGAAGCACAACACCGATATTGGAACGAAGGGCGTTGAGATCCATATCTTCTATATTGACTCCATCCAGAAGGACTTCTCCTTCCGTGGCTTCATAGAACCGGGGAATCAGGTTGACCAGGGTGGATTTTCCGGCACCGCTGGAACCTACCAAACCAATCAGCTCACCGGCATGGATATGAAGGTTGATATCTTTCAGAACCTCTTCCCCGACCTCGTAATAGAAAGAGACATGGCGAAACACAATCTCCCCTTTCATCAGAACCGCCTTCTCCGACTCCACCTGGCGGAACTCTGACTGTTGATCAAGAATTTCAAAAACCCGCTCGGCAGCTGTAATGGCGCCTTCGTACTGCTCATTCAAGTGACTGAGGGTGGTGATCGGTTGATAAAACCTCCACATATAGCCGATAAAGGCGGTCAGGGTACCAAGGGTGATACCCTGGTGGGCAATCACCCGGTAGCCCCCATAGCCCCATATCAGCACAGCACCGACGGAGGTGGCCAGGGAAATCAGCGGAAAGAAGGTGGAACGGTATTTTATGGCACGGACCTCCTCGTGAAAATAATCCTCCAGTGCTTCCTGAAACTTTTCCGTCTCGTAATGTTCCTGGGTAAAGGCCTTTACGACTTTGATACCCGGTATGGCCCCTCCCAATACAGCGCTCATGTTGGACCGGCGTCTCCAGATCCTGTGATACAGCTTGTGAATCCTTTTTCCAAAGAATCTCGTCCCGAAAAAGATAAAGGGAGTAGGCAAAAGGACAATCAGAGCCAGCTGCCAGTCCTGTGCAAACAGAATAACGGCAATGGCAACCAGCGTAAAGATCTGCACAATGGTCTCCTGAATCCCGAGTACAATGAAATTCTGTATGGAGGAAGTATCTCCGGTGACCCGATTCATGATGGCGCCGGTTTGCCTTTTGTCATAATAGGCCAGACCCAGGGACTGCAGATGGGCATAAACCTGGGAGCGCAGATCGTAAATGATTTTCTGCCCCAGCCAGGCCAGCTGATAGCTCCGAAGCCCTTCAAACAAAACACTTAAAAGATTGGCCCCAAAGATGACCAATACAATCCATTTGAGGTAATCCAGCCTGCTCTTGCGGATCACATCGTCAATCATGATTTTCTGCAGATAAGGCGGTACCAGGGTCAATACCGTATAAATCAATGTCGTCAGCAGCATCAGCGCAACCTTCCACCGATAAGGCCGCAGATAATCCAATAATCTTCGTAATGTCTCGGTTTTTTTGGAGCATTTGGGACATGTGGTAGTGCCCCTGCGAAACGGAGTCCCGCAATTCGGACATCTGTTTTCCCCATATATGCTTTCTCCGTC
>DHDO01000068.1:0-4533 GCA_002399435.1 Firmicutes bacterium UBA4874
TATTATACCATGAATCAGGTTGAATTTCTGAGAATTCACCAGTGTTCTTTGTTATGCGTGCCTATTCCAGGGCTTTGCTATTTCCCCGACTCCCATTTCGGATTTTATGGCTCAGGAGCAGTCAGCCCCGGAGCTCTTCCGCCTTCACCTTTTCAAATTCCTGCTGAATTTCTTCAGAAGGCGCTTTGGAAAGCAGGGAAACTGCAAAAATCACGATACAGGCCAGGACAAATGCCGGGAGCAGTTCATACAGCCCAAAAATTCCTCCCAAAGGTTTCAGAGCCAACTTCCACAAAAAGACCATTCCTCCGCCGGAAACCATACCGGCAATGATACCGGACCGGGTCGTTCTTTTCCAGAACAGGGAAAACAGCATGGCCGGCCCGAACGTTGCGCCAAAACCTGCCCAGGCAAAGGAAACCACCGTAAAAATAATACTGTTCTCATCCAGGGCAATCAGCATGGCGATAAGCGCCACAACCAGCAAAGTGATCCGGGATACCCACAGTACCTCCCGATCCGTTGCTTTCTTCCTGAAAATCCCCTGATACACGTTCTTGGAGAAAGCCGAAGCGGCGATGAGCAGATAGGAATCCGAGGAGCTGATGGTGGCAGCAAGAATTCCCGCCATCACAAATCCGGCAAACAACGGCAAAAAGAAATTGGTGGAAAGCAGGATAAATACATTTTCCGAAGTGCTTTGCGTGAGCAGGGCATCCGGAAACAGCACTCTGCCGATTATCCCGATGAGAACCGCAGCAGTCAGGGACACAATTACCCAGACAACGGCGATCCTCCGGGATATTTTCAAATCATCGGATCGCCGGATTGCCATGAATTTTACCAGAACATGGGGCATGCCGCAATAGCCCAGGCCCCAGGAAAGAGTGGAAATCACCGCCAGGAAGCCATAGCTGCCCGCCTTCCCAAAGAGCGGCATCCCGTTTTGCAGCTGCTGTATTCCGTTTTTCAGCTGCGGCCGGGCCACTCCGAAGAAATCAAAAAATCCAGGTATGGACTTCGCATTGGCGATGAGGGCAGACATCCCTCCCGCATGCCGGATGCCTGTTGCCAGTACGGCAACCAGAGCCAGAATCATCAGAATCCCCTGCATGAAATCCGAGGCGCTTTCCGCCAAAAAACCTCCCAGAAATGTATAAAAAACCACAAACAAAGCTCCCAGGACCATCATGGTACGATACGGAGCATCAAACAGCGTGCTGAAAAGCTTTCCCACCGTTACAAAGCAGCTTGCCGCATAAACGCTGAAAAAGATCAGGATAAACAGAGCCGATATTGTCATGATGATTTTCCGGTTCTCCCGGTACCGATTGCTGAAAAAATCGGGGATAGTTATGGCATCCCCTGCGGCATGGGAGTAATTGCGAAGCCGCCTTGCCACCAGCAGCCAGTTGAAGTAGGTACCGAGGCCCAGACCCAGCGCCGTCCACACCGCACCGCTCAGTCCGGACCAGTACGCGACTCCCGGCAGTCCCATCAAAAGCCATCCGCTCATGTCGGAAGCCTCGGCTCCCATGGCCGTCACCCACGGTCCAAGGGATCTGCCCCCTATCAGGTAATTGTCACTGCTCTCATTGGCACGCCGGGCATAATACAGGCCGA
This sequence comes from Firmicutes bacterium UBA4874, assembly GCA_002399435.1. Taxonomy (GTDB): domain Bacteria; phylum Bacillota; class Clostridia; order Caldicoprobacterales; family DTU083; genus UBA4874. The sequence continues at coordinate 1,624 of DHDO01000068.1, forward strand.
TGCCAATTACCACACCAATGTACAAAACCATCGCAATCAGAATCTGCAGTTCCCCTGTCTCCACACTCTTTCCCCCCCTGAAAATTTTCCATTTCCTTCTGCTTCTCCATAAAGATATATTGCTTTTTATTTTAATGCATTGCCATGCAAATGTACAGCAAAATAAAAAACGGTGCCAAAAAAACACCGTCTTTCGTCTTTCGCAAAACCGCTTTGTTCCAGCCTATCCTAGACACCTTTCCCTGTCCTACACCACGGAATTCCCCTTGATGAAATCGATCAGCTCGTCTGCCTGAGTAAACGCCAGGCAGGTGACCGTGTCCGCTCCGCCGTAGTAAATGGCAATCCTGCCGGTGTCCGCGTCCGCCAGAGCAGCGCAGGGGAAGACAACATTGGGCACGTCTCCCACACATTCATACAGTTTCTGCGGGGACAGCAGATAAGGCTCGGTCCGGTAAAGAACCTTCCAGGGCTGTTCCCGGTCCAACAGGGCTGCTCCCATACTGTAAACAAACCCATTGCAGGAAGTCAGTACGCCATGATAAATCAGCAGCCATCCCTCCGTTGTTTCAATCGGAGTCGGACCTGCGCCGATTTTTGTCGCCTGCCAGGACCCCCTTGGCGACATGACATGACGGTGACAGCCCCAATGCACCATATCCGGACTTTCACTGCAGAAGATATCACCAAACGGAGTATGCCCGCTGTCACTGGGCCGGCTCAGCATGACATATTTTCCGCCGATTCTTCTGGGGAAAAGCACGCCGTTGCGGTTGAAAGGCAGAAATGCATTCTCCATCTGATAAAATGTCTCAAAATCATGGGTATAGGCCACCCCTATGGTAGGTCCGTGATATCCGTTGCACCAGGTGACATAATATCGGTCCTCAATCCAGCATACCCTCGGGTCGTACCCATAAACAAAGCGGCCGATCTCCGGATCCGTACATACAAAGTGTATGGGCTCCGGGTCAATCTCCCAGTGCAGCCCGTCTTTGCTTTTCCCGCTGTGAAGCTGCATGACCCTTCTGGTATCGTCACACCGGAACACTCCGGCAAACTGTCCCTTATAGGGAACCACGGCACTGTTGAAAATACTGTTGGATGTCGGGAGCAAATCCCGCGGTATAATGGGGTTTTTCTCCGAACGCCATACCACCCCGCGACACCTTTCGGGCTTTTCCTCCCATGGAATATTGGGCAGTGCTTCTCCCAGAATCAATTTGGAACTCATTCCTGTTTCCTCCCCTTTACGGATTTTCCGTCCATTATGTATCTGCATCCCGTTGTCTTGTACTAGCGGTTCATCCCTATCGTATAACAGTCCTGCCAATCCTTCAAGCAATTTATTTCCTGATAATAAGTCGGCCTCCCGCAAACTTCACAGTACCTTGCATATCCCGGATTGGCACAGGAACATACGCTGCCGCCCGAATCAAAAAATCCGGAGCAAAAATTGAATATACACGTTCCGCAGAAGGGACAACGGTCTCCGTTTCCATGACGGATATCCCTGTGGCATTTCGGACAGACCAGCGCTCTTTTGAAGGAATCAATGGGGTATTCATCGGGATAGTAAATCCGCCGGATTCCCCCGCGCCCCTGCGCAGTCGATTGCCCGCATACCCCGCAGTACTGCGCAAATTCCGAAAAACGGGTGTTGCCGCAGCGGACACAGCTCTTTACCCTGCGGGCACGGATCAGATGGGCCGCGCCCAGATGAATCAGACGCATCCGGAGTGCGGTATTGGATACATTCAGAAAGGAAGCGACGGCATCGACAGAGTAATAGTTGAAGGAGTAAAGAAGTTTCTGTGGCATGAGCAGCCGCGCGGCAAACTCATCCGCTTCCAGATCCTCCATCCGGATCTCTTCTTTTGTTTTGCAGTGATTTGGCACAAGCAGATGCTCCAGGACAATGTGACCGATTTCATGGGCTATGGTAAAGTTCAGCCGGCGATCGGAGGATTTCCGGTAAGGGTACCGGATCTTGCTGCGGGAAAGCACGATCTGATACATCCCCTGCACATAATTTGTCGCAGCGTCCAGACCGTCGGACACTTCCTCCCCGGCGTAACCAATCCGGATCCGATACTGATCCGAATCCTTCATTCTGGAAAGAAGCTTCACGCAGTCGATGGGCCACTGCGCAGCGCCGAGTGAATCAAGAAACTCCTGCAGCCGCAAATCAATGTAGTCCGATCGATAATCCGGAATCGAAGGAAGGACGGGCTTGCCGACGGGCCTTTCCGCGGTCATTGGTCCCTGCCTGCTTTGTCCAGCAGGGAATTGGCAACCGCCTTGATGGCCTCCATGTCCTTCTTCGACAATTCCCTGGATACCCGGTAAGCGATGCCGGCCCAGTCGCTGTCCGCCTCCTGCATTTCCTTTGCCTGTTTGACAATATCGGCAAGCTTGCCTTCCCCATCCGTATAGACATGCTCCGTGTATCCAGAATGGTCAATCACTTCCTCCAGATACCCGGCCCTTTTCAGCAGCTCCTCATAGGAAACACCAAGATGCGGCGCAACGGCTTTCAGCAAAACAGGCGACGGCTTCTGCCTGTCTCCGGACTCCACCCGGGATATTTCCGCATTGCTGTAGCCTGCCAGTTTACCCAGCTCCTTTTGCGAAAGACGATTCTTTTTCCGCAGATCCTTCAGATATTCTCCGAATTTCATACTTCTCACTCCTCAGGACTATTCTATCCGACAATTTACCATTTGGCAAATATTTATGCAAATACTAGAAATATATTTGACAAACGGTAATTCCATTGCTATAATGAAAATACGAACAAGTGTTCGTGACTTAATCATTATATCAGCATGTGAAAGCAGAATCAACCGAAAAACGTTTTATGAAAACCTTCCGGGGAAATAAAAAACCTTCATGGAAAATGAAAGCCCT
>DHDO01000068.1:4697-16253 GCA_002399435.1 Firmicutes bacterium UBA4874
CCTTCATGGAAAATGAGAACCCTCCGGGAAAATAAAAGCCTTCCGGAAAAAGGAAAACCTTCCGGAAAAGGAAAACCTTCCGGAAAAGGAAAACCTTCGGGGAATGTTCGGTGAAAAACGAAACACAGTAGAAAAACAGCAGAAAAGAAAAGGAGGCCCCCATGAATTACAAACTGAAAAATCTGGTGGAAGATGCCAGGGACGGAAGCCCGACTGCACAGCTGGAATTACTGGATCGACTGAAGCCGCTCCTCCTTTTTACCCTGAAACGCTACGCATGGGGAATGGATTGGGAGGAAATGATGCAGGAGGCCAGTCTGGAGGTATTGGAAGCAGTCCGGGATTACAGGGAATCCACCGGGGTTCCCTTCCTTGCCTATCTGAAGAACAGGCTGGCCTTTCACATCTACAATCAATCCAGAAAGCAGAGGGTCGCCTGGTTCCGGAATATCTCTGCGGAAGGGGACGGGCAGGATCCTCTGGACCGAATCGCCGACAAGTCCGCCGATCCCCCGGGCGATCTTTTGAAAAGGGAACTAAAAACAGCAGTGCGATCCGCGGTGGATCAACTGGATCCCGTACAGAAACAAATCATCCTGCTCCACTATTATCAGGGAAAGAGCCTGAAATCCATTGCAAGGGATCAGGGCGTCTGCTACAAAACAGTCCTGCGCCGCAGGGACAAGGCATTGAAAGTACTGGCCGCGCTGCTGCATTTCTGAAATCCTTTCAAAGGTCCTGTAAAAATCAAAGTCCCTGCAAAAATCAAGGTCCCTGCAAAAATCGAAATCCCTGCAAAAGTCGAAGTCCCTGCAGGAGGTATTACTCCCGCATCCTCTGCTTCAGATGATATTCCGCATCCGCGCAGTTGGTACGGGCAATGGCAATCCGCTCCTCCATGCTCATCACTCTATGGCTCTCATCCATCACGGAGACTCCGCCTTTTACCGGTTTGGTGGTCCATTCCCTGGCATGCCGGAATTCTTCGGTTTCTCCCCAGATCCAGGGCACCGGCAGGAATCCGGCTGCCAACACCTTGTAGAATCCTTCCGCCGAATAAAGATCGTCAAAGGTTTCTTCCATTGCCGCCAGCAGTTTCTTTGCTGACTGAAGGAGCCCGGCTGATCGTTCCGCCACATTCCGGTTCCGGCTCATGTCCTCCACTTTCCCCATCCGCCTTGCCTCCCGGTATTTCTGCAGGGAATGCTGGGTAATCTGGATGCTTTCCTTTATGATATCCGGCGTCGCCAGCCGGGAAGCTTCCGAATAGCTTACGACATGAATAATGGGCGGATCCGCTTCATTGTGCGGATCGATGTCGTCCATCAGCGCTGTCACGGCAGCCAGCTGCATCCTGGCCTCTTCCATATCCGGTTTGAAGTAGTCCAGCCCGGCCCGTGGCTGAAGAATCACCCGAAAGTTCTGATCCTCCAGACTTCGGACCAGTTTGACCATTGCCCGGGACTTTGCCAGATCCTGAACGCCCCAGGTGGACCGGGGAGTATTCAGCATATTTTGCAGAACAAACGTCCGGATGCCCAGCATTTTTGACAGCTTGGCTGCCAGATAGGCAGAAACAATATAGGTCACATCATCGGCGCCGCGGAATGCAAAATGGTGGGAGACATTTGCCTCAAAAGGCTTGCCCGTCCCTGCAATAGTCCGGATGGTTTCAATATGCTGCTTTAAATTGGTATAGACATCGTAGGGACCTCGCCCGTCCAGCCGGTTGAACCACCACAGGGACAGGGCGTGCCAGCAGATATGAATGGTCTCCTCGTACATCCGTGCCAAAGCCGGGATATTCCTTGTCCCGGCATAGGTCCGCAAAAAGAGCGGCCGGGAAGCCTCCCGGATCATCCGGAATTCCTGCGGGGAATGGATGGGAACCCCGCCTCCGTTGACCTTGCCTTCCCAGTCTCCCCCAAAGTCCGATTGGGTCAGCTGCGAGCTTCCTATGGAAATGATATCCAGATATCGGTCCCTTGCCAGTATCTTGACCCAGGATAAAAACTCCTTCACATTTTCCTCCCGGCTGACTTCGGAAGAATATGGCCCCACATGCGCCCTGGTCAGCGGTACCGAGCCCTGGGCGCCTTTCCGGGCATTCAAACGTTTTTCCACGGTATCCCGATCCGTCCCGTAATCCGGATAGTCCGGCGGATCCGCCGGTTTCCATTTCCGATATTCCTGGGAGGCAAAGATCTGTCTGCCAAACTCCATCCGTGCCTCATCGTACCGGCTGCCCTCCCGGACTTCCACGGGAATCTTCTCCTCCGGCACTCCCAGCATGCCAAGGGTCTCCCGGTCCGATTCCCCGCCCCGGAACACACGCACCAGGCCGTCGAACTCCTGCTCCATCAGCTGACAAGCCTCCGGCAGGCCGGCAAAATAGACGGCATCCACGGGTCCCCCCTGGTAATGCAGCAGCCGGTTCTTTCGCATCTGCTCCAGCAGATACCCCATCATGCGGACCGCATCATTCCTGTCCAGCCGATAACTGATGCCCAGCCGGTTGATGTTCTCCCGTATGATCCAGTCGACAACGATCTGCCTTTTTACCTCATATAAAATATCATTCATTGCCTCCGCAACGGAATCCTCCGCGATAATGACATCGCAGCCGCACGTGCGGAGCAGCTCTGCCGCAGCATTGATTCCCAGGGTATGGGCGTCAATGGCCGGCTTGATAAAGCCATATCTCATACGGCCGTCATGAAAATGGTATTTCGGATTCATTTTTACCACTCCTGTCCGGAACAAGGTGGGCAGCAGTCTCTTTCAGCCAGGTAATCTCACTTGCGGAATAATCCAACTGATACCCTTTCTCCCTGTAGTCCTCCTCCAGCAATCGGCAGGCCAGATCCACAATCAGCGTGGTATTTTTCATATCCAGTCCCAGTTTATTTCCAATCGCTTCCAGGGGAACCAGGCCATAGGAGACATCTTCAAAAATGTATCTGTGATGCAATGTGGTGGGAGCATCAATCTCCCTGTAGGCATCGTTATTCTGGATGCATTCATACAGACTGCCCCCGGAAACATGATACGTCCGCATCATCCATTCCTTTGCCGATTCCACCTGGTAACCCAGAGTCTCCGAAACATGGACTCTTTCCTGATCCAGCCGTTCCAGAAACCGCGCAATCGTCGGGGTAATGCCCTCATGGTAATACTTGTAGTGACTTGCGGCGCCTTCCATCCTTCCCACATTCAAAAGGAGCGGAGCACAGTGCAGTATCATGCCCACGTTTCCGATGGATGTCTGAATAATGGATTCGGCGGGAATGAAATATGGCCGGATGCACTCGGGCAGATAACGGATAATATCCTTGTTCATCCGGGCATCCAGTGCTGAAATCAGGACAGAATCCTTCATAGCCATGATATGAACGGAGTCTTCCGTGGTTTTCCGGCAGGTGTAGATAATTGTCTGGGTCTCGGCTATGGTCTGTGGATATTCCGTGTTATACCTGTCATAGGTTCTGCGAAACTCCAGAGCCCCCAGGGTTCGTCCGGGATTCAGGACGATTACCGTTGATTTGCGGATGTTTTTGGCGATGAGCTCCGCGAGCTCCCTGTGGGAATTGGCCGGTGTGGTAATCAGTACAATATCCGGATCTTTCAGTGCCAGACGGATATCATTCGTAATCGTGTCAATCCGGATGTCTCCCTGAATCTCTCCTTCACAATGAATCACATGCGTGCTGCAAATCCTGGAAATGGTGGAACCGGTCCGGTTCCAAAGTGTAACGCTGTTCCCGCCTCTGCTCAGATGCGCTGCCATGGCAAGCCCTGAGTTTCCGGCACCGATCACCGTTGCCTTCATATAACAACCCCCTTGCTCCGTAAAAATTTAAAATATTCGTACCAGGCCGACATTTTCTGATTTCCATGTTTTAGATCCGGCGAAGACCCTCCCAGCAGGCAATGATCAGCTCACGGGGGATGAATTTTGAGAGCAGGCGCTGCAGGAAGCTGACGATGTCCGGTGTGGATACGGGAAGATTCCATTTGCTGTCCCGCAGTGCGATTCTCGCTATGCGGGCAGCATGAGATGCAAGGGGAAAATGACGGATAGCCTGAGAATTGCGGGAATCCTTTGCAATGTCGATAAGCTCCGTATCCCTGATCCAATACGGACAGACAGCTGTCACGTGGATCCCTCTCCCAAACAGTTCCCAACGCAGGGCACGGCTGTAGCTCAGTACAAATGCCTTTGTAGCGGAATAAACATTCAAAGCCGGAAGGGGCTGAAAGCACGAGGATGAACAGATCTCTAAAATCCGGGCCCCTTTTTGCATGTAAGGCAGAACAGTAAGTGTCATGTTCATCAGGGCACGGCAGTTCAAATCCAGCATATTGTTGCTGTCCTGAACGGATACTTCCGTATAATTCCCCATTTTGGCGAATCCCGCGGCATTGACCAGCAGCCGGACGTCCGGCCGCTCCTCCTTAAGCAACGCCTTCAGCCTGTCAAAGGCACTGCCCTTTGTCAGATCGAGCGGCAAGGAGCGAACCGGCAAAGGGGATTCTTCCGCAATCTCCTGCAGGCGGTTCTCCCTCCTGGCAATGATCCAGATCCCGTCCGGCTTTTCCCTTTCCCAAATCTGTCGGATGAATTCCCGCCCCAAACCACTGGACGCACCTGTCACGATGGCAATCCGCATCCCGACTCCTTCCTTTCCCGGATGGACGATAGGTAAACTTTGCCTGTACGTCCGATTGTATTGGGTTTCAAGCCTTTCGGAAAGGTCATATGTAACGAAATAGTCCTCCGGTAAAACAGGCTCCCATGCTAATCGTTATCTAACAGATTAAGAAACAAATCCGAATCAAAGAAATCTTTTAGCTCAATTCCCAACCCAAAACAAATATAGTATATGGTTTTTATAGTGGGATTTTTACTCTTTCCGCGCACTACGTCATTAAGCGTTGATTGCGTTATCCCAGCTAAATTGGCAAGTCTGTTGATCGTTATATTATTTTCCCCGCATAGCTGCAAAATTCGTTTGGAGGTCGCATCTTTTATAGTCATAATATTCCTCTCCACTACCTGCAAGTATAGCAAAACATTACCGGGATAATTACCGATATATCGTTAACAAAGTAAAAAGGTTCGTGTCTCATGATAATAATGATATATCGTTACACCGGATTACCTGCAATGGGTAGTTGGATGTATAGCAAGGATGTATGTAAATGGTACCGATGCAGAACTTCACTGGGTCACCAACAATGGATAGTAGGATATATGGCAAGGATGTATGCAAATGGTACCGATGCAGAATTTCCTTTTACAAAAGACAATGATATATGAAAATGGGATACATTTATAGTTATTGCACAATAAGATGCATGGAATCTTTAGCGAAATGAATGCAAAAAATTTATTTTTTCCTCCATTTACGTACTTTTATGACTGCTGTTACATAGTATATAAAGAGAGGTGATATCAAATGTTTACTCACAGGATTCGTGTCGTCCGATTCCCCCCGCATGTCTTCCTGTAAGGCGCCATGTCACGCGGCATAAAACCAAAGGCTCCTGCCGGTTATAGGCAGAAAGGAAGGAGGTTTCCCATGCCAGGCAAACAGTCAGCCATACAAAATTCCCTGAACGTCAGAGGCGAGAAAAACAGTAACCGCAATACGAAAGAAAGAGAAAGCTTCTTCAGGGATTTTCTCAAGCAGGCGGACCTTCAGGTCCTGGTCATTCCTGCGATCTTTCTCATTGTGATTTTTTCCTACATTCCCATGTATGGCGTATTGATGGGATTTCAGGACTTCCAGCTCGGGGATTTCCCAGGTCTCAGCCCCTGGGTGGGGTTCCGGCATTTCAAGACCCTGCTGCAGGATCCGAATATCCCGATCGTGATGCGAAACACGCTGGTAATCAGCCTTTTGAAAACAGTGATCAATTTCCCCGCTCCCATCCTTTTTGCAGTCCTGCTGAATGAATTGATGGGAAAACATTTTAAAAAAGCAGTACAGACAATCAGTTACCTTCCGCATTTTATTTCCTGGGTCGTTGCGGCTGCTCTAATGTTCGACTTCTTTTCGGTGGACAATGGTGCCGTCAACTCCGCCCTGGTGGGAATGGGCATTATCCAAAAACCGATCCATTTCTTTGGAAAAGCAGAGTACTTCTGGGGAATGTCCGTACTCACGGACTTATGGAAAGGGCTTGGATGGAATTCAATAATTTATTTTGCAGCTATTTCATCTGTAGATGCGCAGCTATATGAAGCTGCAGAAATAGATGGTGCGGGAAGATTTACCAAGATGTGGCACATCACCATTGCTACCATATTACCGACCATTGTGCTGCTCTTTGTCTTCAATATCGGCGGCCTCCTGAACGCAAACTTTGATCAGATCATGATGCTGACCAATCAGATGACGAACCCGCTTTTGCGTTCCCATGCAGATGTACTGGATACCTATGTGTACCGGGTGGGACTGCGGGAATCCCGATATTCCTTTGGCGCCGCAGCCGGTTTGTTCAAGTCTGCGGTGAACATTCTGCTCCTGTTGGCCGCCAATAAAATCGCAGGAAAAATATCGGGTACCAGCGTGCTGTAAATAACAGATTGGGAGGTGGTTTGCGTGATTAAAAAGGCCAATATATGGTATACCCTATTTGACATCCTCGTGGTGATTCTTATGACTCTTGTCCTCTTAATCACTCTTTATCCGTTTGTCAATTCCCTGGCCATATCCCTGAACGATGCGGATGATACGGTGAGAGGAGGAATCACCTTTTTCCCGAGAGTGCCGACCACACGAAACTACGAGCTGGTGTTTACCAATGAAAAAATCTATACGGCATATCTTGTGACTATAGGCAGAACGGTAATCGGGACTTTGGGAGGGCTGCTTCTGACTTCCCTGTTCGCGTTTGGCATGGCTCACCGCCATCTGAAAGGGAGAAAGCTCTATACCATCCTGTGTATCATTCCAATGTACTTCGGCGGCGGTCTGGTACCCTTTTATTTTTTGCTGCGCTCCCTGGGTCTGATGAACTCCTTTTGGGTTTACATCATTCCAAATCTGGTGAATATCTGGAACATGATATTGATGCGGACCTATTTTCAGGGGATCCCTCCGGATCTGGAGGAGTCTGCCAGAATAGACGGTGCCAATTATATTACCGTGTTCTTTAAGATCATTCTCCCCATTTCCACTCCGATTGTTGCAACCATAGCGCTTTTTGTGGGAGTCTTTCAATGGAATTCCTGGTATGACGCTGCCATGTATGTTACCAAACAGGAGCTGAAGCCGATGCAGTCCGTACTGATGAACATCATCAACGAAGCAAAGTTCGCCGAACAGCTGGCGCAGGCAGCCAACCAGGGCGGCGGCGTGGATCTTTCCAATGTGGCAAAAGGGAAAAAGGTCAATGTGCGGTCCATTACCATGGCAACCATGATTGTCACCGTAGTGCCGATCATCCTGGTGTATCCGTTCCTGCAGCGCTATTTTATCAAGGGAATCATGGTCGGATCGCTGAAGGGCTAAAGGCTGAAACCGGCATCCCGGATGCTGTGATTTCTTGCAAAAAATAATGGAGGTGTGAAGAAAATGAAAAAAAGTCGATTTGTTTGTCTGATCGCCATTGTTCTGACTGCCGTCCTGATGTTTGCTGCCTGCCGGAAAAGCGGGCCCGATCAAAAGTCCCCGGAAAATACCGGCAAGACGAATACGAAGGATTCCACGGATTCGAAAACGAATGACAAAGCGAAGGAAGAGGACCTTACGCCCTACACCTATACCCATTATTACAATTATGACTGGTGGGATCTGAAGGAATGGGGCAAGGATGAAGTCTCCAAATATATGCAGAAGAAATTCAATGTCAACATAGAATTCTCCAAACCGGATACCGATGCGAAGGCTAAATTGAATACCCTGATCACTTCCGGGGATTTGCCGGACTCCATTTTCATGGACCGGAACCAGGACTATCTGAAGATGATTGAGCTGGGCATGCTGCAGCCTCTGGAGCCCTATATGAAAAAAAACCCAACACTGGAGCAGAATCTCCTGGAATCCACCCGTGAAATGCTGAAGGTGGACGGGAAGCTCTACATCATCCCGCAATGGGCCAGGTCCGATCACACCGGAGGAAACATGGCATGGATGTATGTGGACAGTATCTATAAAAAGCTGGGCAGCCCCAAACTGGAGACCTTGGACGACCTCTACCAATATGCGTGCAAGGTACGGGACGAGGTACCAAAGACGGCGGACGGCCTGAGCGTGACTCCGGTACAGTTCGCAGAAGGCGGAGACGGCGGCATACTGCTGGATGCCTTCTACCGGTCCTATGGCGGTGTGCGGGACGGCTGGTATACCGTACTGGATGGCAAATATAAGCTGCTTTTCCGGGATCCCCTGTTTAAGGAGGCTGTCCTGGAAATTAACAGATGGTGGCGAAACGGCCTGATCTCCGAAACCCAGTTTACCGACAACGGCGACCAGGTTCTGGAAAAAATGGTCGCCGGGCGCAACGGACTGTTGTTCTACGATCAATCCAAGGATGATACCAACAAATTCCGTAAAATCTACATGCAGAACCATCCGGGGGACTCCTACGAGATGGTCCTGCCCAATCTGTTCCCCCCGGCAAAGGGATTGTCCCCGAATGATATTTACGGGGAATGGAGCAACACAGTGGGAGGAAGCGGGATCGTCATTACCAAAAAAGCGAAAAATCCGCAGAGGATATTTGATCTCCGATCGTTTTTCTTTACACCGGAGGCGGCACAGCTGCTGATGTACGGGCCCCAGGGACATCTGTGGGATAAACTGGATGAAAACGGCCTGCCCATCCTGAAAAAGCCAGAAAACGAGCTGACGGCGGATGAGGTCAATGCACTGGGACTATGGTTCTGGATGGAGCCGGGATTTGCCGACAGCATCGATAAACTGAAATATGCAATGAATGCAAAGATGCCCCCCGACAAACAAAGCTGGATTGTCAGCAACCAGGCTAATCTGCAGACCCCCATCAAGTGGATCACCGATGAATTTGTCGGACTGACCGACGATATCAAGCCCACCGATCCGGAAGGGATCAACAAAACCCTGGTGGAGGATAATATCGGCGAACAACTGCCGAAAGTCATGATGGCAAAGTCCAAAGAGGAAGCGGAAGCCATGTTTGACGATATCCTGAAGTTTGCCGATAAAAACGGGATCGCCGCCGTGGAAAAAAAGGCGGGCACTGTCTACCGGGCCAACGTGGATAAAATCGGAACACAACTCACGAAAGGTCGGTATGCCAAATAACAGTATACATTGACAGGGAGGAGTCCCAATCGCTCCTCCCTTCTTCTTTTTCTCCCTTTCCTTTTCCCTGTCTTTGTTTTTCCGTCCATTCACTTGTCCACGATCTGCTTTCGCTTTCTTTTCTGTAAATGATGTGTTCAAAAACAGCAAAGAATATATTGACATATCAAATAAAGTATGATTATATATATGTTATAATAGGTTATATAAGCTGATACATTTGACACCAAGGAGTGAGTGGATGAAACAGAAAACAGCAGTTGTTCAGACAACGGTAGATACATTGGACTTTGATAAAATAGCCTGGGATGGATTTAGCGCATTTATGGATCAATACTATACCTATGATTCCAAAAGCCACTTCCATCGATTCGCCATGGACTTTTGGACAGAAGCCGAAATGATTGAGATCGTTGTGGATGCATACCACCGTACCGGGGAAGACCGTTACAGAAAAATAATGGATCACCTTTACGAAGGTTTTCTGGTGGACTGGAAACATAAGGAAGAAAATGGCTGGTGGGCTAAAAATGCCTATAATGATGATATCATGTGGATAGTGATTGCCTGTGCCAGAATGTATTTGGAAACCGGAGATCGGAAATATTTGAACACCGCGAAAATAAACTTTGACAATGCATTTGCCAGGGCGTGGAGCAAGGATCTTGGCGGCGGATTGTGGTGGAGAACGGATAACCGGACCAAAAACGCCTGCGTGAACGGACCGGGAGCCATTGCAGCCTGTTTGCTTGGCACCGCTTTCCGGGAAGAAAGCTATTTTGAAAAGGCAGGAAATCTTTATGCGTGGGAAAGGGCAAATCTTTATGAGCCGGATACGGGGCATGTAGACGATGCTTACCCGGTATGCGGAGAAAAGAATACATGGGCTTCCACCTATAATCAGGGAACATTCATCGGAATGTGCACCTTACTGTATGAACATAACGGAAACGAACAATATATAAAGGATGCGGACCGGGCCGCCAATTACGCAATGGAAACCATGTACCGGGGCAAAGTCATGAACAACGAGGAAGGCGGAGCGGATTTGCCTGGCTTCAAGGGGATCCTGACCAGATGGCTGAATTATTTCCTGGAAGCTCACCCCAGCCCGCAATACGCACAATGGCTGCAGCGAAATGCCCGTACGGCATGGGAAAATCGAAGTGAATCCGGGATCACCGGCACCCGATGGGCAGAGAAAACCCGGGACAGTGACAAAACAACCGCCTGGAGTGCCTCGGCAGCCGTTGCGCTATACCAGAATACCCCGAATTTCATACGATAAATTGAGCCGGCTTTCCTGCCGGCATTTTTTTATGTCAGCATTGATCTATTTTATGGTATAATAGTACCAGTACCTTACAGATCCGGAAAAACGGATTCAGAAAGGGACCAAAGGAGCCTTCTGAGAAAGGAGCAAAAAATGAAATTCTCCAGGAAACAAGAGAATGAGAAACAGGATCACCCAAATGAGAATCAGATGAAATCAACCGGGCCGGACAACGGGCAAAACAATACCGGATATTCCGGCAAAGGCCCCGGATCCAGGGCACCGCAGGGCCCCAATCTGTTCAATATCCTGATGATCATGTTTCTGATTGCCTCCCTGACCAATATTTTTTTTGCAAACAGAGGACAGAAAGCCAAGTATCAAATAGCATACAGCCAGTTCATACAGCTGGTGGAAAGCGGCAATATCAGTCAGGCCCAGCTGAGTGAAGAAGAAATACAGGTAACCGTTGCAAAAGATGCGGACCTTTCCAAAGTGGAGAAAATCCTGTATCCGGAAGGGCGGAAAAAAGGCAAGGCACCTTCTGCAGGAGATGAATATTGCACCGTGACCGTTCAGGATCCCGATCTGGTAAAACGCCTGAACGACAACCATGTTGCCTTTTATAAAATCGATACCTCCTCCGGTCCTTCCCTGCTTCAATACTTTATTACCGTATGGATCCTCCCCACCCTGATTCTGTACCTGATTTATTTCTTCGTGGTCCGGAGATTCATGAAACGGATCGGGGACCGCGGTCCGGGAGCAGGCGGAGGTATTTTCGGCGCAGGCAAAAGCAGAGCCAGGGAGTATCATATGGAAAAGGACAGCGGTGTCCGATTCAGCGATGTGGCAGGCCAGGATGAAGCCAAGGAAAGCCTTCTGGAAATGGTGGATATTCTGCATAACCCCGGACGATATCAGGAAATCGGTGCAAAGCAGCCAAAAGGCGCGTTGCTGGTCGGCCCTCCCGGCACCGGGAAAACCCTG
>DHDO01000068.1:16530-27479 GCA_002399435.1 Firmicutes bacterium UBA4874
ATCGATGAAATTGACGCCATCGGAAAAAGCAGGGATAACCAGCTAGGCTCCAACGATGAGCGGGAGCAAACACTGAATCAGCTTCTGGCGGAAATGGACGGATTCGGCAGCGGTCTGGGTATTGTCGTCCTGGCTGCCACCAACCGGCCGGAAGTATTGGATCCGGCGCTGCTGCGGCCAGGCCGGTTTGACCGGCGCATTATCGTGGAAAGACCGGACCTGAGGGGACGCGAAGCCATCCTGAAGGTTCATGCTGCCAAAGTAAAGATGGATCCCGAAGTCAGTCTGCACGACATTGCTCTGGCAACGTCCGGCGCCACCGGCGCGGATCTGGCCAACATGATCAACGAAGGGGCGCTGGTGGCCGTTCGGGATAAGCGATCCGCCGTGACGCAGGCAGATCTGATGGAAGCAGTGGAAGTCGTCATTGCCGGCAAGGAGAAAAAGGACCGGGTCATGAATCCAAAAGAGCGTCAGATGGTTGCCTATCATGAAGTCGGGCATGCACTGGTCAGCGCTCTGCAGAAAAACGGCATGCCGGTTCAGAAGATCACCATTGTGCCGCGGACCATGGGCAGCCTGGGATACACCATGAACGTACCCGAGGAAGAACGTTATCTGATGACGCGTTCGGAGTTGCTGGCACAGATTACCGCCCTGCTGGGAGGACGCGCAGCTGAATCCATTCAGTTCGGCGAAGTCACCACCGGAGCTTCCAACGACATCGAGCGGGCTACCAAGCTGGCGCGGAACATGGTGACCCAGTACGGCATGAGCGATACGTTCGGTCCCATGGAACTGGAGCAGACCCAGAATCAATACCTGAATGGGCGCAATATTTCCAATTGTTCCGAACAGACCGGCGCTGCCATCGACGACGAGGTGCGCAGGATCCTGGCGGAATGTCAGCAAAAGGCCACGAAACTGCTGGAGGAAAGTAAAAAGCCTCTCAGCAGAATAGCAGAATACTTGCTGGAAAAGGAGAATATTACCGGCGAGGAATTCATGAAACTGCTCCGCGAGGAACAGGAAAAGGCCGGCCAGGAAGAGGAAACAGGAGGAGACTTAAAGTGAAAGAGTCCATTCATAAGTATTTTCAGGTAGGAATTGTTGGTTTTATGGCGTGGCCGGATAATCTGCGTGGAGAGGATCCCCATATACTGGAATCTATCCGAAAGGTCTCAACGGATGAGTATTTTGATGCGATTGAAGTAAACTGGATCAAAGACGCTTCCATGCGAAAGCAAGCCGCCAAAATGCTTGGAACGGCTCACCTGAAAGTATGTTATGGCGCACAGCCGCGCTTGCTCACAACAGGGCTGAATCCCAACCATCCGGACGAATGTGGGCGGAAAAAAGCGGAAAACACATTAATGGATGCGATAGATGAAGCCGAAGAGCTGGGGGCAAGGGAAGTAGCGTTTTTAGCAGGCAAGTGGAACCCGGAAACAAAAAGCCAGGCTTATGCACAGCTGCTTAAAACAACCCGTGCATTATGCGATTATGCCCTGGCCAAAGGAATGATGGTGGAGCTTGAAGTGTTTGATTATGATATTGCCAAATCTTCCCTTATTGGTCCGGCGCCTTATGCTGCCAGATTTGCTGCTGATGTTCGGACTACTCATCCAAATTTTGGTCTTCTGATCGACCTGAGCCATATTCCCATGACTCACGAATCTCCTGAATTTGTCATACGTACCTTGCGCCCATATATTACTCATTTTCACATTGGAAACACGGTATGCTCCAACCCTGCTGCAGAAGGCTACGGCGATGAACACCAGCGTTTTGGGTTTCCCAACGGAGCCAACGACACTCCTCAGGTACTCGGGTTTTTACGTGTACTGAAAAACGAAGGGTTTATGAACGCAGAAAATCCCTATGTATTATCTTTTGAAGTAAAGCCCTGGCAGGATGAGGACCCGGATATTGTTGTATCCGGTGCGAAAAGAGTATTGAACCGGGCGTGGGCACTTTTGGAGGAATAGATATATGGAGATTGTCATTTTGGACGGATATACTGAAAACCCAGGCGATCTAAGCTGGGATGGGTTTAAAAAGCTGGGCAGGCTTACAGTTTACGATCGGACTTCCCTTACGGATACCAGCGGGATTATTTCGCGTATCAATGATGCAGAGATCGTGATCACCAATAAAACTCCGATCAATAAAGCAGTTATCGAAAATTGTTCCAACCTGAAATACATTGGAGTACTGGCTACCGGATATAACGTGGTAGACATAGATACAGCAAAGGCACATAATATTCCGGTAACCAATATTCCTACCTACGGTACCGATTCGGTTGCGCAGTTTACCATTGCATTGCTGCTGGAGATTTGCCATCACGTTGGTCACCACAACCATGCCGTACATGAAGGACGTTGGGAAAAAAATGATGACTTTTGTTTTTGGGATTTTCCGCTCATGGAGCTTTCAGGCAAAAAAATAGGCATTATTGGATTTGGACGCATTGGACAAGCGACTGCCAGGATAGCAAAATCATTGGGTATGAAAGTGTTATTCTATAATGACCATCCCAGGACTATTTCCCCGGACTTTGCAGAGAATGTGGAACTCGATGAATTGTATGCAGAATCGGATGTTATCAGCCTTCACTGCCCGCTTACCCCTTCAACCAGGAATATGATTGACAGGGACAGCATAGCCAGGATGAAGAAAGGCGTCATCTTGTTAAACACTTCAAGAGGTCAGCTCATCGCAGAACAGGATCTGGCGCAGGCCCTGAACTCCGGTAAAGTCTATGCGGCAGGGCTGGATGTGGTCTCAAGGGAACCCATCAATGGAGATAATCCTTTGCTTTTCGCCAGGAACTGTATCATTACTCCGCATATTGCATGGGCACCTAAAGAGAGCCGGCAACGGCTAATGGAAGCAGCTTTGGAAAATTTACGGGCTTTTCTGAACGGTTCACCTGTCAATGTGGTGAACAAATAAGGTGGTGAACAAATAAGGCTGTAAAAAAATCCAGGTCAATATATATAAGTGGCATAAGGCATGAACTTTTTGGCATGCGTTATGCCACTTTGCTGTTATTTCAGGTAATAGGGGCCGGGTTAAAAATACACAGATCGTTGTGCAGACCATATACTTCAGCCCATGGCTTGTAGACACCACTGGCTGTATCAACAATCATATGAAACAGCTTCGTTCCAATTTCCTGTATCGTAGCATGCCCGGTTACAATATCCCCTGCTGTAAGATCAATCAGGTCATTCCACATATCCTTCAGGTCGTTTCGTGAACTCACTTTTATAACTGGAGCAGCTGCCAAACCATATGGAGTACCCCGCCCTGTCATGAATACCTGAAGTGAAATACCAGATGCGAGCTGACATGGGCCGCATACCATATCACTTGCCGGCGTAGCTGCATATATCAGACCATGTTTCGTCGGCCGTTCCGCCGGAGACAGCACCTCCACAATCGGAGATCTCCCCGATTTTGCAATGGAGCCCATCGCCTTTTCCACTATATTGGACAAGCCGCCTTTTTTGTTACCTGGAGTAGGGTTTGCAGAGCGATCCACCCCTCCGATTTCCAGATACCGGTCATACCATTTCATCTCATCGGCCAATTTTTTACCCACAGTACGGTTCACGCAGCGTTCAGCAAGCAGATGCACACCATCTCTTACCTCTGTTACTTCAGAAAACAATACCGTTGCCCCCGATTGAACCAATAAGTCTGCAGCATAACCTGCACTGGGGTTTGCAGTTATCCCGGAAAAAGCATCACTGCCGCCACACTGCATGCCAATGCAAAGCTTCGACAAAGGCAATGTTTCTCTTTTCCTTGAGTTGAGACGTTTCAGCTTTTGATCAGCCATATTCATCAACGAAGCAATCATGTCCTGAAACCCTGACTTTTCCTGCAATACAATAACATTCTCTGCGTTGTTCTCATCATCATCCAGAAGCATATCCACGGTTAATTTTTCACAGCCCAGCGAGACTACCATTATCTCACCCCCAAAGTTCGGGTGCCGGATAAGATTACGCAATGCCCGGATCGGTGTTTTTGCCTCCGGTGCATGAATCGCAACGCCGCAGCCATAAGCGTGGTTGATTGGTACAATGTCATCCACATTAGGGTATTTTGGAAGAAGTTCTTTCTTCATTTTTTGAACAGCAACATTGAGAATGCCAGTCACACACTGAACAGTGGTAGTGATGCCAAGAATATTTCGTATGCCTGCGTATCCGCCATCAGGATTCCGGTAACCTTCAAACGTTTTAAGCGGTGCCTCCGGCAGATCCGTCACCAAATTGGTTCCATACTTCATATCATCCAATGATGGAAGGGATGGAAGCTCTATTTTATATTCATTGATCCAATCTCCCATTTTGATATCCTGCAGCGCATAACCCAAAACAACACCATATCGGCGTATTTTTTCTCCCTTTTCAATATCGCACAGTGCAATTTTGTGGCCTTGCGGAATATCCTGATTGGCAATGATTCCGCTTTCCACCTCAGTACCCATTGGAATATCATGAATGGCAATGGCGACATTATCCCTGTCATGAACTTTGATTATTGTTTTGTTAAGCATGGCTCCTCCCCTTTTGATGATGATATGGAAATATAGTAAAATATAGACATCCCGTCCAACTACAGATTGATATACCTGCTTATCTTACCAGGTTGATATACCTGCTTATCTTACCATGCACGGCCTTTTTGCATCATATTTCCAGTCCGGAATGAGATACTGCATTCCCAGTGCGTCATTCCGCCCGCCAAGGCAATTCTCAAGATAGACCTGATTGGCTTTTTCCACCTGTGCTCTGTCAACTTCAATGCCAAGACCAGGCTTCTCCGGAATCTCAATACATCCATCCACGATCTGAAGCGGTTCCTTTGTCAGCCTCTCGATCCCTTCCTGCCAAATCCAATGTGTATCGATTCCGTTAATCTTTCCAGGTGCAGCAGCACCACATTGGGCAACCATTGCGAGAGAAATATCAAAATGATTATTGGAGTGTGCTCCCCACATAAGACCGAAATCATGGCAAAGCTGAGCAACCCGTACCGAACCTTCCATCGTCCAGAAATGAGGGTCTGCCAATGGAATATCCACAGATTGAAGCACAATGGAATGACTCATCTGCCGCCAGTCCGTATCAACCATATTGGTCGCTGTCCGGAGGTTGGTCGCACGCCGAAACTCAGACAAAATCTCACGGCCGGAGTATACGCCTTCTGCGCCGCATGGATCTTCACAATAAGTGAGAACATCCTGCATATTCCTGCAGAGTTCAACTGCTTCTTTCAAGCTCCAGGCACCATTGGGGTCCAATGTAATCCTTGCCTCCGGAAACGCCTGCTTTAATGCACGGACCGCCTTGATTTCCTCTGCCCCGTCCAGGACTCCGCCTTTCAGCTTAAAATCCTGGAATCCATATTTCTCCTGCGCCGCTCTTCCCAGGCGAACAATTGCGTCCGGGGTCAGTGCTTCTTCATGACGAAGTCGATACCATTCACAATCCGAATCCAATTCCGAATAATAAGGCAGATCTGTCTTATTTCTGTCTCCGATGTAAAACAGGTATCCGAGGAAAGGTACTTTTTTTCTCACCATTCCGTCTCCCAACAGCATAGCTGCAGGGACTTCAAGAAATTTACCAAGAAGATCAAGCAGTGGAGCCTCAATCGCAGTAAGAACATGAATGCCCGTTCTCTGATCAAAGGTCTGATTCCCTCTCACATCTTCCACAATACTGCTTTGCAGCCGATTTCTTACATTTAATAGTGTATTCTTATATTCAGCCACCTTTGTACCAATCACCAGGTCCCTGACGGACTCCAATGCATCTGTAATCTTTTTCCCGCCGGGAACCTCACCCACACCGGTCTCGCCACTACTTGTCGTTAAAATAACAACATTTCTCGTAAAATATGGCGCATGTGCCCCGCTCAGGTTCAGCTCCATAGAGTCTCTTCCGGCAACCGGGAATACTTCCATGCTTTCAATGGTACTCTTCATCCTTTTCCCCTCCATGCTAATCAAGATTTACAATATGGACAAACCGCCTCCAGCAATCTGGAAACGGTTCCTCCCTTTACAACCTGCCATACTTTTCTGCCATAGTGCCAATCCTATGGTACTTTGCCTTTTTAATTTTTTATCAGTGAAGACCCATACTGGCCAGCAGTACGGCAAAGAATGAATTAATAAACGGAAACAAAGCACCCAGGAAGAACTCATGGTAATAAGCATTTTTAACCGTCAGTCTTGTATAGTTCAGGCGATTGATGGCAGAACCATTATATGGCATGGAGTCAAGACCATAACAGGAAATATTCACAATCCTGTGCAGCTGATCCGCCGGGATTCCCATCTTCAGGAACCTCTTTGCAAACGCATTCAATGCGATGGCCTCACCACCGGAAGCAGAGCCTGTGACACCCGCCACAATATTTGTGGCTAAAGCGAGCTGAAACAACGGGCTTCCAGGCATATGATTCAAATTTGCCACCACGTATTTGAACCCTGGAGTCAGTTCCACGATAGCCCCAAAACCAACAACCGCAGATACATTCATAATGGACTTCATTGTGGAAGCGCAGCCGTCACCCAATGTTTTACCGACACTTTGAAATTTGTTAAAATATAAGGCATAGCATACAATACAGCCCAGTGTTAAAGATACCCAGGGCTCAATATTAAACGCGTTCATCGCAACCAGCAGAACAATAGAAGGGGCCAGTGCCTTGATAAACTGCAGATTGGAACATTTCTTTTCAAGGATTGCAGTGTTTAATGCGCCTGCTTCCTTGTCCATCAGTGCTCCGGTTTCAGCAAAGCCTTCCCCTTTCTTCTCACTTCTGCCGAGCTGGAACCAAATGTACCAGGCTCCAAAAAGAATGCAGGTCATCGCCGTTAAAATTCCGATCATTGGAGCCGATTTGGCATTCGTGCCCAGATATTTTATGGGGATCAGGTTCTGGACAGCTGGCGAACCAGGAAGAATTGCCGTCCACATACATCCTCCGTACACAGCTACGGCAATAACGAAGTGCCACGGAATATCCAGTTTTTTAAAGATGGAATAGCAAATCGGTGCGATGGTAAAGATGACGACGAAGCCGCTGACTCCGCCAAAAGCAAGGATCGCAGTGATCAGGGAAAGCCCCATCAGCACCAGGAACTTCCCCTTTCTCCCGGCTATACGTGAGGTCAGGCCCGATATTTTTACGGCGATGTCCTCCGCCGCCCCGCAGTCCGCCAACATGGATCCCAGAATGCAGGCAGGCAGGAACAGTAAAAAGTTGTTTGTCGCAAAACCTCCAAAGCCTTTCCCGTAAGAATTCCCCATACTTGCGATAATTGGAAGCTTTGAAAAAACAAGTACGATGATTGCACTGATCGGAGCGATCACCATGATGGGGAAATCTTTGTAAACACCGATGATAAAAATGACCATAGCCAACAAAATCCCTATCAGACTCAGAATGCCAATGCTCATAACCCTTTTCCTCCCCTAATTCAAAAATAGCGTCTTGTGGAAAGATAACACATAATGCTGCCTATTTTTTTGAGTAATATTCAAATAGGTCTGCCTCATCAATACTGCGTTTCATATTCTCCCATACCAGACCCCTGGAAGGTTCACTTGGGAGTATAGATTTTCCGACTTCAAGTCCCAGCATGTTGGCCATGTCTTTTGTCGCCACTGGGAAGCTTGCGGCATCCTGACTGATTCTGACCGGGTTCAATCTGAACTGGTCTTCTCTGGCACCTGCGTAATCGCCTTTTTGGAACTTGTCATAAATTCCGCAGACCAACTGTGGGAAAAGATTTGCAATGGAACATACGCCCCCGGCGCTGCCCATACAAAGCCCTCCAAAAAGCAAGGTGTCCTTCCCTGATAACACTTTGAAATCCATATCCCGGGTACGGCGGATCAACTCACTGAGCAAAGTAAAGTCTCCACAGGAATCCTTGACTCCCACAATATTCTTTACATCTCTTGCCAGCTTTTCCACCAAATCTGCCGTCAGGCAGTAGCCGCACCGGCCCGGATTATTGTAAAGAAGGACACAAACATCCGGAACGGCTTCGGCTATTGTGCGGAAATGCCTGTAAAGGCTTTGCTCCGTCGGATGGATAAACATCGGCTGTAAGATCGAAATTCCATCTGAACCGGCTGCGGCGGCCATTTTTGCCTGACGAACGCCTTTTGACGTGCTGATTGCACCGACGCCGTAATAAACGGGCACTCTGCCCCGGTTCTCGTCAATCACAATCTTTAGTCCCCGCTCCAGCTCCGCTTCATCAAACATATAGAATTCTCCATTGCTCCCAAAAGCAAGGATTCCGTTCACTCCCCCATCAACCACACGGTTGACCATATAACGAAGCTTTTCTTCATCAATCGTTTCCTTCTCATCAACCGTTTCCTTCTCATCAACCGGTGTAATAAGAGGAACGATAATTCCCTTTATCTCCTCCAGCTTCATAATGAACCCCTCTTCGTCAATATGATGGTTGGACCCCTCTTCGTCAAAATGATGGATTCCAACCCTCCAACTTAAAGCAGCAAAGGTACATAGCGTCAATCAACAATCTTTACATTATTGATTTTCTCAAAATACTTGACAATCGCAGAATGATCTTTCTTTTCAAGCCCATCTGCTTTCAATGATTGCAGAATTTCCATTGCTTCTGCACTGAAAGGTACGGAAACGTTCACTGTGTGCGCTGTATCCAGAACATTCTGCAGATCCTTGATATGAAGCTCAATCCGGAAACCGGGATCATAATTGTCTCCAAATATCTTCGGCGATTTCTGTTCCATTACCTTGCTCCCCGCAAGGCCGCCGCGAATTGCTTCAAATACAAGCTTCGGATCCGCCCCGGCTTTTTTGGCAAAAGCATAAGCTTCGCTCATAATGGAGATATTGACCGCAACAATCATCTGATTTGCCAGCTTGGCGATATTGCCGGACCCTGCATCCCCAACATAATTTACGCTGGAGGCCATTGTCATCAGCAAATCATGGTATTTGTCAAATACCGGTTTTTCTCCGCCAACCATTACAGCGATGGTGCCTTCGATAGCACCGGGCTCTCCGCCGGATACAGGCGCATCCAGGAAATCCACATTCAGTGCTTTTAATTTGGAGTAAAACTCCCGGCTGGCCACCGGATTGATAGAGCTCATGTCAATGACTGCCTGGCCCGCATGAAGTCCCTCTGCAATCCCATCTTTATCAAAGAGTGCAGAATCAACATTAGGAGAGTTCGGCAGCATGGTAATAATTACATCCGATTTTTCAGCAATCTCTTTACCATTGGCTGCAATCATTGCACCATTTTTTCGAAATTCTTCCAATTTATCTGAATTATGATCGAATACGATTAGTTCGTATCCTGCCTTCTTCACATTCTTAGCCATTGGCTTTCCCATAATTCCTAATCCAATAAATCCTACTTTAAGCATTATATAACCTCCCTGTAATTTTTCACCTGTTATATACGCATTCCTGTTCTTTATGATCCGCCCCCTTTGTGCTGATTTTCGCTTCTCTATTTATAATGAATCAGGCTCATTCACCTGAGAATCATTATCCTGGTTATTATTCAGGCTATTCATTACCTGTATCTTACAGCTGTTCACATGCTCTTTCATTAATTTTGCAGCCAATTCTTCATCCTGTGCTGCAATCGCGTTATAAATCGAGTGATGTCGGCCGTGCGACTCCTGCATATGCTGCAATGTGTGAATGGATTGTTGACGATATACTTTTATCAAATCCACAAAAGTGGCTAAAGTACTCAATAGTACATTGTTTCTGGAAATCCGGGCAATATGATAGTGAAACTCATGGTCATACTGGGTAAAAGCCCTGGGATTAAGGGACTTCAATGCAACGTCCATTTTTGATATATCATCAGCAAGTTCCTGCAAATCCTGATCATCCCTGTAGCGCGCGGCCAAAGTAGCTGTCCCCATTTCCACAAATATACGGGCTTCATAAATCTCATTTATATTGGCTGCATCAAACAGCAGTGTTGAAAACAGAGGTTTAAGCAGAACGCTTGTATCCAGCTTATTGACGAATGTGCCTTCCCCCTGCCGTACAGACACTACTCCCATCATAGTAAGCATTTTGAAGCTTTCACGAATGGTAATTCGACTCACGCCAAATCTCTCCGCAAGAATGCTTTCAGAAGGCAACCGGTCGCCTGCCTTATATATGCCATGCATAATCCAGCCAAGAACCTGCTGAACTACTTCATCACATTTTGTATTCGAACCTATACGGGTAATCTGTGGCATTTGTTTATGTCCCATAGAATCCTCCATAGTCTTATACTCATAAAGTCATCATATGACTTTACAACTTTATGATAATATTATATTATTAACATATAGGGGTGTCAAGGTGATTCTTCAAACTTTTCTTTGAAAGTCCACCATTCATCACTCCAGCTTATATTCCCGCTGATGTTTAAAACGACAATTAAAAATCAGCCAAACAGCCAAAGGGGAGGAATTCATTATGTCAACAGGAAGCCCAACCATTACAAGTATGAAAGTAATCCCGGTAGCAGGATATGACAGCATGTTAATGACCTTAAGCGGTGCCCATGCTCCATTTTTCACACGGAACTTAGTTCTATTGACGGATAATGCCGGCCATACCGGCATCGGTGAGATCCATGGCGGAGAATATACTTGCTCTGCCCTGAATTGTTACATTCCGTTGGTGGTTGGAAAAGAAATTGGTGCATACCGTTCCATTTTAAACAGTATCCATAAAGTAATGTCTGGATCCAAAAGGGCGGACGGAGACAATGGTGAAGGCATTCAGTGCCTGGACATCAGTAAGCTGAAGTTCGTTGTTAAGTCGGAATGGGCAATCGAGTGTGCGCTGCTTGACTTGCTTGGACAATATCTGGAGCTGCCAATGTGTGA
>DHDO01000068.1:27778-28311 GCA_002399435.1 Firmicutes bacterium UBA4874
GAAATGGAAACCATCAAAGCGCTAAAAAAGCAGTTCCCAAATGCAAGAATCAATATCGATCCAAACGGAGCATGGAGCCTTCAAAATGCAATCAAACTGTGTCATGATATGCAAAACGTTCTTACGTATATAGAAGACCCATGCGGCCCGGAAGATGGTTATAGCGGACGGGAAATAATGTGCGAGTTTAAAAACGCCACTCATATCCCTGTTGCGACGAATATGATCGCAACCGACTGGAGACAGTTTTATCACGCAGCAGCGCTCAAGTCCGTTGATATTGTGCTGGCAGATCCTCATTTCTGGGGTATGAACGGCACTGTGAAAATGGCTCAGATCCTGAATGACTGGGGTCTGACATGGGGATCTCATTCAAATAATCATTTTGATATCACACTGACAGTTTATGCCCATGTAGCCGCAGCAGCACCGGGAAATCCCGCTCCAATAGATACCCATTGGATTTGGCAGGATGGACAGGACCTCTGTGAAAACACACCCAAAATAAAAGATGGATATCTTGAAGTTCCGAA
>DHDO01000099.1:0-899 GCA_002399435.1 Firmicutes bacterium UBA4874
CTACTGCTATAATTGACTTTGTTCTTTAGGATGCCTATAATTAAAGCATGAAGCGAGGTGCTTTTATGGATGAGCGCATTTTAACTCCTTGATCATCTCCTCAATCTTATGCCTGCAAAAAACAAAGATGGAGGGATGGGAATGTGGCTTCTGTTGGCTTTGGGTTCTGCGCTGTTTGCTGGACTGACCAGTATCCTGGCGAAAATCGGAATTAAAAACACTGATTCAAACCTTGCAACGGCGCTCCGCACCGTTATTGTACTTCTGTTTTCCTGGCTAATGGTTTTTGTTGTGGGTTCGCAACGTACCATCGGCCTGATTTCCACCCGCAACCTTGTGTTCCTGATTCTTTCAGGAGCTGCCACCGGTGCTTCCTGGCTTTGCTATTTCAAGGCGTTGCAGCTTGGCGATGTCAATAAAGTGGCCCCGATTGATAAAAGCAGCACGATTTTGACCATCCTGCTTGCCTTCCTGTTTTTAAGGGAAACTCCCACCCTGTGGATGGGGGTTGGGGTTGTGCTGCTTGCCGTGGGCACCTATCTTATGATACAGCGTCAGGAAACCAAAACCCCGGAGGGCAAAGGGAGTAAGTCGTGGCTTTTTTATGCCATACTGTCCGCCATTTTTGCCGCTCTGACATCTATTCTCGGTAAAGTAGGGATACAGGGAATCGAATCCAATTTAGGAACAGCTATCCGCACCATAGTTGTATTGGTCATGGCATGGATCATCGTTTTGTTTCAGAAAAAGCTGCCCCTTGTGAAAGAGATTGATAAAAAGAGTTGGATATTCATCTTATTTTCCGGCCTTGCGACCGGTCTTTCCTGGCTTTGCTATTACCGCGCACTTCAGGAGGGCAGAGCCAGTCTGGTGGTGCCCATCGATAAACTGAGCATTGT
>DHDO01000099.1:1122-2835 GCA_002399435.1 Firmicutes bacterium UBA4874
TTTTAACAGACCGTAGCAAGAAGTCTCCCGCTGTTTATGGCGCAAAACGCTGATGCGGTGTTAAACCGGGAAACACTTTACGAGCGCATCTGGGGCATGGACGCCATGGAAACAACGCCACGGTCGCCGTCCACATCAACCGGCTGCGGGATAAAATTGGGGAAGATCCAGGCAATCCCCGGTATATCCAAACGGTTCGGGGAGCGGGTTATCGGTTCAAAGCGTAAGAGAGAACCATTGTCTAGGCTCCCATAATTTGTATGTCGGACGTACAGCAAATCCTGAAAGAATAAGAAACGGATTGAGAACGACCGGGAAAGACGTGGTGGTGGAGTATATTACAAGGAAAGCCGGATAGACGAAAATAGGAGCAACCTTTCGGTTACTCCTATTCACGGAATGTTCAGTATCGTTATGAACGCTCGGTATGGTGCCGAAGGCGGGACTTGAACCCGCATGGTATTGCTACCACTGGATTTTGAGTCCAGCGCGTCTGCCAATTCCACCACTTCGGCGCATCTTTCTGATGACAATAAAAATATGATAACATAATCCATATCGGAATGCAATCTGTTTTTTGCTTTCTGCGCAGAAACCTGTTGGGAATGGCATGGAATTCTTCATATTGGGAATGGCGGCATTGAATTCTTCATAAAAATATGTTAAAGTCAAAGAAACAGGTAGAAGGAAAGGACAGCAGAAGATGTTGGAACAGAAGCAATGGACAGAGGGGACAGAATGAATAAGGTATTGATGATCATCGACGGCAACAGCTTATTGCATCGGGCATTTTACGCGCTTCCGGTTCTGACCAATAAGAAAGGCGTTTTTACCAATGCGGTATATGGCTTTTTAAATATGCTGTTGAAACTGATAAGCGATTATAAGCCGGACAGTCTGGCTGTGGCATTTGATAAAAAGGCGCCTACCTTCCGACACAGGGAATACAAGGCCTATAAGGGCACCAGGCAGAAAGCACCGGAGGAGCTGGTTCCTCAGTTTGAGCTGGCCCGGGAAGCCATGAAACAGATGAACATTCCCATTTATGAAATGGATGGCTATGAAGCGGACGACATACTGGGGACCCTTTCCAGGTCCTGCGGCGGTCCTGACCGGAATGTTTTGCTGGTTACCGGGGATAAGGACGCCCTTCAGCTGGTATCCGGCAATAGCAATGTTTTGCTTACCAAAAAAGGCATCACTGTACTTCATCGGTACGATGAGAAGGAAATGAAAAAGGAATACGGCCTTACACCGCTTCAGTTCATTGATATGAAAGGGCTGATGGGGGACAAATCGGATAATATTCCGGGGGTACCCGGCATTGGACCCAAGACGGCAACCAGGCTGCTTCAGCAATACGGCACTTTGGAAAATGTCCTGGATCATACAGATGAGATGAAGGGAAAGCTGAAAGAAAACCTGACCATATACCGGCAGCACGCCTTGCTCAGCAAGGATCTGGCTACCATTCGGCTGGATGTACCCATTGACTGTTCTGTGATGGATCAGCCCCTTTCGATACCAAAGTCTCCGGAGCTGAAGGACTTTCTGCAGGAGCTGGGGTTCAGCAGTATCATTGAAAAACTGGGTTTGACGGAAGTGGAGACTGCTGTGCAGGAGGAAGCGGTGCAGGAAACCAACACGTATTCGGACATCTGTCATGAGGAGGAAGTCCGGGCCCTTCTTCCGGAGTTGATGAAACAAAAGCTG
>DHDO01000099.1:3069-4300 GCA_002399435.1 Firmicutes bacterium UBA4874
CGGAGATCCGCAAGGTAACCCATGATGCCAAAAAATTGATGCTGGAGCTGTTAAAGTACGGTATTGCACTCCACGGGCTGGAGTTTGACACGTTCATCGGTGCCTATCTTTTGGAACCCACACGAAACAAGTATGAACCGGAGCAGCTTCTCTATGACTATCTGAATCGGGATACTGTATCAGCTGATGCTTCGGATTTGCTGGATCTGACGAAAGCTTTAAAAAAGCATCTGCAGGAGGAAGATATGATGGAACTGTATCTGCAGATTGAGCAGCCGCTGATTCGCGTTCTGGCACATATGGAGCGGGTTGGGTTTAAAGTCGATAAAACGGTTCTGCAGCAGCTCGATCTGGAGTTTACTGCGGAAGTGTCGCGGCTGACGGAGGAGATTACGGAACTGGCAGGAGAAAGCTTTAATATCAATTCCACGAAGCAGCTTGGTGAAATCCTGTTTGAAAAACTGCATCTCCCGGTTCAGAAAAAGACAAAGACGGGATATTCCACTGACATTGAGGTTCTCGAGCATCTGCAGGGCAGTCACCCCATCATTGGGAAGATTATGGAATACCGTCAGGTCATGAAGCTGAAGTCCACCTATATTGATGGACTGCTCCAGGTCATTCACCCGGAAGACGGACGGATTCATTCCAGTTTTAACCAGACTGTCACGGCGACCGGCCGGATCAGCAGCACGGAGCCCAATCTGCAGAACATTCCCGTTCGTGAAAAAATGGGAAGAAGGATCCGAAAGGTATTTGTGGCAAGTGATGAAGAGCATCTTCTGGTGGATGCGGATTATTCCCAGATCGAGCTGCGGGTCCTTGCGCACATTTCCGGAGATCCTACCTTTATGAATGCTTTTATCCGGAATGAGGACATTCATCGCCGGACTGCCGCTGAGATTTTTGGCATTTCCATGGAGCAGGTTACCGCTGAGCAGCGAAGCAGTGCCAAGGCAGTTAATTTTGGCATTGTATACGGGATCAGCGATTATGGCCTGTCCAGGAATCTTGGCATCAGCCGCGCAAGAGCAAAAAAATATATCGACAGTTATCTGGACCGCTATCCGAAAGTGCAGGAATACATGGCACGGGTCGTGGAGGAAGGCAGGCAAAATGGTTATGTCACCACTTTGCTGAATCGAAGAAGGGATCTTCCCGAGTTGAAATCCAGAAACTACAATATACGAAACTTTGGCAGAAGGGTTGCCCTGAATACTCCCATTCAGGG
>DHDO01000099.1:4522-5308 GCA_002399435.1 Firmicutes bacterium UBA4874
TGATTCTGCAGGTTCATGATGAACTGATCATCGATACGTATCAACCGGAGCTGGAAGAAGTTATGGCACTGGTGAAAGATCAAATGGAACATGCCGTTCCTCTTTCGGTTCCCCTCGTGGTGGATATCAATACAGGGAGAAGCTGGTATGACGCAAAGTAGAGCTGGTGTTTCATGAAAAAAATAGGTCTGACGGGTGGTATTGCAACGGGAAAGTCCACTGTTTCCGGGATACTCAGGGAACTGGGGGTTCCGGTGATTGACGCAGATGAAGTGGATCGGCGTTTGTCTGAGAAAGGGAACAAGGTTTGGAAGGCGGTTTATGACCATTTTGGGAGCGGATATTTTCTTCCGGATGGAGAGATGGACCGAGGGCGACTGGGAGAAATGGTTTTTTCGGATCGGAGAGCCAGGCAGTCCCTCAACCAAATCACTCATCCCATCATCCAAAAGGAGATGGAGAGGATGCTTCGACAGATGGAAGAAGATCGGAATCCACCCATTGCCGTACTGGACGTTCCCTTGCTGATCGAAGTGGGATGGGACCGTTTCGTGGACGAGGTTTGGGTGGTTGCCATACCGGAGGAGTTGCAGATCCGGAGGCTGATGTGGCGAAACGATATGACAGAAGAGCAGGCGATACAGCGGGTAAGGAGCCAGATGAGCCTGAAGGAGAAATGCAGGATGGCCGACAGGGTGATTGATAATTCCCGGACCGTACAATACACGAGAGAACAGATCATTCGGATATGTAAGGAATATGAGGCTTTGGAGGATCAGAAATGCG
>DHDO01000099.1:5525-5659 GCA_002399435.1 Firmicutes bacterium UBA4874
GTCGTTCTGATGATATATTTCCTGTTTGGAAGGGTATGGATCAAGCAGATGAGATATCCTCTGAAATTTGAGGAGGAGATTAAGACCTATTCCGAAAAGTATTCGCTGGATCCCTATATGGTGGCGTCCATTAT
>DHDO01000032.1:0-1909 GCA_002399435.1 Firmicutes bacterium UBA4874
CCCATTCTGTTCGCCATATTACTGAATGAGGTCCAAAACAAGGCCTATAAGAAGGTGATTCAGTCCATTACCTATCTCCCCCACTTTGTGACCACTGTGATTGTCGCCAGCATGATCATTCAGTTCACAAATTCGGAAGGCTTTATTACTTACCTGGTAAACAACCTTACAGGCCATTCCGGTTCCCTGATCAGCGATGCTTCCATGTTTCGGCGAATATTCGTCATCTCCGGTATCTGGCAGAGCTTTGGCTGGAATTCCATTATATATATGGCAGCTCTGACTGGTATCAATCCGGATCTCTATGAAGCATCCTATATTGATGGCGCAAATAAATTCAGGCAGATCTGGCATATTACTTTGCCGGGCATTATGCCTACCATCGTGATCATGCTGATTCTTGCCTGCGGAAGTATTATGAGCCTGGGCTGGGAAAAGGCATTTTTGCTGCAGTCTCCCCTTACCTACGAAACTTCAGATATCATATCCACCTTTGTTTACCGCAAGGGGTTTAAGGAACAGGATTACAGCTACAGTACAGCAGTGGATTTGTTTAATTCCGTTATCAATTTGCTGTTGCTGACACTGGCCAATAGTTTCAGTAAAAGATTTGGCGAAAGCAGTTTATGGTAAAGGGGGAATGAAAATTGAGTAAAATTCATGGGTCCAAAAGCGAAACAGCCTTTCGTGTTATAAACGGATTGTTCATGTTTATTTTGGCAGGAATCACACTTTATCCTCTTCTGTATGTGGTCTTTGGTTCTTTCAGCGATCCGGCTAAATTATCCCGGTTCCGGGGCGCACTGTTGAAGCCAATGGGCTTCTCACTGAAAGGATACGAAGCCGTATTTTCCATGAAGAATTTCTGGCTGGGATATCGCAACACCCTGTTTTATGTGGCAGCAGGAACCGCCATCAGTATGCTTCTGACCATACTGGGAGCCTATGCCTTGTCCGTAAAGGGCTATATGCTGAAGAAGCCGGTTATGTTCCTGATCGTATTCACCATGTACTTCAGCGGCGGCATGATCCCGACCTACCTGGTGGTCAAGCAGATAGGCTTTGTCGACACGATATGGTCCGTCCTTATTCCCGGCTGCATCAGCGTATATAACCTGATCGTACTTCGGTCCTCTTTCCAGTCCATTCCACGGAACCTGATCGAATCCGCTTCCATTGACGGAGCCGGACATATCCGGATCCTGTTCCGGATTGTTCTGCCGCTGTCCAGTGCCGCATTGGCCACGATTACCCTGTTTTACGGAGCAAGCCGGTGGGGTGCCTGGTACAGCGCCATGGTGTATCTGCCGAACCGAAGGGATCTGTATCCTCTGCAAATGTTCCTTCGGGAGCTTATGGTAACCGAGAATAATATGGATGCGGTAGCTGATGAGTTTTCCACAGAAAGCGCAAACTTTTATCTGCTGAAAAATGTCATCAAATATGCGGCGGTTATCGTCTCGACGGTTCCTATCCTATGTCTCTATCCGTTCCTGCAGAAATACTTTATAAAAGGGGTTCTGGTAGGATCGCTGAAAGAATAAGCGGGCTCATTTCTTTCCCGCCGCATCGGGAGGCACAAGGACAATCCGATCTTCCTCCAGTTCCACTTTGATCTTATTCTTATCCTTCAGGCCCAGGGCTTCCAGGTATTCCTTCGGTATCTGCAGTCTGCCGCTTCGGTCCACTACTGCCAGTTCCTCATGGGATTCCTCATCGATGGTCTCAAAGCCGCCAATGGGCTGCTTCATCTCTGCGATTTCCTCCGCATAGGATTTCCTGCGGATAAATTCGCTGCTGGTCCTTCCATCCCGGATGGCCACCACCCGATCCACTTTTCTGGACAGGCGCCGGTCATGGGTAACAATGACAACTGTCACGCCATACGCCCGGTTGAATTCCCGAAAGA
>DHDO01000032.1:2228-2693 GCA_002399435.1 Firmicutes bacterium UBA4874
TCAGAAGCATGGGCAGCTCCACATTCTCCAATGCCGTCAAATAAGGGATCAGATTTCTGGCGCTGTTCTGCCAGACAAACCCGACGGTTTCCCTTTTGTATCGGATCAATTCCTTTTCATCAAACTTCAGAAGATCCCTGCCGTCCACGATCAGGGTACCCGCTGAAGGCCGGTCCAGTCCACCCAGAATGTTCAGCAGGGTGGATTTACCGCTGCCGCTGTTGCCGATAATGGCCATCAGTTCCCCGTCCTCCACCGTCAGATCCAGTCCCTGCAGTGCAACGACCTCCAGATCTGCAGCCTTATAGATTTTTACCAGGTTCCCGCAAAGAATCATATGGCCCCTCCTTGAATCATCCATGGTCTTCCTGTTTCCCTCTATGCCCTGCCCGAAATCCTGCCGTCCTCCAGGGTATAGACCCGATCCGCTATCCCGACCATGCTGGGATCATGGCTCGTCATGAC
>DHDO01000032.1:2886-7041 GCA_002399435.1 Firmicutes bacterium UBA4874
CCCCATGTTGGTATCCAGCTCCGCAGTGGGCTCGTCTGCAAATACAACCTTCGGCCGGTGGGCAATGGCCCTGGCAATGCCGACACGCTGCTGCTCTCCGCCGGACAGTTCCTGGGGCCGGTGATGCATTCGCTTCTGAAGGCCCACCATGGAGAGACATTCCTCTGCCCGGTCTCTCCTTTTCCCTGGATCAAACTCCGCGACCCGCAGGCCAAATTCTATATTCTCATAAGCGGTCATCAGGGGAATTAA
Source organism: Firmicutes bacterium UBA4874 (assembly GCA_002399435.1). Taxonomy (GTDB): domain Bacteria; phylum Bacillota; class Clostridia; order Caldicoprobacterales; family DTU083; genus UBA4874. The sequence continues at coordinate 3,139 of DHDO01000032.1, forward strand.
CGCAATGGATTGAAATACAAATCCCATATCGTTTTTTCGCAGTTCATCCCGCTTTCCCTCAGAAAGCGCTGTGATCTCCTGTCCGTCAAACCAGATCCGGCCTGCCGTCGGCTGATCCAAAGCCCCGATCAGATTGATGAGGGTGGTTTTCCCGGAACCGGAACGGCCGCGCAGAATGGTAAGCGTGCCAGACTCCACCTCCATGTTGACCTCACTCAGCGCATGAACCACTTCCCGCCCGGATGGAAACTCCCGGGACAAATTTTCTGCCCGTATGATCTGCGACATGAAATCCCCCCTGACTTGTAAAATTTCTCAGTCCTCCGGCAATGTGCTGTTTCCGGCATTGTCATCCTATTGATGTCATCAGTCTTCCCCAAGTTTTATGACCTGTGCGATGCGGATCCTGGAAATGAGGACACCAAGCGTCAGCAGGCAGACCGCCAACATGAGGAAAACCACCCCAAAGATCCGCATCAAATCCATTGGGTTGGCGACCACATGAAACGGCGGCACCTGTTCCGCTGCATTGTTGGCAATCTGCAGAAGAGGGACAAACCATTCGCTGGAAACCAAACCGATGACGATCCCCATTCCGATGGACAAGCCGGAAATCAAAAGCTGCTCACAGGCCAGCATGCCAATGACTTTACGTCCGGGCAATCCAATGGCGCGGAAAATGCCGAAGTTCAGCGCCCGCCTTTGAATGGACAGAATCCAGTAAATAAGAAATCCCACCATGCAGATCACCATGGTTACGATGAAACCCAGCGTCAATACTCCGTTGATTCCCCGGACCATCGGATCCTTTTTCATCTGTATGATGGCCTGATCGGTATCCTTCAGGGAAACAATCTCAATTTCCTTCTTTTTAATATCGTTGTATACCTCTTCACTTTTGGCGCCCTGTGCCTTATCGAGCCATATCTGATACGGTTCCAATGCCATCCCGGATCGGATATAGGAATAGCTGGCCACCACAAACTCCGGCTTTTCCTTCTGCTGATCCCTCTGGCTTGGATTAAATGTCGGCCAGTAATCCACAAAGGCATAAACGACGCATTCCATCATCCCCTGATCCCCCCAGGTAAGAAATACGGAATCGCCTTCCTTTACTTCATACTTTTCGCGAAAGGAAGAGGAAAGCAGAACTGCACGGGGATCCTGTGCCATTAAGTTCAGGTATTCATTGATGTGATGAGGGAGCAGATCGCCCCGGAACCAAGCAACCCTTCCGAACTCGTCCGGAAGAATCCCCATAAGCCGGACATGGCTGGCTTCCTTGTCCATCCCTGAAACATGGACGTCGTCCTTTACAAATACCCGGGTTGCTTCCCGGATGCCTTTCAGGTTTTCAAATGGTCCGAAAGGCGGCTCCTGGTATTCAATGGGTTCTTTCTTCGCGGCATCCGCGGAAGACTCCTCCCCCATGGAAGGACCCAGGTCCCCCGAAGAGGCATTATTGGGCCAATAGGCATCCGCAATGATATCTGCCCCATTTTCATACCGGATGCGTTCTTCATAATTTGTATTGATGGTTCGGGCTGCATTGGCGTTGAAAATTCCGATGGACAATGTCATGATGAGAAACAGCATCAGGAACTGGTTCTGCCCGCCGGACCGGCCTACCTGGATAAAGGAAGCATAGAACACGGGAGACCATTTCTTCTTTCCCAGCCAGAAGACAAACCGGATCAGAAGCGGATAAATTCTCAGGAAAACCAGCCCTGCCCCGAGAATGAACAAAGTGGAAATCAAAAACAACAGGGGATCCACCGAAACGGCAGATGCCTCCACATCCGTTACATGAAGAATGTTCTGCCGCGTGTAATAAGCATGCAGTCCGTATACCGAAACGCCCAGCAGCACAATATCCAGATAGAATCTTTTCCAGATGGGCTGCCTGCTTCCCCGGCTTTTTTTCTGATTATACCGGACAATATTGGTCCTGGAAGCAAAGGAAGCCGGGATCAGCATCGTCAGCATGAACAGAAGAACCGTCCACAGGGAATACAGATAAGCCTTCCAGGACAGGTGGATGGGCAGTGCCGTCCTCTGGACAAATTCCAGGAATCCGTTGGAAGCGCCCAGAATATTGCAGAGAAACATTCCCAGCGGCGGGCCCAGCAAAAGAGCTGTCAGTCCCAGAATCAGGCTCTCCAGAAAATAGCTTCCAAAAACCTGCAGCCCGCTCCCGCCCCTGCTTTTCAGGACCGCGATCTCCTTTCCCTCATTCTCTATGATCAGCTGGGAAACCATGAACAGGTAAAATGCCAGCATCAGCAAAATCGGTATCTGCAGCATCCACAGGGTTCGCTTCAGCTGGACTTCCCGGGTACTGTATTCCTCCAGAATGGAAATGACCGGGAACTTCCATTCCAAACTCCGGTATTCGCTAAAATAGGCCTTATGGATTTTGCCCGCTTCCAGCACCCTTTTGATAGCATCCAGTGTCATGGCATGATAATCGAAGGCAAAATACCATTGCGCATCCGAAAGAAGCGGGGAATCCTCCCGGACAAAATCCTGTGTCATCCGGTCAAAATCCATCAGAAAGCTGGACTTGTAAGCCGACAGATTTTGAAACCAATAGGGATCCTGCGGATCCTTCATGCCAAATACCCCGACCACCTTGAATTTCAGAGGCCTGGGAGCCCTCTTTAGCAGATCAGTGACTACATAGGTTTCCTCCAGGCGCAGATCCAGATCCTTCATTGCCTGTTCTGTGACGATAACCTCATAGCAGTCACCCTGCTTTTCTCCGGAAAACAACCGTCCATGCAGTATTTTCGCATGTTTCCCCAGTCCCTGTACCCCGTCTATCTTTACATTCCGTCTTTTCGGCTCTTCTTCCCTCTGGGGTTCCGGCAGCGCAGCAAAATAGTCCATGGTGACGGTTTTTGCCCTGCTGATGACCGGTAGATGGATTTCCGGTATCCGTTCTTTTGTTATCGTCCGATCCAGCACACGGTAGGCTTTTGCCCGGTCCTCCTGGGCATAGTTGGAATAAAAGCTGCCCTTGACATGATACCTGCCCGGGTAATACCCGGTATCCAGCTGATAATCCTCCAACTCCCCGGTAAGCATCCTCTGCAGTACCCCATCCGTATACATGGGAATGCTGCTGACCATTGCCACGGCGAGAATGGAACCGATCAGAAGGCAGGCCATCATCCAGGGGTTGTTCCACATCTTGCGCAAAACCATACGAATCATGAATATCCCCCCTCAACGAAGAATGATTTCCTCTCCTTCTTCCACGCCCTTTCGTATCTCCACCTCCGTGGCGGTTTCAATGCCGGTCTCCACATCCCGTTCATTGTTCAGACCGTCTTCCAGGATGTTAACATACTTCCGGCCCATGTAATTGCGTACCGCCTGCTTGGGCAGGACAATGGCGCCCTTGCTCTCGTCCAGTATCAGGGCGATTTTGGCATCGTCCCCCATTTCCACATCCTTCGGCAGGTCCTTTACGGAAATACCAATCTGCTCCTTCAGGCTTTCCTCCGCATCCGACGGGACATTGGCCGGTGTCGAGATCACCTGCCCCTCATAAACCTTATCATCTATGGTAACGTCCACTTTTGCCCCCATGGGAAAGCTGGACAGATCGGTGCCCGAATAGGCCAGGTACAGATCCCTCGGGTTTGCAATCCGCACCAGATTCTGAAAGGCATTTACGTTGTCTCCGGGACCGATATTCGTATCCACGTAGGTAACCGTTCCTTCCGCATCAGATATCAGCCGGGACTGCTCCTTCTGCTTTTTGAGGCCTTTAAGCTGCAGTTCGGCAATTTTGCTGTCAATGGAGGCCTTCTCCAGTTCATATTTATCCGCACCACTATCCTTCTTTTGCTGATACGTGATCTGTGCCTTGCGCAGGAGGAGCTCCTGCTGTTGGAT
>DHDO01000032.1:7212-43983 GCA_002399435.1 Firmicutes bacterium UBA4874
TGTCCCCCTGCTTGACATGGATTGCCTTCAGTCTCCCTCCGCGAGCTGAAAAGTACACGTATTTGCTCTCCGTGGACACAAAGCTTGCGGAACCCTGAATGGTCTTTACGATATCTTCCCGCTTTGCCTTTACGGTGCTGTAGGAAACTTCCACCGGCTTCATAAGCGGAGGAGCCAGCACCTCCTCTTCCTTTGGAAACAAGGCACACCCTGCCAAAACAAAGAGCAGCAAAGTCAGGGAAATCACCGAAACGGAACGAATACAACGCTTCCCAGTCAACATAGATATGCCTCCTATTCACGTACTCATTGGTCCTGCCCGGGAAAAACCGGTCCCTCCTGCAAGGCGACATTTATGCAGTCCAGGTACCCCTGCAGGCCGGGGCTCCCTGTGGATGACAAGCCTGTGATGGCAGGCCTGTGACGACAATTCTGTGACGATAAGGAAGTTTAGATCACGTCCAGGCAGGCGCCTCGCAGGCCGGACATGTCCTTAACGAAAATATTCCACGCCGGAACGGAAAATCATCTGGTCCTTGCTTCCCGGCACATTTTTTGCAACCTGTTTTCCGATTCGTTCGGAGTGTCCCATTTTGCCAAAGATCCTGCCATCCGGGCTGGTAATCCCCTCAATGGCATCCACGGAACCGTTTGGATTGGAAATGGGCTCCTGTGCGGGATTCCCGCTGAGATCCACATATTGGGTGGCAATCTGCCCGTTTGCCGCCATTTCCTCCAAAATGGGCTGTTCCGCGATGAACCTCCCTTCTCCATGGGAGATGGGAACAGTATGGATTTCACCCACTTCGGTATGTATCAGCCAGGGAGACAACACCGATGCCACCCGGGTCCGGATCATCCGGGAAACATGTTTCCCCATGGTGTTGAACGTAAGGGTTGGAGAATGGGCATCGATCTCCCTTATCTCCCCAAACGGAACCAGCCCCAGCTTGATCAGCGCCTGAAACCCATTGCATATTCCAAGGATCAGGCCGTCCCGATGCTGCAGGAGATCCATCACCGCATCCCGGACCTCCGGATTCCGGAAAGCCGCTGCAATGAATTTGCCGGAACCATCCGGCTCATCCCCGCCGCTGAATCCTCCCGGGATCATAAGGATCTGCGAGCGGGAAATCCTCTTCGCCATTTCCTTCAGGGATTCCTCAATCTCATGGGAGGTCAGGTTCCGGATGACCATGACATCCGGCTTTCCACCGGCTGTTTCAAAGGCCCGGGCGGAATCGTATTCACAGTTGGTCCCGGGAAATACCGGAAGAAACACCCGTGGGGAAGCAATGGATACCGCAGGCCGCACCGGATTGCGCTTCTCAAAGCGATAGAGACGCGGCTCTCCTTTTCTCTCCTCCGCATGGGTCGGGAATACGGACCCCAGGGGACTTTCCCAGGCAGCAAGGGCCTCCTTCAGGGAAATCTGCTCCCCGGAGACGGAAATGACCGGATCGGACTGGGTTGATCCCATCCGGGCCGCATGAATTCCTTCCAAAAGAACGGCAGGATCTTCGCCCTTCGGCAGCTCCAGCAGAATGGAACCGTACAGGGGGGAGAACAGGTCCAACTCCTCCCCGGTTCCTCCGGACTCCTGCTCCAAACCGATACCGGGATATGTTCCGACAGAGGGATACCGGGAGAACGACTCTTCCCTTCCCGTTATCGGCCGGAAGGCAAAGCCAATCCCGTTTCCAAAGCACATCTTGCTGACCGCCTCTGCGACTCCGCCGCTTCGGACCGAGTGGGCGGAAAGGACTTTCTTCTCCTGTATCAGTTTATGTATCCGGGTATAGTTCTTTTCCAACTGACTGAAATCCGGCAAATCCCCCTCCTTCCGGTCCAGACGGACCAGTACCACCGGACTGTCCGCCCGTTTGAACTCCGGGGACAGAACGTCCTCCGCACGGCACGGACACAGGGCAAAAGCCGTCACGGCAGGCGGAACGTCCCGGTCCTCAAAACTGCCGGACATGCTGTCTTTGCCTCCGATGGCCGGGATTCCCAGCTTTTCCTGGGCGTGAATCGCACCCAGTAGCGCGGAAAAGGGCTTGCCCCACTTTTTCGGATCGGATCCCAGACGTTCAAAATACTCCTGCAGAGCCAGACGGGCCTTCCGATAATCCCCGCCCATGGCAGTGATTTTGGCGACGGCTTCCAATATGGCATACACGGCTCCGTGAAACGGACTCCAGCAGGCAATGTCCGGATGATATCCGAAGGACATCAGGGTGGCAGTACCTGTTTCCCCTTTCAAAACGGGAATCTTCGCCGCCATCCCTTCCGCCGGTGTCCGCTGGTATTTCCCTCCGAAGGGCATCAATACCGTACCGGCCCCCACGGTGCTGTCGAACCGCTCTGCCAGGCCTCTCTGGCTGCAGATGTTCAGATCCCTGAGGTTTACCAGCCATTTTTTCCGTATACTCCCTTGTATGCTCCCTTGAATGTCCCCCTGCTGTTTTGCTCCGCTTTTTTCCAGGCTGCGCTGCCGTTCGGCGTTGTATTGCGATTTTGGGATGTCATGCCATTTGGAACGGTTGAAATAACAGTCCTCCCGGGAGGGGGAAGGGACAAAAACGTTGGTGGATTGTTCCGCACCGTTGGTATCCAGAAAACCACGTCGGATGTCCACAATGGTTTTGCCCCGCCAGGTCATTTTCAGCCGGTCGGAATCGGTCACCCGGGCGACAACCGTGGCTTCCAGGTTTTCCTGCCGGGCAGCCCGGATAAAGGTCTCCACATCCGCAGGTGCCAGAACCAATGCCATTCTTTCCTGCGACTCCGATATGGCCAGCTCCGTTCCATCAAGGCCTTCGTATTTCTTTGGAATGACATCCAGACAGATGTCCAGACCCGGCGCCAGTTCGCCTACCGCAACGGAGACCCCGCCGGCTCCGAAATCATTGCATCTCTTAATCATCTGGATGACATCCGGCTTGCGAAACAGCCTCTGGATCTTGCGCTCAGTGGGCGGATTGCCCTTTTGCACTTCCGCTCCGCAGTCGGCAAGGGACTCTTCCGTATGCGCCTTGGAGGAGCCTGTCGCTCCGCCGCAGCCATCCCGTCCGGTCCGGCCGCCCAGCAGCACAACGGCATCTCCCGGCTCCGGCCGTTTCCGTACCACATTTTGCCTGGGAACAGCGCCGACCACCGCACCGATCTCCATGCGTTTCGCAACATACCCGGGATGGTAGATCTCCGTTACCTGTCCCGTCGCCAGACCAATCTGATTGCCATAGGAGCTGTAGCCGGCCGCCGCTCCGGTGGTGATTTTCCGCTGAGGCAGTTTGCCCGGTAAGGTTTCCTCCACAGGGGTCCTGGGATCCCCGCTTCCCGTCACCCGCATGGCCTGATAAACATAAGCCCTTCCGGACAGCGGATCCCGGATGGCTCCTCCCAGACAGGTGGCAGCGCCGCCGAAGGGCTCAATTTCCGTGGGATGATTGTGGGTTTCGTTTTTAAACTGAATCAGCCAGTCCTGCTCTTTCCCGTCCACATCGACGGGTACAATAATACTGCAGGCGTTGATTTCCTCCGATTCATCCAGATCCTCCAGCCGCCCTTGCTTTTTCATCTCCTTCATGGCAATGGTCGCCATGTCCATCAGGCATTCCCGTTTTGACTTTCCCTGATACACAAAATCCCGTGCCTTTTGATATCTGCCATAGGCAGACTTCAGCACGGGAGTATAGGGCCCCGGTTCAAATGTTACCTTATTGATGCCGGTAAGAAAGGTGGTATGCCGGCAATGATCCGACCAGTAGGTATCCAGTACCTTCAGCTCGGTTACGGTAGGATCCCGCCGCTCCTCCCGGAAGTAGTCCCGGCAGACCAAAAGATCCTCCGAAGTCATGGCAAATCCGCGCTCCAGCCGGAAAGTCTCCAGCCCTTCCCGGCTCATGGAAGTAAAGCCTTTTACGATTTCCACATCCTCCGGTACATCGTATTTTCTGTCCAGGCTGTCCGGCTTGTCCAGCGACGCTTCCCGGGCTTCCACGGGATTGATGCAGTATTCCCGGATTTCCCGGAACTGGTCTTCGGTCATATTGCCGTTCAGGACAATAACCCTGGCAACCCGGATGACCGGCTTTTCCCGGCGAGTCAGAATCTGGACACACTGCGCCGCAGAATCCGCTCTCTGATCATACTGGCCCGGCAGATATTCGGTGGCAAACAGCCTCTGCCCCGGCGGAACAGGAAACTTCTCCTCATACAGCCGATCCACCGGCGGCTCACAGAAAACAACGTCCCTTGCCCGGGCATACTCCTCCGCATTCATCCCTTCGATATCATACCGGTTCAGAACACGCACGGACATAAGTCCTTTCACGCCCAGATTTGTCTTCAGATCCTCATATAACTCCTGCGCTTCAATCTGAAATCCTTTTTTCTTCTCGACATAAATCCGTCTTACGCTCAATGGCGGGATCCTCCGTTCCTTTATAGATGAGAATACCTATGCATCTATACGATTATGTTAAAATGACTCAATTGACTGACTGCTTTTTATTATAGTATAAATCGCTGAGAATGTAAAATATTTCACATATTTGATCGTAAACTCAGGTGTCCGTATACAAAAAAGCAGTTCCGAAGGACTGCTTTTTTCGCTGTATTGAGTCTTAAATTTCCTCTGTAATATTACGCCTGCTGTAAACAATTCTTCGAACTTCCATGACTTCACCTATTACCACATAAAAAATGGTGTAGTTGCGGACATAAATGCGGTAGTACGGGTATTGATGTTCTTTTGTGGAATGGTATTCTTCAAACGCTTCCGCACAGGATAGCCGATCCCGAATGGCTTGCTGCACATCGTTTACAAAAGCGTCTGCCGCCATTGGGTTTTTCAAACGTCCCGCGATATAGTCCACGATGCCATTCAAGTCGTCCTCAAACAGCGGAAGAAATCGTAATTTATAACGCTTTTCCCTCATGGATGCGCTCCCTCACTCTGTTGAAAACTTCATCCTCCGTATAACGGGTACTGTCCACTGCCGCGGCTTTATCTGCTTCATCAAGCTTCAATTCGATTTCATCTGTCAGTGCGGCGTATTGTTCCAGACTGAGCACAACCATAGAGCCGTAGCCATTCTTGGTGAGATAAACAGGCTCACCCTTTTTTACGGTGTCCTCAATTTCCGTGAATTTATTTCTTAAATCTGAAACAGGTCGAATGGTGATCATGTTGCACAGCCTCCTTCCACTGAAATCCAGGGTTTATCTTCTGGCATTATTTTATCACAATTACGCCATTTTATCAACAATTCCCCGAGCTTTTTGCTTCGTAAAACCGGGTCAGGGTGTTCTGCTCTCCTGTTATGTTATTCCTCCCGTCGGAGGACAGAGTATATACTGCCGGATTGAAGAAACCGGATCATTCGATTGGCAGTCCAATAGGATATAGCAATGAAAACAACAAGCAGAATGGTGAGCGGCAGTATTGCGTCCCTCAAAAGAGAGCTGTCATGGGTAAACAGGCTGAGAACCAGGTTCAATATGGTTGCTGCAATAATACAGACTGCAGAATAAATGCATAGCTCCAGAAATACCGAACGAAATATTACCTTGTTATCCATGCCCAGCGCCTGATAGAGTCCCAGTGTCTTTCTGCGATCCAGTAAGGAGAAATACATGATATTGTAAAAGTTTACCATTACAAACAAACTGAGAAAGATGGTAATCAGGTTGGATACCGTTTGAATTACAGCAATATATTTGGCTTCTTTCGCAATCTGATCCGCCAGGGAGAAAAAGAATGAATCAGGATAGGACATTACATAATCCTTCACCTTTGTATCAATTACGTTTCTTTGGCTTGTGGAGAGTCCCGGATCGACATAGAGATCCAATCGATTGATTCCGGTAAACAAATTTGAATGTGCGACTTCTTTTTCGGATACTACGATCGCAGGGGATTCTGAATCAATTAAAGCGGAACCGACAGTGATATCCAATGGATGTGATATCTGCAGGTCTACCTTGAGATCATAAGTGGAATACTCAATATCCTTCATATGATGCAGTACATCATAAAAATCGACCTCATCCCCAATGGATAATCTCCCAAACTTCAGTGAACTCACAGAAGGGTGTTCTTCTTCCCCTGCTGTTGGTAAAAACAACAGGACGGAATCCGAATTAATCGTACGGCCATGCAGTTCATCTCCATATTGCCTCCGTATGGCCTCTATAATTTCATCATTGGCGACAACAACATAATAATCGCTAATGCCGATCACCCCATTGGGCGCCGCATCCGGGAGCCCGTAATCAATCTCCATATCGGAATGGCTGCTCCATTGGTTCCAGTATTGATTTTCCGGAGTATCATCAAAAACCATCACCGCACCTTCCATGGAGGGCTCTTCCTGCGCAAACCGTATACCGGCCATATTGGACAGCCTGTGCACATTTTCCACATCGAATGATCTGTTCCTTGCCTGATACAACGAAAAAGCACCAAAGCTTCTGTACACTTCCGTTTTATATGGCTTCAGCATATAATCAGCATCTTCATCGGAGGAATTGTTGATATACATCCCCTGAAAATATAATTGGGTAAAGCTGGTAAGAGTAAGCAATACACATACTGCCAGCAACAAAGGCGCGAGTTGTCCAATGTTATTCCGAACATGATACCGTACAAAAGATTGCAAAAATCCACCTTTTCGTTCCATGGGACGCAGCGGAATCATTTTCTCCTGAGATAAAGGCTTGTTGTGCAGAGGCAGAATAACACGTGAGAATACAATCATGGGGATCAGCACAGCAATCACGGATACAGCAGAAGACCGTAATAGATTGCTTCCCGTATAAACATGCAGAGAATCCAGATGAGCAAAGAAATTACCTATATTTGCAAAAATGAAACCAAGACACATTCCCATAGCATAACCGGATAAAGTGATCAGGAGTACCTGGTTCATAAAAAGAAGAAAGAGCTTCCCGGTTTGCCCACCAAGGATATAGAAAGCCTGATAAGTATTTTTCGTCCTGTACAAAAAAAGCCGATAGCCAAACCAAATAGTGATTCCAAATAGTATCAGTACAATTACGTAAAATAGATTGAAAAATAAAGTCAGGTTCCAAATATCGCCGTATCCGTCCAAATAGAAATTGGTGTTAATTATTCCGTTATAATCATCCACCCCTATATTTTTAAGGTAAATGGTAATGTAGTCTGGATTATAGTCATTAAAATACAGCAATACATGTGCTGCTTTTTCCGTTATTGGACCGTCCGTTGGCAGTATAACCCCGGATGGCAGATCGTTTTGTCCCCGGCGCAGTTCCTCAGGCATGTTCCATGTAGAGGAATAATCATTGAGAATACCGGAAATGGTATACTTAATGGAAGCGCCCTCGCCATTTTCCAAAACAATTGTGGAGCCAATTCCAACACCGTCGGCCAGGCGGGACAGGATATTATTCTCCAGGGCGATTTCATGGTGCGACTTTGGCATTTTACCGGCTTTCAGACGAATATGTCCAAGTGAAAATGCTTCCCGATCGAAACTGCCAATTGTAATCGGCGTCTTCCCCGCAGCTTCCCGATAAGTTCCATAAAGCCTGATTGTACCGGCACGCTTTAATTTTCCACCTATCCTGACAGAGTCGCGCTGCAGTTGGCTTGCATCAAAAATAACCGCATGCTGTTCCCCATATTGCCCGGCATTTTTCTGCCAGGTCGAATCAATCAAGGAACGAAACAAGGGTACTATGGTCATCACAAGGGAAACAGACAACGCAATCATCATTGTAAGCCCGATGAAATAACCTTTTCGGTATTGTAATATTTGCAATGCTTTTTTCAATCTGTCAAACAGCTTGCTCAAGATTCCCATCCCTCATCTTATATACATGATCCGCAAAGGAAAGCAAATCCCTGTCATGTGTCACAAGGACAAGAGTGGAACCATATGTTTGAACCAGCCCACAAAGTAATTTCATTACAATGGAGCCATTGCTCTCGTCCAGATTGCCTGTAGGTTCATCGGCGAATATGACATCGGGGTTATGAATGATCGCCCTTGCAATGGCAACCCTTTGTTGTTCCCCTCCGGATAACCAGGCAGGCATTTGATGCATCTTATCCGCAATTCCCAGTGTGGATATCAGATTCTCATAGGTATTGCTGCAGGGATGAATCCCATTAAGGTAAAGAGGCATCCGTATATTATCCTGAACAGTAAGTTCCGGGATTAAGTTATAGGACTGAAATATAAACCCAAAATGCCTGCGGCGTATGGAGGATAAGTCGGTTGCTGCATTATATATGTTCGTATTTTGATAGTATACGCTTCCACTTGTGGGGACCTCCAGTCCTGCAAGCATGTGCAGCAGCGTAGATTTTCCGGAGCCACTTCTCCCCATGATAATGTTGATCCCCGACTCTATCTTGAAAGTAGCAGGGCGAACTGCTACAATATACGCACCGCCCTGCTTATAGATTTTTTCGCAACTTTCACAGCTTAATTTTTGTTCTACCATGTTTGTTTGGTGTAGCCGGATCCTTTCCCGGTTGAATTTTCAACAACATCGAAAAATTTCTTAAAATTAGCTGATTTGTATAAGAGCTTAAATAGAAAGAAACCGATAAGAGAACCCGTCATGTTCAGAATAATATCGTCAATATCCGATGCCCTGTAGCTTACTATTTGATTTACCGTTTCAATGTATTGGAGCAACTCTATGCCAAGGGAAAGCAAAAATGCCAGCAGCATACTCCATTTGAATTTCCTGAATCCTGAATAAAGCATAGCTGCAAGTAACGAAAGTGGCACAAACAATAAAATGTTTCCTGATATATTGAGCAAAAAAAGCCTGAGAGTCACATTGAAATCACCATGCTGCACAGTATGGGAAAAATTGCGAAACAAATTAAATGGAATGAGGTTGATCGACTGAGGCACTTCTTCCCGTATGAAATCATAAATCGGCAACAGTGTGATAGACAATACACTGCAGAGATAAAATACAAAGACATGGTTTATCACAATCCTCCAGGCGTTGTGCTCCAAACTGGTTCGCCGTGCCATCAATAACTTGGTAATCAATGAGAGGACGCAGACAATAAAGCTGAGAACGATAGCAAAAAATGACTGATCATGAATCAGGAACACATCCACTCCTCCTTTACGGCAATCTTTTATAAAATTGCCTGCTTCATTATTTTCTATATTTTAGAAGAATCTTCATTAATAATATAGCGCCTTATGTTCCTTTTGTCAAAATATATTTCCAAAAGAGAAACAAGCCAATATCCAATACCTGATACCCCCTTAACATAGTCCCAAATGGCGGGAGAATACAGATGCATTTATACCGCTATCATGAGCAATAAGGGTGGCGCCCGTTTGTCAAAGAAACGTAGATTAGAACCATAATCGTTAGCGAAGAAGCGATGAATCTCTACTGTTAGGGCAATTTGTAATATTTTTTTTATTCCATCCTGCCTAAGGCGTCCCGTAGCTTTTTCTTTGCCCTCTGCACCCGCTTTTTGCATGCTTCCACGGAGATATGAAGTTTCTCCGCGGCTTCCAGCATGGTATACTTATCCAGAACGATTTTCTTCAGCAACTCAAAGTCCTCATTGCCTATCAAATCCCTGTATATCATAGTGAATCCCGTGTCATCCGTTGATCCGCTTGTCATGCTTTCATCGAAAGGGATTAAGGAAACCAAAAGGTTATTCCATCTGACGCGGCTGCGATTCACGTTTCGGATGACATTTTTCAGCGTTTTAACCAGCCATCCCTTCGGATTGGAACTGGAAGTCAAATCATTTCCACACTGGTGTCGCCATTCTGATTGCAGTAAACATTAATGGTTGCAGAAGAAGATAAAGTTTACCAAAAAGGTTCAATTTGTAAAGTTTAAATAAGCGACAATGCAATCGCTGAAAAAAAAGGCAGTAACTTTTTCATTTTATACCTCCTAATCTGTAATTTTAGTTTTTCTTCGGTGCACAAAGAACACAACACCCGCTGCGAATACTGCTGTTACAATGATAATCAATTTATAGGGAAAGGTGTTGCTACTAGCCGGTGCTTCTGTATCTAAGAAACCAAACCCCCCCGCCTCATCCGGATTTAGCGGCGGTAATTGATTGATATATTTTCTCGTCTCTTTGTAGTCATAGTAACTTTGACCAGCAGAGCGGAGAGCACGGATATTATCCACACCAGGGATATCGCTTAACGGAAGTAACCCCACAACCTCATCCTTTTCGTTGGGGATCAGTGCCACAGCATACCGGAAACGCGGCAAACCTCCAACAAGAATTGTTCCTTCAGGAATTTTTCCGATCTTATTGCTGATTTCTGTCGTATAATTCACGATTTCATCGTTGTAAAACTTTACAGTTGTTACTTGCCATTTACCAACATTGGCGAGAACTTTTTGCCTTTCTTCTTCCGTGAACTCCACACTTTCATCCAACGGTTTCCCTATAGCGATGTCAACAAGAACAGTATCCCCGTCAATGTATAGAGGAATCTCGTAGATATACCCACCGTCTTCCAATGCGTTTTTCATTTCATCCACATTGACCGTATCCATTTTGAACACATTTACACCAACATAGATTTTAAAAGCGTCATCATAGTTAACATCGCTTGCTGAGACCCTGCGGCTAAGCTTGCCATCAAGCAGATCATTGACAGTGGGGACAATGATATTCGTCAGACTCGATAAGTCGTCTTCGGCAGCCGAGGCACAGATAGACAATGTTGCTATCAGTAGCGTGGATATAAAAAGCACTAAAAACCTTTTCATGTATTCTTACCTCCTATTCTTAATTATAGGTTAATACGGCTTGTAATTAGTCTCGCCAAAAAGAGGTGGTGTATTTTCCCTTGCCGGTTAGAAGTGTCGTGCCATCCACATAGCAATTGGATCGCTGTTAGCAATGTTGGACTTGTGACTGGACCACGAAAGAATACTGCCAGAATCATAGGTGACTAAAAGAAGCTGGTAATCACCATAAGTTGTCTAAAGAAAACGGATTGTTCTTACCCTCTCATTTAATATATGTCGTGACAGTATAAATAGGGGACTAATTATCTAAAATTAGTTACCGGAACTGATTGTCGTACAATTCCCGGAATCTTCCGTTCGCCGCCAGAAGAGAATCAAATGTTCCGGATTCGGCAATTTTACCATGCTCCATCACCAGAATCCGGTCCGCATTCTTTGCCGTGCTGATCCGGTGGGCGACCGTAAGGGTCGTTTTATTTTCCACTATTTTTCCCAATGAGCGGTAGATTGCCTGCTCCGTTCCGGAATCCAGTGACGCCGTGGCCTCGTCCAGAAGCAGAATGGGAGCATTTTTGAGCAGGGCCCTGGCGATGGCGATCCGCTGCTTCTGTCCGCCGGAAAGCCTTGTGCCGCGCTCCCCGATCCGGGTATCATATTTTTCCGGCAGAGTCTCGATAAAGTCAGTAAGCTCCGCCTGCGACGCCGCCTCCCTGATCTCCTCCGGCGAGCAGCCGGGACGGCCGAAGGCGATGTTCTCTCCGATGGATCCGTCAAAAACGGAGCATTCCTGCGGGATATAGGCGGATAGCTTCCGGATATCCGCCGCCGGCAGACCGGTTCTTTCAAAATAGGATATTTCTCCGTCCGTCTGCTCATAAAAATTCTGGATCAGCTTGATGAGTGTGGACTTCCCGCCCCCCGAAGCGCCCACAATGGCGAGATGTTCGCCGTTCTTCACTGTAAGGCTCACATGATCGATGATGTTCTCCCTGCCGTCATAGGAGAAACATATGTCACGGAGAACCAGCGCGTCCTCCGTATCCGTGCGGATCATCTCCCCGCTTTCCCCAAGGTCTTCCGCCGGAAGATCCAAAATCTCAAAGACCCGTTCCATGGAGACAAGCCTCGGTTGTATCAGAAGCAGAAATGTGCTGAGCCGCAGCATGGAATCCGCCATCAGTCCCATCAGGGTGGCGTGATAGACTGCGTTTCCGATCCCGGCACGGTCGGAAGAAATCAAAACGGCAATAATGAATCCCACCGCCTGGGCGGAGAAAGTGAAGAAATCCACCACACCATAAGCGATCCCGTTGGCGGTACGGAATTTGATCCGTTTGCAGGCAATGATTTTACAGACATTCCGGTATTTCTGCGCCAGCACCTCATGCAGGGCGAAAATACGGACAATTGGGATGCCGCGCATCGCCTCGATCAGATAGGAAGCGGAATGGACAATCTCGATTTTTGCTTCCCGTTCCAGCCTCTTCACATACGGATTCAACAGCACCGAAAAAAACAGGCTGAACAAACTGTAGACAATCCCCGCCGCCGCAATCCGCCAGTCATTGCGAAGGAGCAGGATCAGCGAGACGGACATGACAACAAGGAAACGGATCAGGCTGAGCATGCCGTAGGAGGCAAAGGTGGAGCCGGCACGATCCGCATCACTCGTGAGCCGTGTGATGTAGTCGCCTGTCTTATATTTTGCCGATAAATCGCAGGGAATATTACAGATATGGTTAAACAGTCCTTTCCGCAGATTCACGACCGCTTTTTCGGTGGTGGTGTTCTGCAGATATTTTCCGTAGATCACAGGCGGGACCAGCAGCATGAAACCAAGAAACAGGACCGCAACCGTGGTGGTCAGATTGTCCCCCGATGTTCCTATGCTGACGCTCTCAATCAGGATCCTGTTGATATAGGGGGTGGCAAACAGGAGGGCCAATTCAAAGGCGCCCAGACAAACGCCGCGAAGATATCTTTTCTTTTCCGTACCGAAAAAGGCAAAGGTCCGTTTCATCAGATGATAGCCGGAGAGAACCCTATTTTCTTTCTTATCCATGATCCACCTCCGGACCCGCCAGACCCTGATTCCGGCACATTTGATAGTATTTCCCCTTTTTTGCCTTCAGTTCCTCCGGGGAACCGTCCTCCACCACCCTGCCGTTCTCCAGATAATAGATAGTATCGGCGCTCTGAACAGTCGTGAGCCGATGGGCGGCGATGACGGCCATTCTTCCAACAAGCAGCTTGTCCAGCGCCTCCTGCACTTCACGTTCGCTTTGGGTGTCCAGAGCGGAGGTGGCTTCATCCAGAAGCACCAGGGAGGCGTTTTTCACCATCGCCCTGGCAATACAGATTCTTTGGCGCTGTCCACCGGAAAGACGCCCGCCGAACTCGCCGATCGGATAATCCATCTGCTCCGGCAGGGAACGGACAAAATCCCATAAGCCCACCTCTTCCAGCACCCGCCGCACTTCCCGCCTTGTGATTCCCGGCTTGCCGTATGCAATATTCTCATAGATCGTCCCGTCAAACAGATAGGCTTCCTGGGTCACGGCGGCGAGATGTCTGCGCCACGCCTCACGGTCCCAATCTGCGGACCTGCCGCCAAGAAACCGGAGTTCACCGCCTGTGGGCAGGTAGAACCGGGAGATCAGCTTGATCAACGTACTTTTCCCGCAGCCGCTGGGCCCTACAAGCGCAATTTTTTTGCCCCGCGAAACGGATAAATCGATCCCTTTCAGAACTTCTTCCCCGCCGTAGGAGAACTTTAAGTTTTCAGCGGAAACCCAATGTTCACCGGAACCGCCGGTGATCCCGCCATTTTCCTCATCGGGAATGTCCAGGATCTCATAGATCCGCTCCGCCGCAGCGGAGCCGCTGCGCACGGTTTTCATCATATAATCCAGCTGGCTGAAAGCCTCCTCTATGTAGGTGCTCAGGGAAATGAAGGACAGTACGGCGCCGATGGGAACAGTACCGTTTGACACCAGCACCGAGCCCAGAAGAAACAGGGTCATGAGCTGAATGACACTGGTGGCGTATTTGATCCCTGTCATGGCCATACCGATTTTCTCCGTCTTCATCGCCTGTTCACAGGAGATATCGGCGGATGCCGCAAACCGTTTACCCATTTCGCCCTGCAGTCCGAACGCCTTGACGGTCAGGATCCCGCTGATCGCGTCGGAGGCAAAGCTGACGGCGGAACCCGTGCTGTCCATGGATTTCTTTTTCTGCATCTCAATAGGCCGGCTGATTTTTCTCACTGCCCAGACAGAGACGGGCAGCAGGACAAAATAGGCAAGGGAAAGCTGCCAACTGAGAAACAGGCAGGCAACGCCCGCAAACAGGCCCTGAAAAATCAGCCGCAGAAAATTACTGACATGTCCGGCGATAAAATCGCTCAGATTGTCTATATCATTGTTGACCCGCGCGGCAGTATCCCCGGAGCGGAATTGATTCTCCAGTATGGAGATATTGCCCTTATTGATTTTCTCAAGCGCCCTTGTGCGAAGATCAAGAAAAATACCCTCCGTGGTATGGCCGATGATTTTATAGAGGACGGCTGTTCTCCCGCCGTCCAGCAATATCGCCAGAACCATTTGCGCAGCGCTGATCAGCATGGCCCGCATCTCGCCGCCGATGCCAAAATCCACCGCCCGTCCCCAAAGGAGGGAGGCGGCGGTTTTGAATACGCCGGCAAGCACCGTAAAGAGGAATACGGCGGCCAGTCCCGGCCAGTATTTTTTACTGTCGATATAAATCCGCCATAGCGGTTTTTTCTTTGTCCTATTTCTCATAATCATGGCGAGGCAGTATTTCTTCTCGCTTCTCCGGGTCGTTGGCTGCGGAGCCAATCTCATACCAGACCCTTGTGTCCTCGGACCGGTGTTTGTTTGCTATATAGGTTTTTACCTCTTTGTAGTGTTTTTTGAATTCCTTGGTGGTGATATCGCTGTTCGGGCGATCGGGGGTGGGATAATGCACCACCTCAATGTCCCGTGCAAACCGGTACTCTCCTCCGGCACGGCAGCACTGAATGCCGAAATCGTTGTCCTCACCGCCCCAGCTGGTGAAATGCTCATCAAACGCAATCCTGTTTTGATCCAGAAAATCACGGCGAACGGAAAAATGCCCGCCCCAGAGGGCCAGCCACGGGATATACCAGGCGGCAACATCCTCTCCAAACCGGCTAAAATAGCCTTCCCTGCCGTCCCCCATTCCACCCAGCCGCTTCATGGCAGCAATGGCATCCGAAACGGTTTCTTGTTCCAGTAATTGCCTGATTTTGTCTGTGTCGGCCTTCCAGTCCGTACCGAACATATTTCCCAGTACCACCAGATTGCTCTGCCGCTCATGAAGCTTTTTATGCTGTGCCAGCACGCCGGGTGTCAGGAGAACTCCGTTGTCATTGAACACAAGGATCTCCCCCAAAGCATTTCGGATCCCCAGATTCCTTACCGCCGCAACACGAAAGCCCTGATCCTCCTGGCGACAATAGCTAATATGTAAATCTCTGTAATTCTTAAGCACCGCTCCGATATCCCCGGCGGATCCGTCGTCCGCCACCACCACCTGAAATTCCGCTTTTGGCAGAGTCTGTTTCCGTATGGAATTCAGCGTCAGAATCAGTTCCTCCGGCGATTGTATATCGGCAGGATGATCGATATATGATACGGATACATGAAAGCAAAGCCTCCCAACCCACTTATACTTATGCTGTCACGGATACCCTTGACATCCATCGCAGGATCAAATAACTGTTTATTGTTTACTATCCACTGTTAACTGCTGTTACCTTAATTCTCTTTCATCATTTCATTCAAGGCAGAATATTCCCGGTAAACTCTCTGCCATGAATAATATGACAAGGCATGCTGTGCGTTCTCTACCAGACGAAGCCTAACATCCGGATGAGTGATAATGTATTCCAGTTTTCCAGCTAAATCCAGAAAGTCTTCTGAATTAAATAAAACACCGGTTTCCCCATCCTCAACTATTTCCGTCAATCCTCCCGAATTTGAAGCAATCACACACATTCCCTGTGAAAATCCTTCTAAAGCTACTAAACCAAAAGGTTCATCACAGCTTGGGACTACCAGTACCTGAGCTTGTGCCATTGCATCGAGGGCTTTATCGTGACTTAAGTAGCCATCCATACGAATCAGAGAGCCTAATTGTTTTTCTTGTATGAGTGCATGTATTGCCTCCTCTTCTGGCCCATTGCCAATCACTCGTGCTGAGTATCCAGTATCAGCTAAGACCCCAGACAGACGATCGATAGCCTTTACAAAAATTTCACAGCCTTTTCGCTTGCTTACCCGGCCACAAAATAGTATCTTTTTGCTCTTATTTGTAACATTAACTTTTTTCACGTCGATTCCGCTTGGAATGACAACTGGCATATCAAACGGAATTGGATAGGTTCTTAATATCTGCTTTGCTGTCCATTTACTAGGGCAGACAATTTTATCCGCTATGAGCAACATAGTTGTGTCTTTTAAGTAATCCGGATCATGACGATTAAACTCGACACCATGCTTTACATATAGCAATTTGCACCCATATTTATTTTTTAACCCCGCTGCGGCTAAGGCAAAGTAGGAACCGTGGACATGGATGATATCAGGAATAGTATTTGGATCCGAAATAAACCGAGATATTCTATCGAAAACCAGCTCATTAAACTTCACCCAATAAACATACGGATCATCCCCATAGTAGCTAATCTGAGAATGAAGATCCAATGAAACTACCATCTTGTTTCCGGGAAATACTGCTGTCCTTCCATATGGTATGAAGAAAATAGTGCACTCATTGCTTGTAGAGCAGCTATACAGCTGACTTACATAAGTGCCTATTCCTCCAAATACTTCCGGTAAAAAATCAGGGGTGAGCACAAATACTCTCGGATTCATAATGAAATACCTCCATTAAATCATACAAGATGACAAACATGTGGAACAATCTGCAGTACAAGAACTCGTAGGTTTCATTTCCAATGCTAAATTATATTCGCTTTTAAGATGTTTAGTACTAACCAAGCACTTTTGAAACTCCCAAGGTAATCTTTCTGCAAATAAATAACTACGAAAATAATCTGAAGCTATTAAGCCATGACTTTTAAGTGTTTGTTCCCAATTATTAAATGTATCATCAAGATCGAGCATGTCCAATAAAACATCACCTATTCTTTCATCCCCTCTGGAGAGTTTAATGCAACTTAATTATAACATAATATAGTATAGTATTGTATAATTATATTATCTGAAAGCTTTTACGAAGCATTCCTGTAATGGATATTTGACGGGCTTTGAAAAAAGAAGATTATTGTTGCAAAATAATAACAAGAGGGGGTCTTCTGACTGTGTTATGGAAAGATGGAGGTCTTATGGAAACAATCAGCGTGCTCGTTCCCGTTTACAACGCCGCTCCCTGGCTGAAAGAGTGCCTGTCTGGCATTTTGACGCAAACTTATAGGTATTTTGAACTGATTCTTATCGACGACGGCTCTACGGATGGTTCCTCAGCATTGTGCGATGCCTGCGCCGTCCGAGATGACCGCGTCCGCGTGATTCATCAAGCCAACGCCGGCGTCGCTGTGGCGCGCAATAGGGGACTGGATGCGGCGCACGGCGAATGGATCGCCTTCATCGACGCTGACGACATGGTACATCCGCGATATCTGGAATATCTGCTGGGACTGTGCCGTCGTTATGACTGCGAAGTAGCACAGTGCCGCCAAATGCGCTCTGAGCGATTCAATCCGACACTGTTTGGTGTGGAGGCAGATGATGTGGTACTCTACACCGGCCGACAGATGCAATGGGGCCTGTGCGGCCGTGGGGGCACTCGTAGCATGCTGTGGTGCAAGCTGTTCCGCCGGGAACTGTTCGAGAGTGTACGCTTCCCCGAAGGCCTGATCCATGAAGACGAGGCGGCTATGCACCACCTGCTGGCCAACGCCCTGCTCATGGCCTTTACCACATCCACGTTCTATTTGTATCGCACCACGCCGGACAGCATCATGAATAAACCGCTGTCGGTAAGGCGGCTGGATATCATCCCGGCATTGACAGATCGCCGGGAGTTCTACCGCAGACAGGGTTGGCGGATGCTCTGCTATGCCACGGCTCAGCGATTGGGATTTGAGATAAACAGGTTATACCGGCGTTTCCACACCCAGGGCGACGTCGCCTCCATGGCGGCGCTGCAGGACGCCTACTGCGAGAACTGGGATACCCTGCGAACCTCCCCACTAATGGAGTTGGAGGTCCGGCGGCTGCATGAGCAGTGGCTGACCGACCCGCTGGCTGGCGAACTCTATTCCTATTGGGCGCAGATGGCGCGCCTGAACGACGAAACGCTGCAAAAGCTGGAAGGGAGCATCCAGGAAAGCCTTTGATTTTTGGGCTTACATTCTAAAAGTGGATGGAGATGTCGATCTCCTTTATGACAAAATAACCGCCTATGGTAATGGTTGCGCACAGGAAAAGCAGATATATGAAATTGGACAGCCAGACGCGGCCGGTGGTGAGCACAAAAATATGAAGCATCAGCAGATTGATATCAAAAGATGTCTGCAAAATTATATAATCCGCAGCCACAACAGAATACGCAGCAAGAAATCCATACACTGCTTCCCCGGACCACACCCGGACTGTCAAAAACAACACTGCGAGAAAGAAATATCCCAAAAACTGCAGCACCATATTCAAAAGAATTTTGATCAAAGGGAGAGAGGAGTTCATCTTTCCCAAAATCAGCGAAAGTGCAATCGCCAGCCCGTTGGTAAATAAGAGAAACAATCCAATATCCAATACAAGATATTGAATTCTCGTTTTCCACCAGTTCTTCCGTTTGCCCATCTTGGGAACCACATATGGATGGTCAAACAGGCTACAGTTATGCATAATGAGCAGCAGAAAGAGAGGGTACAGCAAAAAAGTCATAGAAGAAGGTGAAAACAGATTTCGATAAACTGTATCATATACCGGTTTTCCCGGGTCCAGGGACCGAAACAGAGTGCTCAGTGAAAAGAGAAAAACCACTGAATAAAAAAACCAGTTCTTTTTCTCCCCAAATAAATGTCTTATATAGGTAATCCTCTTCAAAAACAGGTTCCTCCTCATCTGTAAATCCAGGAATGCTTTCATCGATAGGCAGCCAGCATCTCTTTTTTGAACCGATTGTAATAATCCATCTGCTTTTTATCGCTTATTATAACATCCTGTAATCTGATATCTTTATATTTCAAATCATCGACATCGTGAAGAATATCACTTTTTGCGCCGGAATCCCCGGCATTCAGCAAATATCTGCTGAGAGCACAGTTGGTTGTGAACAAAAAGCTGTTCCTTTCCACACGGTTGGGTACATATCCGTCTGAAAACGCCCTGCGATTCAGGAAAACAAGATATTCACCGCCGTCCAGCATTAGGTTATAATTTCGGATAGGAAGATAGCTTTCCGAATCAAAGCGGGGGAAGGCAGGCTCAAAAAGATAGATCTTCTTACCAGTCAGGTCCTCTCCATCCCCTTTGAATACACGCAAGATTTTCACAGGCGTCAGTGTGGTGTAATACAAAAAATCAGACGGTCCTGCTTTTTTCACTGCCAGAATGTACTCCGATTTATCCGAAATTTGCTGCGTGGTTTTCCATTTGCCTTCCTCTTCCCAATCGATGGGATCCTGACTGACCCAAAAGTCATCCCCTATTTTTTTGTGCTTCTGATAAGAAGATCCTGTTCTTATTCCCGCCAAAACGGCAAACAATACAACACCGATCCATAGAAAAGCAAAATATTTTGGCTTCATTTTCTTAAGCCTCCCTGATATTTCGTCAGTAAACCGTTTTCCATTTTGAATTTTTCATCCGACAGATAATCAATGTCTTCTTTATTGTGACTGGCAATCAGAATGGTCGCGCCGCGCTGTTTTTCCTCCAAAAGGATATGGCGGACCGACTTGACCCCTTCTTCATCAATGGAATTGGTAGGCTCATCCAATACAATCAAATCCGGACGTTCCATAATTGCCTGGGCAATCCCAAGTTTCTGTTTCATTCCCAGGGAATATTTACTGTAACTTCTCTTATCGTCCGGATCAAGCCCCAGCCTCGCAATGCTCCTTTTTATCTGTTCCTCATCTATGATGTTTTTTATGGAAGCAATATACTTCAGATTTTCCAATCCGCTGTACTGTGGCCAAAACCCGACGTTTTCTATAATCACACCGAGACTTTCGGGAAAGGAAATGTCCGATCCCAGCTTTTTATCAAAGACATATATTTCTCCCGATGTGGGTTTAATCAGTCCGCATATAGCCCGAAAAAGCATCGTTTTGCCGGAACCGTTCCGCCCAAGAAATCCATATATCCTGCTGCTGTCCAGAGACAGATTAATGTCATTCAAGATAGGTCTTCCTTTTATTTCCTTATTTACATGAATCATACGAATTGCTTTCATCCGTCAATCCTTCCTTTCGCTTCCCATAATTTCCATATTGTTTACAAGATGTATGCCGATAAGCAGCAGAATACCAATCAAAACGATAAGATATAGCAACGAGAACAAAATCGTAAAATGAGGTATGCAGCTTCCAACAAAATCACGGTACAGGGCAAGTTCCTTACTGTCGTGCCAAACCAGCATGCTCTGGGAAAAAGGAAGAAATTTTACTGCTGTACTGTTTTGAAAAAGCATTGGCAATACCGAAAATACGACAACCAAAAGCACGGTAAACAAATAAGCGTAATGCGTCCCCATTTTCAAAGACAAGACATTCACTGTCAGGACATAACAAAAAGAGAACATTGCCAGCAGGGCCAGCTCAGAAAGAACAATATGCCAGAAAGCAGCAGGGTCCGATATCGTAAGTCTGCCCAGAACTCTCCCGACCACAATCAGTACCGCAAACTGCAGAATATAATACAGAGCCACAAGAAAAAACAGGTCCGTACATTTATGTAAAAACCAGGCCCCTTTTCGGTTGCTTCGTGTAAAGATATAAACAGAACAGGTGCTGAAATCGTCTGACATATAATTTGCAAGAAGAAAGATCAGCAAAATCTGGGATACCAATGAATCCAGCAATAAGTTGATATACGCCCAGACATCCTCTACGGGAAGACGGATCCCGCCGTAGCTGATCAAAAACAAATACTCATAGTAGGGTTTCTCTGAAACGGATGGGATTACAGATCCTCCGACGACAAGTGCAAGAAATATTCCGATCAGCAATTTAAAAAAATAAGTTTTATGTATCCTATGTATTCGCATGCTCATTTCCTTCCATTTTTTCAGAAATCAGTTGTGCAGTTCATCCTTTTTAAATACGCCTTTCATAAAGATAATTGCCAGGCATACCATGAGGCAAAGAGCCATACAGAGGAAAAAATAGGAAGGCATCAGATCGGCGACTCCTCCCCCAAACAGATAAGCATACAGGGAATATTCTTCTCCTAATAAAAACGCAGCTGTAAAATTCCAGACAACATAAATAATCATAGGCGTGGCAACAACGATCAGCCTGCTTTGCCCGCCGAGGAAGGAAACCGCATAGGACAACAGCGCGGACATACTGCCCAGGAGGCCTGCCATAGCCATATATAAAAAATTATGTAAATATGGCTTCCTGAGGAAAAGAGATTCAAACAGCAGCGTGTAAGTTGGATAAGAAGTATAGGCAGGCCAGCCGCCTAAACTATTCCTGGTACTGTGAAGAGGAGCAATAAGAAAACATAAAAGCTGGTTGAGAAGCAATGGCAGAAACACGATTATAAAACCGGAAACCAAAATCACGACGCCTTTGGCTAAAATATAAGTGCTTTTCCTGCAGCGGCTATATATGTTTTTATACATCCCTGTTTTCAAATTCAGATAATGGGTATCCGCATAGACCAAAGCTGGCAGCAAAGGCAAAAGGAACAAATAATAGGCCTCACCCATATGATTATGAAAACCGACCCATAATTCATTTGCCGGAGGAATATATGTTATCTCCGTTTGATAGTATTTCATACAATCCATCAAAAACGGCACGATCATCCATACCAGATTAATCGTCATGACAATCAGAAATTCCCGTCTCTTCAGCAGAGAATGAACTTCTGTCCTGATAAGTCTTGTAAATTCCAAGCTGTACATCTGCCTTTCAAATATGTTTTATGTCTCGTCTATTATGCCATCAAAAATATTCCAATTGAGTACTAAATAAAATGAATATGAATAACCTTCGTTTCTCATTTTATACCCAATACTATTTATATCAAGGCACATTCATGTGTATAATAGCCCATTTTAATTCAATATATACATATATATCATGTATGCTTAGTAATTCTCACAAATCCTACGGATTTCTTCCATATCTGTTAATATATCTGGTGCTTTCCTATTTGCGCTGCAATATGGTCTGTCATATGCGAAGGCAAGAATGAATCCGTTGCAGGTGGAAATACTAAAATCGAGGTGATTGGATTGAATGGTAAATTTGCCCAATGTGCAAAATGTGCTTTGACTGGCATTCTTATAGTCCTGATGGTTGCAGGATGCGGCATACTCCGGCCGAAGGCGCCGAAGGAGGAAAAAGATCATAAAAAGAATCCTCCCAAGGCACTCAGCCAGATGGAAGAAGATACAGACAAAATGATCGGGGACCTGGAGGATGTCCGGGAAAAGAGAGCGAAACAGAAGAGGGAACAACAGCACCCCTCCAACCAAAGTAATTCCGGACAGACATCAGAACAGACAAAGCAGCAGGGCCAGGATGATGATGAGGATATCCGGAAGCCGGATCAGCAAAATGATCAAAACGAAGGACAGCAAAAGGAAAAAGGGCAAAAAGAGCAGGGGCCGCAGGAAACTCCAAAGCCTGTCCCGGTACCGGACTGGGCGGAACTGGAATCCACATCGGAATCCCTCCATCGAAACTGGAACACCTACGAGCCGAAGGCAAAGTCTGATGGTGCCATGACGGAAACAATGAAAAGCTTTGAAGAGCAGCTGATTGCCCTGACAGAGCAAATCATGGCCCGCAATGAAGAAAAAACCCTGATTGCGGCAAACAGCCTGTATTCCCATTACCCGGAATTTCTCAAACTTTATTCCCATGATCAGCCACCGGAAGTAAAGGAAGTAAAAAGCCTGGCAAGACAGATCATTCTGTACGGTCAGCAGAACCAATGGGAAAAGACCCAACCGCTGCTGAAAGAAATGAAACCCGCCTGGCAGGAAGCCAAAGTCAAGATATCCAAACCTGATTCGGATCTGAACAGCAAAATTGATGCTGCTCTGTATGACTTCAATTACGTGGTTTCCAAAAAGAAAATCAACCTCGCAAAAATCAAGGGAGATATTCTGATCGGTAACCTGGAACAAATCAAATAGTGCTTAATATAGAAGAAAGGCCGGCAAGTTATGCCGGCTCAGACTTTTCAACTTTTGCATGGTAATTACCGGATTCATCCCGGATTAAATGGATCTGTTGCCTTCCAATCACAGTGTTATCGAAAGTTGCCTCGATGGATATTGTAGCTTTGCTGATCTCCATGGGAGTCTGACCATCCAAAGGAGACCAGTAGAGGGTTTCCCCCCTGGACACACTATCAGACCGCCCTTTTGACACAACAATGCCTGTCTCACGATTCCACTGATTCAGCTCTCCTCTGTCCACCGATACATTTATAGACTGTAAAACAGGATCATACTCCATTCCATCTGCCACGTCAATTCGAAACGGAAAGCCTGGTACACTGTTCATACCAAGTGAATACTCCTCCAGTAATACTTCTACATTCAGTCCTGGCGATAATTCCCCGGATTCCGCCACATGGTCTGTACCCAAATACGTGGAGCCGGAATCAGATGCGTATCCAACGGAATCCATACCGTGCTGCACAGGTTCCTCCTGTTTCGCTGCTGCCGGCATTCGATTGCCCCGCATGAGTACCGCCATCGCCAGCAGTATAAGACAAGTCAACAACACACATAGAACTTTAGAGAATTTCCAACCTTTCATGGTACCCTCCTTTTACTTGCCACTGTGGCGGTACAGACATTATTCCAACAAACCATACCAATATCTTCTAATTTATTTATACAGCCTGTCACCTGGTATGTCAAATCCTATACCATGCAAAAATAACGCCGTATTCCTTACTATATCAGAATATGGCTTTTTTCCTGACTAATTCGCACTGTTGCGTTCATTTGCTTAGCTATCCGTGCACTAATCTATTCTGCCTTCCAGGAGCATTCACTCCCCTCCGGTTCCATCTTAATCATGCAATCCCATCCTTTCTTCTATCATACTGGTTTAAGTTCACAACTCGGGTAGCCTTCTCCAAAGTCCTGTCCCGATGTGTAATCCACACAATGGTCAGCCTGTCTTCTTTATTCAGTTTCTCAATGGTTTGAACAATTGAAAAGCCTTTAATTAAGATATTTTATTTCTGCATTATCAAACAATTTTTCTTTATATTTCTGGTAGTAATCTTCAAAGGCGTTATGAAACTCCGCTTCCGAAATATCGTTGTTTTTTTCTTTAAAATCCGGCTTTAATATTTTGTTTTTATAGGTACCCTGTATAATCAGCTTTTTGTAAATTGGCGTTACTATTTTAATGTACTCCTCTTCCGTAATATCAGCTCCCGAAAGATAATTCTGAAATTCTTTATAGGTTGTTGTTTTTTTTAGAAGTTTCATCTGATCCTCAATTACCTTGCTTACCTCATCGTCACTTACAGTGATATTGTGTTCTTGTGCTTCCTTCGTCAATAATATGTCGGTTGCAATCTTCTTTATTATTTCTTCCTCCGATTTTTTGTCACCAAAAATTTCATAAGACATCTTATAGTCATCTACTAACTTTTGAGTTATCCTTTTGCCGCCAACCGTAGCTAACACTTTGCTATCATCAACTTCTGCCTTTCTTTCGATGTTACCCTTGTAAAACTTCCCAAGCACTGTAAATGGATCATCTTTAAAAGCAATTGCGATGAATATGAAAAGTGCTGAAACTAAAAGAGCTAATGCCAAAATGAATCCAAATCTTTTTTTGTTTTTCATCAGAAAAACTCCTTCCTAACCAATTTCAAGATTTAAGACTCCTGTGACAAGTTTTGGTTCCTGATTAAATTATACCCTATACAATTATAAATTCAATAGTAAATTGAAGAAATAAAGCACCCAAAAGAAGCCTTTCGGCTGCTTCCTGGGTGCGATATATTTAAGGCTAAAGAGCTGTCAAAAGCTCCGGCAGCTGTTGACGGCCCTTTTCCATGCCATATATTTTTCTGTTCTCTCGGCGTCCTCCATCTGCGGAACAAATTCCCTTTCCGCCTGCCATATCGTTTGGATCTCCTTTTTATCCTTCCAGAACCCTGCTTCCAGCCCGGCCAGAAATGCCGCTCCCTGAGCGGTGGTCTCCACATTGGCCGGACGGATCACGGGAACGTTCAGGATATCCGACTGAAACTGCATCAGGAAGTTATTTGCCGATGCTCCCCCGTCCACCTTCAGAGCAGCCGGATGAATCCCGGAGTCCTCCTCCATGACGGACAGGATATCCCGTACCTGATAGGCAATGGATTCCAACACGGCGCGCACAATATGGTTCCGGTTCACCCCACGCGTTATGCCGAACAGGGCACCCCGTGCATACATATCCCAGTAGGGAGCCCCCAGTCCGACAAAGGCCGGTATCATATAAACACCCTGCGTATCCGGTACAGACATGGCCAGTTTCTCACTTTCCGCAGCTGTCCGGATCAGTCCCATTTCATCCCTGAGCCACTGGACCGCTGCGCCGGCAACAAAAACGCTTCCCTCCAGGGCATACTCGGTTTTCCCGCCGATCCCCCATGCAATGGTGGTAAGCAGATTATGGGACGACAGAATCTGCTTCTCCCCGATATTCATCAACAGAAAGCAGCCGGTCCCATAGGTGCTTTTTGATGCCCCGGTTTCAAAACAGGCCTGACCGAACAGGGCGGACTGCTGATCCCCTGCCGCTCCGGTTATGGGAATCTCCGCGCCAAACAGCGCCGGATCCGTCGTTCCCAGATATCCGCTGGACGTCCGGATCTCCGGCAGCATGGCACGCGGGATGTCCAGCAGCTTCAGGAGCTCTTCATCCCAGCACAGATCCCGTATATTGCAAAGCATGGTCCGGGAAGCATTGGTGACATCCGTGACATGACTTTTCCCCCCGGTCAGATTCCAGATCAGCCAGGTATCCATGGTCCCGGCCAGGATTTCTCCCCGCCTTGCCCGTTCCCGCAGACCGGGATTCTGATCCAGGATCCATTTGATCTTGGTGCCGGAAAAATAAGCGTCAATCACCAGACCGGTTTTCTGCTGAATCGCTTCTCCCAGCCCTTTTTGCTTCAGATCCTCACAAATGGAAGCGGTCCGGCGGCATTGCCATACCACCGCATTCCCCACCGGTTTTCCCGTATTGCGGTCCCATACCACCACAGTCTCCCGCTGGTTCGTGATGCCGATGGCAGCAATCTCCTCCGCCGATACATGGCAGTCCTTCCATACCGCACGGATCCTGTCCAGCTGGCATTGCCAGATCTCCTCCGCATCGTGCTCCACCCACCCGGGCCTGGGATAGATCTGACGGAATTCCCTGGCAGCGGAACCGACCTCCACTCCCTCCCGGTTGAACAATATGGCACGGCAGCTGGTCGTCCCCTCGTCCAGTGCCAGTATATATTTTTTCATGCGTTGCCCTCCCTCATCTCCTGCAGCTTCCAATATCATTTTACAGGCCTGGGAAGGCAAAGTCAATTTGATTCACTGCATGGATTCGGAGCGATCCTCATTCCGTACCTTCGGGCTTTCTGCCTTCGTACCGGCAGCCGGAACATTCCGGGTAGCCACCACATGGACGTTGGTGTCACATACATTTTCCAGCAGAACATCCCCGATCCGGATCGGCGCGGACGCATGAATGTGATGAATTTCCTCCATGCATTGCCGGATCTTCTCCTTTGGCACAGTCCGCTCCGTCTTTACCGATACAAGGGGAAAAGCCCCTCCTGCCACAGGAACCGTTGTCGTCAGCACCCGTCTCGGCGCGGTACACTCCTCCCGCGCATAGGCACTGCCTCTTTTGCAGCCATTTCCTGTTACTCGGCTAATCGTATTGCCATTCAGGGTAACATTCAACTGGCAGCCCATGGGGCAGACGATGCAGGTCAGTTTTCTCTCTTCCATGAACAAACTCTCCTCGCTTTCGATTGGTATGGTCCATGAATCCCTTTACCTGGGATACTCCTCAGCAAGATGATCTCATTTCCTTTCATTTGTCCTGAGAAACAAGCTCAACACGAAGCTCGCTGCAGGTATTCAGATCTCCCAGCAGCTCCGGCTTCAGGGTAAGGGTCTCCATCTCCCCCGGCGCAACTTTTCTCTTTCGGACAGAATATATCTCATGATCATCACATTGCACTGCGATGCGGACATTCCGGTAAATCCCATCCACCCGGAAAAACAGCTTGAGTCCTTCCGGATGCTCTCCACGACCGGCGTACTGGGGCACGACATATTTGATGCCGTCCGAGGCCACCGTTTGAATCCCGTCGCTTTGGCAGCCTGCTTCTGCTGCCACGTCCTTATTCTGGTCCTGCGCGGATCCGCCTGTTTTCCTGTCTTCCCCCGGCACGCTTCCCGCATCTTTCTGCTTCCGAATATATTCGGCTGCGCAGCGGCCTGCGGTAATGCTCTCCCGGGTTACAAAGTCCACCAGATCGTGAACGTGCACCACGTTGCCGCAGGCAAAAATGCCTTCCACACAGGTTTCCATGGTCTCCTTCACAATCGGCCCGGAGGTAAGCCGATCCAGCGGAACACCGGCCTCTCTGGAAAGTTCATTTTCCGGAATCAGTCCTACGGACAAAAGCAGAGTATCACAGGGAACATATTCTTCCGTTTCCCGGATGGGCTGCCGGCTGGAATCCACCTGTGCAACGGTAACCCCCTCCAGCCGTTCCTTTCCGAAGATGTTGGTCACCGTATGGCTGAGTTTCAGGGGAATCTGATAATCCTCCAGACACTGCACGATGTTTCGGTTCAGGCCGCCGGAGTAAGGAAGCAGCTCACAGACCATCCGGACTTCCGCGCCTTCCAGAGTCAGCCGCCTTGCCATGATCAGTCCGATATCGCCTGAGCCCAGGATGACAACCTTCCGGCCAGGAAGATACCCGTCCATATTGACAAACCGCTGGGCAGTACCGGCGGTATAGATCCCGGCCGGACGGGAACCCGGAATATTCAGGGCACCCCTTGTCCGCTCCCTGCACCCCATGGCTAGCACCACAGCCTTCGCTTTTATTTTCATCAGCCCATCGGTTCGGTTGATCGCGGTGATGGTCCGATCCCGGCTGAGATGCAGCACCATGGTATCGCATTTATACGGAATCCCCTGTTCCTCCACCTGCTCCACAAACCGTTCGGCATATTCCGGGCCGGTCAGTTCCTCGCCAAAATAGTGGAGTCCAAACCCGTTGTGAATGCACTGCTGCAGAATGCCGCCCAATTCCTTATCCCTTTCCAGGATGAGAACCTTTTCGATTCCGTTCTTCCTGGCTTCCAGGGCAGCAGCCAATCCTGCCGGCCCGCCGCCGATCACTGCCAAATCCACGTTCAGCATGATGACCCCCTCTTTTCCACCAATAATTCGGATCCTTTGCCTTTTTTCGTCACTTTTTCTTCCGGTATCCGCAGCTCCCTTGCAAGGATGGCTGCCACTCTGGGCGTGCAAAATCCGCCCTGGCATCTGCCCATCCCGGCCCGGGTCCTCCGCTTGACTCCGTCCAGGCTCCTGGCGCCTGCCGGCCTCCGGATGCTGTCCACGATTTCTCCCTCCGTAATTGTCTCGCACCGGCATATCACATTTCCATACAGAGGATTTTCACGGATCAGCCTCTGCTTTTCCTCATCCGTCTGTTCCCGGAATCGGACGATGGGTTTTCGGACAGACTGAAAATCGCCCCTGGGAACCAGCGGCAGCCCTTCCTTTTTCAAAAGGTCCACCGCATATTCCCCTATGGCGGGGGCGGCGGTCAACCCGGGCGATTCGATTCCCACCACATTCAGGAAGCCTTTTACTGTCCCGGATGCTTCTATAATAAAGTCTCCGGTATCCGGGGTTGCCCGCAGCCCGACAAAGGAGGTGATGACATCGCGGAACGGAAGTTCCGGCACGGATTTGCCTGCTTCTTTTCTTACCTTTTCCAGTCCTTCCGCCGTCGTGCCGACATCGTCCTTTTCTGAAACGTCCAGGGACGTGGGCCCCGTCAGCAGATTGCCGTCCACGGTAGGTGTCACCAGGACGCCCTTCCCCATTTTGGTCGGCGTCTGAAAGATCACGGAATGTACCAGATTGCCCTGACTTTTATCCAACAGCAGGTACTCCCCTTTCCTGGGATGAATGGTAAAGCTCCTCTCCTGCACCATCTCCGATACAATCTCGCCATAAACCCCGGCAGCATTAACCACATAGGATGCACGGATCTCTCCCTGCTCCGTCGTCAGCACAAAATTCTCCTGCCCTTTTTCCATGCTTTTTTCCTTTCGGATATCCAGTACGCGGCAGTCCCGCTTCAGATCCACCCCGTTCTGAACGGCATTTTCCACAGCTCCCAGAGCCAGCTCATAGGGACAGGTAATTCCTGCCGTCGGCGCATAAAGGGATCCCACCACCCGGTGGGATACATTGGGCTCCATGGCGACTGTCTCCTTTGCATTGAGCAGCCGGAGACCGGGCACTTTGTTCTGAATCCCGTTCTGGTACAGCTGCTCAAGAACCGACCGGTCCTCTTCATTGAATGCCAGAACCAGCGAACCGATCCGTTTGAACGGAACCCCCAGCTCCCGTGTAACCTGCTCCATCAACGCATTTCCCCGTACATTCAGAAGACTCTTCAAAGTACCATGCTTTGCATCATAGCCAGCATGCACGATGGCACTGTTTGCCTTGGTGGTCCCCATGGCCACATCTTCTTCCTTTTCCAGCAGGCAGACGTTCAGCTGATATCGGGAAAGCTCCCTGGCGATAAAGGCTCCTGTCACTCCGGCACCAATCACCGCTGCGTCATAAACCATTTGTCCTACCCCCATCCATAATTTCAGACTCTAATCTCAAGCAAAATCAAATAAAAAAGAGTCACGCAAAGAAAGACAGGCTTCTGTCCATTCTTTTTGTGACTCCGTTTTCTCCGCACAAATTATTCTGTTCGTTCAGGCCTATAAACTCCATAGACCAATCTTGCCAATGGATGCCCCCACGGCACCGGCCTTCAGAATCCCAATGATGTCGCGCTTGGAATCCACCAATCCTCCGGCAATGACAGGTATGCGCACCTCTTTGCA
The DNA here is from genome assembly GCA_002399435.1 of Firmicutes bacterium UBA4874. Lineage (GTDB taxonomy): Bacteria > Bacillota > Clostridia > Caldicoprobacterales > DTU083 > UBA4874. The sequence continues at coordinate 37,366 of DHDO01000032.1, forward strand.
GATCCTGCTGATCACATCCGGCATTACTCCCGGCATGACCTCTATCATATCCGGTTTTCCGGACTGAACCTGCCGGATCGCGGTACGATAGGACTGACTGTCAATAAGAAAAAAGCGCTGGATGGCAAAAAGTCCCTTCTCTTTGGCACGGCGAATCAGATTCCCACGCGTACTGATGATCCCGTCCGGCTGAATCTTTTCCGCAATATAGTCCACTGCCCTTCCATCACTTCCCAGGCCTTCCACAAAATCCATGTGGACACAAGCGCTTTTGCCTCTTTCCTGGATTTCCTTCACCAGGTGCTTCAGGTTGAAGATGTCGGAATTCAGCAGGAAGATCGTCGTAACCTCAGAAATCAATGCCGCCTTCATTCCTTCGTCGTCGCGTACTGCCGCTATAATCGGGTTATCCTGCAACCGTTCCAACAATTCACTGATGAGACGTTCCCTCCCAATTCGGTGTGGCATCGCTGCGCCTTTAATATACTCCAAACCGTAAATCGTGTCAAGTTTTACAGAACAACGGAACATTTACAAAACAAACCCAGTTTGAATTTTTTCTTACAGCGTAATCTGTCTTCCCCGTACTGCCCATTCGGCACCGGCTTCCGAAGGCAAAATGCCTTTCGCGCAGCAATCTTTCATTCGCTCATAAAGGCCGTCAATCCAGACGATTTTCTTCTCCTTATCGTAACGCCGGACGGCGTCCGGGAAATCCGGGATATTGGGAACGGAACGCTGCATGGCATCAATGCACAGCACATGGGAATAAGCTGTATGCAGATCGCAGGGAACTCCGCCCTTTCCATGAACGGCATCCATCATGATCCAAAGTTTATTGGCCACATTCCGGTTGGGGTCCCCATACGACTTCTCCCTGCCATCCCGAAAACGGACAGTGATCCCTTTCCCGCTTTCCGGGCCGTCAAAATAAGCAGTGCCGTTTTCAAACTCATATTGGAAAACCGGCCCCAGGGATCGATGTACCGCGTGGGTGGCATAATAGCGCAGTTCTGCGCCGGAGGTGGTGGTAACCCGGACTGCGGCCGTATCAAAGTTTTCGATTTTGTTGGCCCGGTACAGCTCCGCCTCCACCTTTGCCGGAACCGCAGCGGTATTTTCCCTGTCCCCCAATACATAAAACATATTGTGCAGATAATGCGCCGTAGCGTTGTTGGCTACACTGTCCCGAATCATATGACCCTGTCCGTCGCTCATCTTCCCTGCCCAGCTCCGGGCAAAATAGTTTTTGTCCCTGGGCCAGAGGATCATGGTTTTCAACAGCACCGGCCTTCCCAGGTCTCCCTGCCGGATATCCTCCTTCAAATCACGAACCGCCCTGCTGAAGGACCACTGAAAGCCGATCCCCACCAACAGCCCGGTGGATTTCTGAACCTCCATCATCTTCCTGGCTTCCTCCGGCATAGCACTGATGGGTTTTTCACACAGTACATGACTTCCCTTCTCCAGTGCCATGCATACCTGCGCACAGTGAAAATGAATGGGGGATGAAATGACAGCAAGGTCCGCCTTTCCGGAGCGGTAAAAATCCTCCATGGTATCATACCGGGGAATCCCTGCCCGTTTTATTTCATCATATCTCCGGCATCCTTCCGGAAAAGGATCCACCACCCCTGCAATCTCTGCGTGATGCTCCCTGCCATGATCCAGCAAAGCATTCACATAGGTATTTCCATATCCTCCGATTCCGACCAGCAAAATAGATGTTTTCTCCTCCATTTTCCCCTTCCTTTCTGTTCTGATCTGCTGATTCCCCTGCATCTGTACTATCCTTTTCATCCCGTAGGACTACTTGCCAGCGTAAGGCCCTCCCGCCTCAAAACTCTGTTCATAGAGCCATTTCATACGAATCCATTGTCATCGCAGAACGTTTCCCTTCCGGTAATCCGCCCAGACATTTTCAAACCAATCGTTTTCCTTTGGAATGGGACGGACTGGCCGCCAATGCATGCTGCAGCTGCCGTTCCCATAGGATACCTCCTGAATCCGATCCGACAGAAAAGCATCCTCAGATACGGAAAAGCGGAAGCTTTCCTCCAGTCCTTCCGCAGGCAGCTGTCCCTGCGGATCCGCAATCAGATAAGAGCCCCTGCTCTTTCCTCCCTGACGGATATAATCCACAATGGCGGAAAGATAGGCAATCTGCGTAATCAGCAGATCCAGATTCTGATAAGCATAATAAAGTTCCGAAGGAGAAGACAGACAGGTCTGCTCCCGGAAAGAGGCAAGATCCCCTTTGGCTTCCTCCAGGGCGGCCTGTGCCCCAGAAAGGGACCGAATATGAGCTCCCGCATCCGAAGTTCGCCTGCCAATTCGCTCCCTCATCTGCCGGACATTGCTTTCCGGATCCGTCTTTTCCAGCAGAGCCTCCCCCAGACGGATCCTGGCTTCCAGAACCGGCCCTGTCTCCTGCAGAAAACTTTCCCAATCCACGGGTTCGCCTGCGTAGTTTGCGGCAATGTACTGAGCTGCCCGGGTACTTCCCACCTGTCCGGAATTCAGGGCACTGCCTCCCGGGCGATAAATGCCATGGCTGCCGTTCCCCTCGCCCACCGGGAAGAAATGGAGAAGGTTGCTTTCCCACCAGAGACTGCCGGACAGGCCGCCGTTGTTGTGCTGGGCACAGACGGCGATTTCAAGATAGTCTTTCTCCAGGTCAATCCCGTGATTCCGGTAAAGATCCACGGCAGGCTGATTCATGTGTTTCAGCCTCTCAATCGGCGTCCCGAACAGGGCGCCGGAGTTCTTCAGATAGGTATGGCTTTCCCTTCCCAGAATATCGAAATTCAGATCACCGCCGGAGGAACCCGCCGGATTTCGGGTATAATCCAGAAAAACCCTGCGCCCTTTCCGTACAGTTTCCCGATAAACCAGGATGTCGATCAGGGAAGAGCCGAATTTCAGCACTTTTCCCGGATCAAAAGGCCACTGATACCCTTTCAGGAATATCGCATCCAGCATTTTCCCGGCATCCGGAAAAGTATCCGAAAGGAACTCCCTTTCGTCACTGCCATCCTTTTTTGTGGAAACGTAGCGCGGCAGCACCTGCTGATAGGTGCCGGAAAGATTCCACCGGAACTGGATGGAAGCAATCCCATACTGGGACTCCGTCAGGTTTTTGCCTTTTGCACCGGCTTCCAGGGCAATACCGGTCCCGCCGGTCTGGCTTTCGGGATAGACCGAGGTGTGGTACAGCCCGGCCGGACCGCCTGTGGCATAGACAATGTTGGTGCAGCGAAATATCACATATCGCTCATCGGGGCTCTCCGGATGATTCCGGTCCAGGGCCAGCAGCCCCACGGCGCGGCTTTTGTCCCGGTTGGTCAGTACGGCAATCGCCTGGTATCCGTCAAAAATCCGTATCTTTTTCTGCAGTACCTGTTTCTGCAAGCACTCTGTCATCATTCTGGAAGTGAGAGGCCCGGCGGATGTGGCCCGCTGCCGCGGATCATGGTCGGTTTGATAACCCACATATTCCCCAAAGCGGTTATGGGGAAAGGGCACCCCAATTTCCACCAGATGATGGAAGCACCCCACCGACATGGCGGCTTCCGCCAGGGCAATGTCGCCGTCCATGGCCCCTCCTTTAAAGAGCGTTTCTGCCATATCCATGACGGAGTCCGGGGTATCACCGCCCAATGTCAGCTTATAATAGGTCTGCTTGTCGGAGCCGGTGTTCCGGGAAGTCCCCATGTTCCAGCCTTCCGTTATCAGAGCGATATCCTTCTGCCCAAAATGAACCAGCCGGTCCGCGGCATTCAGACCCGCCGCACCGGATCCCACCACCACCGTATTCAGGGAAAAGGTCCGGATGCTGCGCCCGCAAAGGGAAATGCGTTCCTCTTTCATGGCTATAACCTCCTGATATGAAACCCGCCGTCCACATCGATGGCCTGGCCGGTGGTGTAAGCCAGCTTTCCCGAGCAAAGGGCGGACACGGCATTGGCGATATCCTGCGGCTCTCCCCAGCGCCTGATCGGAAGGAGACCTTCCGAAATCATCCGGTCATACTTTTCCGAGACCGTCTTTGTCATATCGGTCCGGATGATGCCGGGCCGGATTTCATACACCGGAATACCGTCCCCGGCCAGTCGGTCCGCAAAGAGTTTGGTCATCATTCCCAATCCGGCTTTGGACATACAGTATTCTCCCCGGTTGATGGAGGAAGTGTATTCCGAATTGGAGGATATGGTGATGATAACGGGACGGAAGGCAGGATCCTGGGCCTTTGCCTTCAGCATATCCTTTGCAATGGCCTGGGTCAGGAAAAATGTGCCCTTCAGGTTGATGCCGATGACAAAATCAAAGCTCTCCTCCGTCATCTCCAGAAGATCCGCCCGTACTTTGGGGGCCACACCGGCGTTGTTCACCAGGACATCCACCCTGCCATACTTTTCCCGAACTTCCCGTGCAAAGGTTATCCGATCCTGAGAGCAGCCGAGATCCCCATGGAAATAAAACAGATTGCCATTCACGGAGCGGATCTGCTCCAGATTGTCCCGAATCTTTTCCTCGTCATTGATATCCAGGATTGCAAGTGCATAGCCTTCCTGCGCCAGCTGCAGGGCTATGGCATGACCGATTCCCCGTCCTCCGCCGGTTACGACTGCTGTTTTCTGATTCATTGCAACTCCTCCCTTTATTCGCTAATTCGTTTCGTTCTTTTTCAATCCGTTCTGTCCCTTGTCAATGTTTCATAATGAGATCCTTACCGATCTTTTTCATCCGTTCTGTCCCTTGTCGATTGTCTCACAAGATCCATATTGTTCTTTTTCATCCGTTCTGTCCCTTGCCGATTGTCTCACAAGATCCATGTTGTTCTTTTTCATCCGTTCTGTCCCTTACCGATTGTCTCACAAGATCCATATTGTTCTTTTTCATCCGTTCTGTCCCTTGTCGATTTTCTCACAATGAGCTCCGTATCCATCACAAGGACAGACGGTGCACGCTCTTCCGGAGTGGTCGCCTTCCCTTCAATCCGTGAAATCATCCGCTCCGCGGCAGCTGCCCCCATCTGATATAAGGGCTGGCGAACGGTGGTCAGCGGTGGATCCAGAAAGGGGGCGGACTCCAGATCGTCAAATCCAATCACCGATATATCGTCCGGAACCCGGTAACCAGCATCCTTCACAGCCCGCATCACCTGCAGTGCCATGGGATCGCTGGCGGCAAACACAGCGTCCGGTGCAGGCCGGGCTGCAAGAAATTCACGTACGGTTTCATAACAATTCTGAACAATCGGAATCTCCAGGGCAAGGGTTGGATCAAAGGCAAGACCGGACTCCCGAAGCGCTCGCAGATAGCCCTGAAACCGCTCCCGGTAAAGTGTCAGCCCCTGATCCCCATTTACCATGGCGATTTTCCTGTGACCGGTACGGATCAGGTAGGCAACCGCCTGCCGCGCCGCCTCGTTATTATCCACAACCACTGCATCCACACGGTCCTCCAGCCTGCGGATCAGCAGGACAACGGGCAAACCACTGTCCTTTAACTCCGTAATGTGCCCGCTTTGCTTCCCCGATGTGGCCAGGATGATCCCGTCCACCCATTTCTTCCGCAGCTTTTGAATGTACTCCATTTCTATGCTCACATCTTCGTCGGTATTGCATAATATCACCGTATACCCGGACTTTCTGGCAGTATCCTCCACCCCCCGGGAGACCAGCGGAAATACCGGATTGCAAATATTGGGAACGATCAGGCCAATGGTCCCGGTCCGGCCTTCCTTCAGTCCCTTTGCCAGTGCATTTGGCTGATAATTCAGTTCTTTGGCTGCCTTAAGCACTTTTCTCCGGGTGGATTCCTCCACCGGGATTCTCCCGCTGAGCGCCCTGGAGACCGTACTGGCTGATACCCCTGCAACCCTTGCCACATCCTTTATGGTAACCATCTGACCGTTTCCTTTTTCCATACTTCCTGTCTGCTTCCTCTTCCTTGTTTTTCTGTCTGCTTCCTCTGCCCTATTTTTTCTATCTGCTTTGCCCGTCCCCGGACGCCCTGACTCCAGTCTATTTCGTTGGAAGCATCCTCCATCATCCAAGCCAGTCCCCGGGCGCCCTGGTGCTAGACATGTTCCGCCAGGCGATTGTCAATCAGCGTGGGTTTCCCGTCACGGCATTTTCGGTACTGCGGTGCATATACCCCGCTGTCCCTTACCACACATCCGGTTTTGCCGCCGAACCGCATGATTTCCGAACATTTGCTACAGGAAATACAGCATTTGGAGCGTTTCATCCCGCCTTCCCGGAAAATATCAAGGGGAAAGTCCGGATAAGCTATGGCCTGCCGGCCAAATCCAGCCAGTTGAAACCAGCCTTCCCTGATGGCTCCGGCAGCAACCATGGCACCATATTCCCTCAGCCAGCTGAGGCCCGTTCCCATGACGATCATCTGCGGCACCGCCTTCTGAATCTCCCTGCCGCAGCGCAAAAGCCGCTCCGCACTGACCAGGGGATGCTCCGGAGGAGTGTAAAATCCCAGGTCATAGGGCCGGTTGATATGCGGATTATAATACGGATTGCCGCATGTCACATTCAGGATGCGGACGCCTCTCTCCCAAAGCATTCGGACCAGCTTTTTCGGCTCGGACAAATCCGG
>DHDO01000032.1:44249-45164 GCA_002399435.1 Firmicutes bacterium UBA4874
CAGCAGAAAGCGGGTTCGGTTTTCAAAGGAACCGCCGTATTTCCCTTTGCGGGTAAAGGCAGACAACAGCCCGGAAATCAGATATCGGTGAGAGGCCTTCACATCCACCGCATCAAATCCAACCTTCCGCGCCAAAACAGCGGCCTCCACATATTTATCCTCCAGTGCCTCCAGTTCGGAGTCCGAAATCACGCAGTCGTCGCTCATGTCCGGCCCATCCAGATAGGGATTCCGCGCCGCAATCATAGGCGCCGCCTGCCCCTCAGGCCGGCTGTAGCGTCCGGAATGGGTCAGCTGCAGCACGGTATACGGTTGATCTTCCGGGGACCGGCTGCACCGGATCCGGGAGAGCAGCTCCCGGAATCCGTCCTGTGTCCGGGGAGTCAGATAAAATTGCCTGGGATTGGCTCTGCCGTTTTGCGTTACCGCATTTGCCTCCAGCCAGATAAGTCCGGCTCCGCCTTTTGCAAAACGTTCATACCGGCGAAAAGCCAATTCATTCGGGGATCCGTCCTCTTCTCCGTCACACCCTTCCATGGGCTGAATGGCCAATCGGTTGGGGATGGTTTTCCCGCCAATCGGCAATGGGCTGGAAAGAACGGTCCAATCCTCCGACAGCGGAAGCTTCACACCGTTTTCTGCCATTGCATTTTTAAATTGCTCCAACGTGTCCATATGAAAACGCTGATGCACTGTCATGACACACCTCCTGATCGTGATTGATCCTGTCGATATCTGTGATCTCATCTTTTGCAATTCTCCTGCAATCGATCTTCTGCAGCTGATTCTTCTTAGTTGATTCTTCTGCCGACTGATTCTTCTGCAGCTGATTCTTCTGCTGTTGATTCTTATTAGTTGATTCTCCTGCCAACCGGTTTTTGCAATCGATTGTGCAATCGTTTTCTTCTTCTCTTT
>DHDO01000032.1:45408-45692 GCA_002399435.1 Firmicutes bacterium UBA4874
GAATCCCATAAAAAAAGGCACTGCCCCTTTAAAGCAATGCCCGCAGTGCCTTTTACTTTTCACTTCTGTTCCGCCTTTTACAGGCCCATTTGTTTCAGGTTCCGCCTGCTGATCGCCAGGCTCTCAAACGGATCACGCTGGCAGACATCCTGTTCCACGCAGGCCCACTTTACACCGTTCTTCGCACAGGCCTCCGTAATTCCCTTCCAGTTCAGATTGCCTTCCCCGATCTCCGCCATGATCTGCCTGCGTTCCTTGCCAACATCCGCCATGACCATATCCTT
>DHDO01000032.1:45979-46870 GCA_002399435.1 Firmicutes bacterium UBA4874
GCAAAGGACACCAATCCATCCTTATCTGCCTGATACTTGCCGGGCATGGAGCCGATGCCAACGTAATGACAGTCCCAAAGCTTATGCTGATTGATCACATCTTTCATGTCATTTTCCAGACGGTCAAAGCCGATATGGGTCGCACAAATGGTAATGCCGAATTCATCCGCCAGATCCTTCATTTCCTGATGCCCGATGGGGCCGATGGCAGACACCTGTACGGCATCATACCCTGCCTCCCTGATCTTCTTCAGGGTTTCCCGGATGGCAGCCGGAGTCTTTGTAAACTCCCGTACGGTATACATTTGTGCTGCAATCTTTGGATAATTCATCATGAATACACCTCTTTCCCCAGGATCAAAACGTACCGTCCACATTCAGGGTACTGCTGCCTGTTTTCTTTTTGAAGGTGGAATTTTTAACTTTCTCCTGCAGTTTCTCATAGAACAGATCCTCATCGACAGGAATATCCACCCAGTCATCTGTCCAGGCAGACAGATGCATCGCATTGGAAATCTGCAGGCCGTTGATTCCTTCGATACCGGGCGCCAGCAGGGGTGTGCCCTTCAATATAGCCTGAACCCAGTTCTGCGTAATGCCTCTGTGCTCCAGGGCTTTTCCCCGGACAGGAATTTCACACTTCCAGCATTCCGGTTCACCGAATCCACCCTTGTACTCCGCATTGAACTGCCGCTCCGGGACCCTCAGGCGCCAGAAGGTAATCTTTCCGTCCTCCACCACCAGTTTCCCACGGTTCGCAGAAATCTCAAACCGGTTGGTCCCCGGTGTCTCTCCTGTTGTGGTGACAAACAGGCCGGTTGCACCGTTTTCATATTCCACATAGGCCGTGACATCATCTTCCACTTCAATATTGTGGTATTTGCCGAAAGC
>DHDO01000032.1:47075-47816 GCA_002399435.1 Firmicutes bacterium UBA4874
TCCTGGTTCAGCAGCACGCCGCCGCCTTCTCCTCCCCAGGTGGCCCGCCATCCGCCGGAGTCATAATAGCTCTGGGAACGATACCAGCTGGTGATGATCCAGATGGTCCTCTTGATTTCCCCCAATTCCCCGGACTTGACCAGATCCCGTACCTTCTGATACAGGGGATTGGTCCGCTGATTAAACATAATGCCGAATACCCGGTCGCTTTTCTGAGCGGCTTCGTTCATCTCCCGGACCTGACGGGTATAAACACCGGCAGGCTTTTCCGTAAGGGTATGGTATCCCAGCTCCAGGGAACGGATGGCCAGCGGGGGATGAAAATAATGCGGGGTGGCGATCATGACCGCGTCCATGGCTCTGGAAGCAAAAAACGCTTCTGAGTTGTCAAACCTCTGAACCTTGTCCCCAAGATGCTCCTTTGCCCATTTCAACCGTTCGGGATTGATATCGCATACCGCAGTCAGCTCTGCATTGGGAATGTCCCCTCTGGAGAGATAGGTGGCATGATTGCTGCCCATTCCGCCGATTCCGATAATGCCGATCCGAACCTTATCCATAAATTTCCTCCTCTCAGACTCGAGTGATATGTAAGCGCTTACATTTTAGTATAAAACAATTCTCTTTTCTTTTTCATTATAGCATCATTCTGCCGTTTGTCAATAAAAGTGCAACCTTCTTCTGTTCAATCATCATCCAGGGCATTCTCCTCCGGATCCGTGATACTGCCCGCAGGCTTTC
>DHDO01000032.1:48103-51826 GCA_002399435.1 Firmicutes bacterium UBA4874
TCCGGCACGGCAATCTTCAAATCCTGCAGGGCACGCAGGCAGCCCACTGCCATTTCATCATTGGCACAGAAAATGGCATCCGGCCGGGAGGCAAGATGGGACATTGCGCCCCGGACGGCGCTGTAGGCAGCATTTTCCTCAAAATATCCCTGAATCATCCATTCCGGATCGATGGGCTGTTTAAAATGATGCATGGCCTGCTGAAACGCCTGATAACGCTCGACGCTGTCAAAATTGTTCATACCCTTCAGAAAGGCAATCCGCTTGTGCCCGGTATGGACCAGATATTCCACCCCCTGGGTGATGCCCATTTCATTGTTGATCAGCACACTGGACAGTTTGTTCCCGGCCACCGGTTTATCCAGAAAAACATAGGGAATCTTTTTGCTTTCCAACACGCTTACATCCTTATCCAGCAAATTTTCGTTGAGGATGACAGCGCCGTCAATATTGGAGGAAAGTATCGTGGCAGCCAGGCGCCGGCTGGTATAGGAATCGCTGATATGCACCAGCATGGCAAATCCTGCATTGCTGCAGGCGGAATACATTTCCTGAACCAGACGGGTATAAAACGTCGTGTGAAAATTGGGCAGGAAAAGACCGATATTGTTTGTTTTCCTCTTTTTCATCAGTTTTGCATTCAAATTGGGTACATAATTTAACTCCTTTGCCGAGTCAATAACCCGCTGCCGGGTTTCCTCCCCTACATTGGGCATCCCGTTCAGCGCATTGGATACGGTGGAAATAGATACCCCTGCCCTTTTTGCTACATCCCGGATTGTAATCATGCTGTCTCCTCTTTCCTGTTGCTTCATGCTTATTCCGTCTTCAAAATGGATGTGTCCAGAAAATCCTCTTCTGTCGTCATAGCGGGCTCCCCGATGGCTTTATAAATACCCTCCCGGATGTTGAAAAAATCGGTAGGCCGCAGCCAGCCTGCTTCATAATCCGATACGGTATTGGAATAGCTCCCATGGACTAATAAAAAAAGGAGGCGAATGCCATGTACTGTGAATAATGCAATCTACTTTCAAATCTACTTTCTCATTCCTTCTTCTCCCCTCCTGAAAGCTGGCACACCCGGCCCGGCTTGATTTCAGCCGCCATGCCGTCCACACCGATCCCCAGTATAGTGAAATCAGATTGTCTCATGTATTTACAGATTACATTCCGAGTCTAGTCCCATTCCATCCTATAGTCAATACATAAAAGAACTGATTATGTTCAAGGGAATACCTTTATTCTATCATGTTTCAGACTGCTTTTTGGGATAATGTGAAAAAGCCGTGGTTCGCATATTTTCATTTTCTTCGGAAACAATAAACAAAATCAAGTTCATCTCCCATTCTCGATGACGAATAACAACAGAAAGGATGAATCAGTATCATGAAACAACAGACGATCATCAAACCACCCACCAGTTTCCCGGAACAGCATCAGGGCATGCAGCCCGGTTCCCAGAAAGAAATGAGTCCCAAACCCATAACGGAGGATCCATGCTACAAGGGCTCCGGCAAACTGGATGGCCTGACCGCCATTGTCAGCGGCGGAGACAGCGGAATCGGACAAGCTGTGGCAATCGCATTTGCAAAGGAAGGTGCGGACATTGTTGTTCCCTTTTACAGTGAAAAACCGGATGCCGATGATACGGTGAGCATGATTAAAACAACGGGGCGCCGATGTGTACTGGTCAAATGTGACCTGAAGATGGAGGATTCCGCAGAGCAGGTTGTGAATACTGCCATGAAGGACTTTGGCCATGTCGACATCCTGGTAAACAATATTGCCGTACAGTATCCGCAGAACAGTATCAAGGACATTACCGCCCAACAGCTCACCAATACCTTCGCCACAAACGTATTCAGCTGCTTTTATATGACAAAGGCCGTTCTCCCATATTTGAAGTGTGGTGCATCCATCATCAACACCACTTCTGTCACCGCCTACAAGGGAGCTCCTACGCTGATCGACTATTCCGCCACCAAAGGAGCCATCGTCTCCTTCACCCGATCCATGGCACTTTCCCTGGCCAGTGAGGGAATACGGGTCAACGCAGTTGCTCCCGGTCCGGTATGGACTCCCCTGATCGTATCCAGCTTTTCCAGACAGGAAGTCGGCAAATTCGGTAAGGATGTACCGCTTGGGAGAGCTGCCCAACCGGTAGAACTGGCGCCGGCTTATGTCTATCTTGCCAGTAAGGATTCATCCTATGTATCCGGACAGGTCTTTCACATAAATGGCGGAGTGATTACAGAAAGTTGAGAAGGGATTTCTTTCATGCGCGGTTTTCACGGGGCGGGAAAACGTCGTTCCTATTTTGAAGGCTGGTACTTTAAACAGCAAAACGGCAGAGATACGGTAGCTCTGATTCCTGCGTTTCACAGAGATAAAACCGGAAAACCTTCCGCATCCCTGCAGATACTTACCGATACGGAATCCGCAAGCCTGCCCTTTCCTGCGGAAGCTTTTTATGCCAGCCGGAACAAGCTTATGATCCGGATTGGAGACTGCCTTTTTTCGGAACATGGATGCCTGCTGGATGCCAGGAAGGATGGCTTTGAAATCCACGGCCAACTGGAATATGGCCCTTTCTGCAAACCAAAATATGACATGATGGGGCCGTTTCGCTATGTTCCTTTTATGGAATGCCGCCACAGCGTATTCAGCTTGATTCATTCCGTAAACGGAGATCTTGTGATCAATGGAAAGACCATTTCGTTCCGCGAAGGAACAGGATATGCAGAGGGGGACCGGGGAACTTCCTTCCCCGGCCGCTATCTCTGGGCCCAGTGCTGCCGTGGAAAAGAAAGCTTCATGGTGTCCGTGGCGGACATCCCTTTTTATGGAATCCACTTTGTCGGATGTCTCGGATTCTGGTACCTAAACGGAAAAGAGCATCGTATCGGTACTTATGCCGGAGCCCGGCCCCTTCATATGGACGGGAAGAAAATCGTACTTCGGCAGGGCCGGGTTCTGCTTTGTATTGAGGCGCTGGAGAACCATGGCCAGCCGCTGAAAGCTCCGCATTTTGGAAGCATGAGCCAAACCATCCATGAAAGCGCCGCCTGCCGTGTTCACTTTCATGCCTCAGAACGGCAAAAGGTTCTTTTTGATTTTGAAAGCAGCCAGGCGAGTTTTGAAAGTCACTGGGAAAAAAACGATATCCTGCAGCAGGGCAGTTCATAACAGCCGGACACCCCTGTTTTAATATTTCAGAAGGAATTCGATATAATATGTAGAATATCGTTTATATAGTATGTAAGTGGATATATCGGCTGGAGAAAATATATCTACAATAATTTAACAGGGGTGACGAATATGGAAGCAGGAAAAACCACAATTAATGATGCCGTATTTGTAGAGATAGCCAAGGAAGCGATGAAAAAGGTCGCGAGCGTTTACCGACAGGAGAAAAAGGGGACGCTGAACGGGATTACACGGGCTTTTACGGAAAAGTTTGATCCGCATATTACGGTGAAGAAAGTGGAAGCGGAAGATACGGAGAATGCGTACGGCACCATTGCCCTTGATCTGAGGATCACTGTTATCTATGGTGTCGTGATTCCCGAAGTGGCGAAACAGCTCAAAGAAAAAATCACCAGTGAGATACAGACACTGACAGGTTATTCCGTGGAACGTATCGACGTCTATGTTGAAAAGATCATTCTGCCGGAACAGATTGGGGACCAAAAAGATGACGGGGAAGAAACCGATTCAGAATAA
>DHDO01000032.1:52019-52678 GCA_002399435.1 Firmicutes bacterium UBA4874
ATTCTCTGGTACTCCCAAGGGGATTCGAACCCCTGTTACCGCCGTGAGAGGGCGGTGTCTTGAACCTCTTGACCATGGGAGCCTGAAGAGGCCTCGCTTCTTCTGATAAGCGGGGCCATTGGCTGCGGAACTAGGATTCGAACCTAGACAATACGAGTCAGAGTCGTAGGTGCTGCCGTTACACCATTCCGCATTACACGCACCGATCTGCCCACTTAATACCGCAATCGGTAACAATGGATATTATAAGCATTCCCCGCAGAAATGTCAACCCCTATTTTGAGATCCTCACGAAAACTCTCGGCTGCCGGAGGCCGTTATCCTGCTTATGAAAACCATGCTTATGGAATAAGCCCCCAATCTCTTGAGGGCCTATTTTCCCAAGATGTCGGTCTTCTATGAATTTAATACCCGCCTCACGACAGGTGGGAGACCTGCTGCGAATTTTTATCTTCCCATATTGGGCCTGATATCCATTCGCAAACCCGGATTCCCGTATTTTAACTGTGGGTTAAATACTATAGAATTCGTGCACCTCAGGATTCCTTGTTTCTATAATAATACATTATTGTGTCCATATCAAGCCTTTGGGCCCGAATCCTGAAAACTTTTCAAAGATTCCTTCATTTCATACGGTTCATACGGACAGCCGTCCGGCA
>DHDO01000032.1:52848-52977 GCA_002399435.1 Firmicutes bacterium UBA4874
CAAGGCAAACCTTCATGCAAGATGATCCAAAGCTGCCGGATGTTCCTGTTCTGCCGTCACAGCCCATTTCCCACAGCGTCCTCCCCACCTTGCCCGGATGCTTCCGCCGGAAGTGATCTCAACGACTTC
>DHDO01000032.1:53196-55359 GCA_002399435.1 Firmicutes bacterium UBA4874
GCCATTTTAGCCAGAATTCCCGCGCCAAGGGCTCCCATTACGTCATAATGCTCCGGAACGAGCACCGGCTGCCCCAATACCTCTTCAAAGGATTTTTTGATGCCTGCATTGGCAGCTACTCCGCCCTGAAAAACAATCCGGGGGAGGATCTCTTTCCCTTTGCCCACATTGCTCAGGTAATTACGGACCAGAGCTTCGCACAATCCTTTGATAATATCCTCGGAACTGCATCCCATCTGCTGCTTGTGAATCATATCGGATTCAGCAAACACGGCACACCGGCCGGCAATGCGTACCGGCGAATCAGACTTCAGAGCCATATTGCCAAACTCCTGAATCGGTATATTCAGCCTGGCAGCCTGCCTGTCCAGAAAGGAACCCGTGCCTGCGGCACAAACCGTATTCATGGCAAAGTCCGTTACAATACCGTTTCGCAGCAGGATGATCTTGGAATCCTGCCCCCCGATTTCCAGTATGGTCTGTGCATCCGGAACACAATGCAGCACAGCCATGCCGTGAGCAGTTATTTCATTTTTTACAACATCGGCATCCACCAGCGCACTTGCCAGTTCCCGGCCGCTGCCTGTTACACCAACTCCGGCAATCGCACAACCTGCAGGCATGGATCTGCTCATCCTGTCCAGACCGCCCCGCAGCACGGGAATCGGTTTGCCTTCTGTCCGAAGATATAGCTTTTCCAGCACATTACACTTTCCATCCATAAGAACCAGGTTTACAGAAACCGAACCCACATCAAGTCCCAGATACAATTCCATCCTGTTCACTCTTCCTCTCCTTCTTTTGTGACAGCAGGTCAACAAATGCTTCGAGCCTTGTCATATAACCCGCCTCCCCCGTCATTTCATCCACTGTCAGGGTCATAACAGGAAAATCCCGGTCCCTGGATATGGCCGGTAAAATGCTTTCTGCAACAATCTCCGGCATACACCCGAACGGCAGGATCTGTATTACACCGTCCAGTCCCATATCGCAGTAATGGACGGCAGATGCAACTGTCTCCCTTGCATGTCCGCCAATGCACAGGCCCAGATAATCCTTTCCTTTCTCCATCTTTTCTTTTCTTTGCTTTCTGTATTCCCTGTCCGGGTACAAATGCGTCCGGACCCAATCGGTAATGGTAATCCCCCGGTACACCTCCACGCCCAGCGCTCCAAGCTTTTTCCCAATGTTTAGATTTACATAGGGCTCAATCAGGGTATAGATCTCTCCGACCACACCTATTTTCAGCGGATCCCCGTTTTCTTTTTCCTCAATCCCTGCAAAAATATCCTGATACTGATGGATCAGGCCCAGAATTTCCCGGCTGCCGCAGCAGCTTCGCACCTGCTTTTCAAACTGCGTCAGAGCCCGGTCCGTTTCGCCGCTGTTCTTCTCTCTTGGCCTTTTCCTTAAGCTCAGGTCCAGAAGTTCATCCACTTGTGTCAAGACTCCATATGCCTGCAGAAACGATTTCCCGATGGCCGGCCAGGATTGGTTCCCCGATATTTTCCGGATCCGCTGAAAAAAGGCTTTCGGACCCCGGGTTGGGGATTCCAGAATCACGACATCAACATTGTAGCCGTTGTCCCTCAGAATCTCCTGCTCCATCACCCCATAATATCCAAAACGGCACGGCCCGCAGGTCCCCGTAAGGACAATGGTATCCGCACCCTGCGCAATGCTCTCAATATAGTTCCCAAGATTGATTTTCAGCGGCAGGCAGGCGGTTTCAGGAGAAATCCGGGTGCCAATCTCCAGGGTCTTCTGACTGACCGGGGGCGGAATCACCGTCTTTACGCCCAGATCGTCAAACAGTCCCTTGAGGGTAATATACACCCGCCCCATGTGGGGGAAAGTAAGAATCATATTTGCGCCTCCATTCCAACATATCCAGAAATGCTTCCAGCCTGGTGTCAATGCCAGCCTGGCCGGTGTGCTCATCCAGTGTGATCGTTGTCAGGGGAACATGGTATTCCCTTTGATTGGCCCGCTGCAGCAGATCATCGATAAAGGCATCAATCCCACAGTTAAAACCCGTCACCAGAATCAATCCGTCCACTCTCCCCTGTTCCATCATGGTCAGCCCGCTTCCCAACAGATTCTTTCCATAGGTCCAGAACAGTTTTTTCGGATACCGTTCACAGGCCCTTTCAATCTCACAGG
>DHDO01000095.1:0-21698 GCA_002399435.1 Firmicutes bacterium UBA4874
TTTGGGGATTTCAGGGAGTTTACCACCATAAGGATAAAAGGATACAAAAAAACGAATGCCAGGTCAAAAAGTAATATATATATTGCCAAACGAAGAATCAGGTCTGCCCATCGTCTGACGCTGGCAACCCTGCGTACCACTTTTTTTCCTTTCCTCCCGATTGCTGCTGCAGGTGAGATCACCTTTCCGATCATGGAACATGCACCATCCTTTCCGTTTATTTTTTGGATGTATCATATACCTTGTTCCGCATCATGAAGTATACAATTCCGCAAACAAACAATACAAATATAAAATAAAGCCAGCTGATTGCCGCCGAGTACTCAAACTGGGACTTTGTAAATCCGATATCCAGCACATAATCCACGATAGGATTGCTTGTGTCCGTAAAGGAATCGATAATGGTATAAATCACATTCAGCAGGATAACGGGTGAAATCATGGGAAGGGTGATCTTCCAGAACATTTCCCATTCTGTGGCAGAATCTACCCTTGCCGCCTCATACAGGGAACTTGAAATGCCCTGCAGGCCGGCCAGGAACAGGATGATCTGTACGCCGGATTTCCAGAGAACATAAGTGATTCGATTGAGAAATCCAGACAATACGCTTACGACAACGGGATCCAGATATCTCATAAACTCTTCCGGTATGGCAATTCCCCGTGCCATCTCCATAGCCGGTCCTTCGGCATTGATCCCCAGCAATTGCTCCATGACATAACCGGTGCCAAGCAATACCGGAAGGAAAAATGCCCCCCGGAAAAATCCCCTGAACCTAATTTTCTTGTTGACGAGAATGGCAATCAAAAGGGAAAATACAACAATCATGATGGTGTTGACAAAGGTATCCTTTACAACCGTTCCAAACATGGGAAGAAAAGTAACATCCCACAGGAAAGCCTTGGCATAATTATCAAGTCCTATCCATTTCATATGAAAGCCGGCATATTTGGTGATCTTGCTGAAGCTCAGGCGCAAGGACTGTATGAAGGGAAGAAGAAAGAACAATACCAGTCCAACGAGCCAGGGCGAGATAAACAGATACCCTTTGACCTTTTTCCTTTGCGTGATCGTCAGCTTTTTCATCTTTTGTTTGCCCCCTTTCCCACTACCAGATAATCCAGCCCGGGAATATTCCTTCCATCCGCCTGGACGGCCTCATCGCTGTAGTTCACATAAACCTGAGAACCATCTTCATAAGTAACCTTAAATACATCCTTTCGGATCTTTTCATGCCTTATCATCGTCTGATGCCAAATGTCGCCCAATCTGTCATTGAATTCCCGGGATACCTCCACAATGGTATTCTCCCAATCCTTATAATAGGAAGAAAACAGTTTATTGTAATCTGTGTTCTTCAGCACATTGGATTTCTGATATGTCAGTTCAAAATAGGGGAGAAAGCCATATTCCACCCACTTCAATTTCTCTCTTGGAAAATCATAAGCCAGATTTCCAGGCTGGATCGGCGTATAGGAAAGGCTTCCATGTACCACCATCTGAAAAAATGGAATGGATTCACTGGTAATAAACAAGCCGTTTCCTTCCGTAGGAATCCGATACAACCGGCTGGCTTTGTCCAGGACATATTGATTGCCGCCCTGCACGGCAACGCTGCCATATTTCTGCTTCGCTTCCCCCAGCATTGCCCGGTCGCATGCCGCCGCCTGCTCTCTGGTGACAGGATGATTCTTATTGTAATCATAATACAGCTGAGAGCCCAGAACATCAAAATTCAGCCCGCTGATGGAATAGCCTTTCATATGAGGCAAAAAACTCTTCGCCAGTTTGTTTTGCGCGGCAAGTGGATTCACCAGATACCGGTTTTGATCCGCATCGGTCACCACCATGCCATTTGCCTGATAAAGGGTATCCTTCCTTGGCGTATACCCCCTGCACTTGCCGGTAATGTCCGCAAGATTGGCCTGCAGATACAATCGAATACCCCTGTCCGACGTATACTTGCTCAGGTTCTTCAGCCCTTTCTCTCCTCCCAGGTGGCGATCCGGTGTTGGCGGAAGATGATAACCTCCATACCCGCCTCTCTGCCAGCCAATCAAATGGGCATCCATACCGGCGATCCCTTTTTGCAGCATCTGATCCAGAATCCTTTGTACCTGTTCATAAGTTGTAGCGGAAATGAACCGGTCAAACAAAATCCGGTTTTCTGTAATTCCCATAAAAAAGTCCAGTCCCACCGGGATCGGCTCTGCGGCATCCACATCACTTCGCCGATCTGCCAGCTTCTTATTGCGAATCAAATAGTCCCGATAGCAATTGGCCATTCCACTGTAATTCGCTTCTTCCCCGCTTAAAAACAGGTACTGCACTTCCCGGTCTGTTTTTATCAGGTGATTTTCAATTTTATATAGAATTTTCTCATCGCTCCGTGGATCCTTGTAAAGCCTTCTGTATACGAATTCAGGAGATATCCGGTTCCAGTCCGTGATGTAACCGCTGGGATACAGGTTTATGCGGGCATCCGTATCCCCCTGACTCAGCACGGCCAGGAAAGCGTTGTTCTCCTGCCGGATTCCAAATACAGGGAGCATCACATCGTTTTCCTTTTCCAATTCACGAAAGTCCATTTGATCCGTTCCATATACGTCAAAGGAATATTTTGAGACATCCCTCGGCTTTTTATCAAAATACAGCAATGCGCCGCTGCCGTCCGGATAAAACAGATAACCGTCCTTCCCAATCCTGGAAGCACCGAAAAAAGGCAGGGCTTCTATACTGACCAGTCCCCATTCTCCATCTTCCCTGATTTTATCCGCAGGAACATAAAAAACAAGCGAGCCATGTTTCACCATAATGTCAACCGACAGGGAAATCCCCAGCTTTCTGAAATCATAGGTCAGGGAAATTCCATTTTTCCTGTCCACACAATCCACTTTGGAGTCTTCTGATACACTATTGGTTTCAATAACCTGGCCTTTGTTATTCTTTAGGTTGGAATACGAGAAATTGAACAGAGCCTGCATGTTCTCCATTATTTTTTTTGGATATTTCGCATCCTCGGGCAAACCAACCGCACAGGGGGACCCCCAGACAAATTCATTGCTTTTGTCAGCCACAGCAATCAAACCATTCTTCTTGTTGAAGTATAGTTCGATATCTCCTGATTTCCCCACCTGTCTGAAATCCTGCCCTTCTCCCGATCCGGAACGAAAAGGTTCCCATATCTTTTCCGATTCCGCTTCTGCCCGGGCCCTGGGGGGACACCAACCAATTCCAGAGGCAATGATACAACACAGCAAAAACGCCAGCAGCCTTTTTCTCATATTTTTCATTTCCTCCCCAACCACAAAAGCCTCAGTTCCAATTGCAAATCCTTCAGAAAGCTCCATAGGTTATTCGTCAGTACGTAAAACAAAACAGCTATGGCCCAGATCAGTATCATGGTGCACAATACCAGAAGGAACACACCAATTGCTTTTCCAAAAGTATAATCGTTCATTTCCTTCAGGCTAAGGAAATAAAGGAACACAATCCAGACCCACATAAAGGTAAATACAAAGGAATACACCCCTGCCTCACTAGTACTCATCACGTTGGACAAAAGCGACATGGGAATCGTAAAAATCAGGTAAGGCGTCAGGGAATAGGCAGACGAGACCAGGACCTCACAGAGTGTCGTTTCCCCATCCATTATGCTTGTTACCCCGTAATATGCCATCCCCCAGGTAAAGAAGGGAACCAGTATCTTCGCGATCTCCACAATCAGATTGGCACGATCCGGACGAATCGATGCCAGCGGTGCATGAGTCCAATAGATGGAACCAATGCGCGACAAAATAACAAGCAGTAACAGAACCGCAGTTTCCATATAGGACTGCCATTTTCCCTTATCTTCCAGTATCGATTCAAAGGAAACAATCGGGTGCATCAGTGTCGCCAGACCTGTACTCAATATTTTCATCATCCAACCCCACCCTGCCATTTTGTATATTTATCCACCAGAGTACGCGTCACCTGTCTGGATTTCTTTATGGCAAACCAGCAAGCCGTCACAATAACAGTAATGCCCAACAAAATCAGCCCAAACTTTGTACGGACGAAGTCCATGCGGTATTCATCAAAGGCAGCAGAATAGCCTTTCATCTCACCCGCTTCCTTATACTCTTCCATCGCTTCCGCCCATTTTTTCTCCTTCATCAGGGCTTTGCCAATTCCTTTATGTGCCAGACTATAGTTGGCATCGATCTTCAGGACATCCGACCACAATACTTTGGCCTGGTCGTATTTCCCTTCGTTATGATGATGGATGGCATCCTGTACGGTACGAATAAATTGGGTGGGCTGAAACACCTGTATATTGTTCCGGTCATAATCCAGAATATAGATGGCTCCATCTCCGTCCACGGCAATGGAGGACGCCACTTTGAACTGCCCCAGCTTGTTTCCTGCCCCGCCAAAAACCGTGGTCATATTTCCTTCCCTGTCAAACTGATACACTTTGCCGGTCTTTTGCTCCAAAGCATTGACCATCCCATTGTGATCCACAGCGATATCCACAAAATACGGAACAATCCGGTTTCCCGTCTCATCTGTCGTCTCCCCATAGGCTCCCTGCCGAAAGGTATCCTTGCCAACGGAATTCAGCGCAATGATCTGATTGGAAGGGGTATTTACGGAAGTCGCAAAGATGGTGCCGTCATTTGCTATCGTAAGGTTGGAATAGCTGGGAGGCATATCCCTTGATATCCTTCCCCGTTGTTTCTCTGTGGCAAACATTCTGACAAACGCCCGTTTCAGATCAAAACCAATTTCAATGGACCCCACATATCCACGAAAGTCGTTATTGGCATCAATCGTCATAATGGAATGTCCTTTTGTCGTATAAAGGTACCCGGTGGAACTCACACATACATTGGCCGGTTCGAACACAAATTCTTTCCCCAAAAGCGAAGATTCTAAGTTTCCAAACTCTTCAACCACCCTGCCTTCCGGAGAAAGATGCACGATCCTGTGATTTCCTTTATCCGCCACGTACAGATCCCCGTCTGCGTCGACAAAAAGTCCCATAGGCTGATGAAAGGGTTTCTCCGGAGTACCGGTATAAACATCCAGAACATGGCCGTCTTTTTCTGATTTTATAATCCGGTTGTTCCCGGTATCGGATATATACAGCAGTCCCTGATGGTCTATGTACAGGGAGCAGCCCTGATTCAGGGGCTTCCCATCCACCTCATAAGTCAGGACGTCCGCCACACTATAGGTCAGGGGAATGGAAACTCTTCTTCCGGTGTCCGGGTCGATAACATAGTCATACCCAGCTGCCTCCGCTGTTTCCACTATTGGAAGACACAAGATCAGGAATCCAATTGTAATGGTTACGATCCTGTAAAACTGTTTCATGACTTTTCCACGCATCCCTTTTCACGATTTTATTCCGGAATAGGCCATTGTTTCAATGACTCCCGACTGCATAATTAAAAATACAATTATAGTGGGAATAATGGTCACAAGGGAAGCGGCTGCCACCGCTCCTGCCCTGGCCAGGTCTGTCGTGCCTCCGCTAATCGTCTGGATCGCCAGCGTCACGGTCTTCATTGCCTCACTGGTGGTATATATCAGGGGTGAGAAATAATCATTCCAGCTTGACTGGAAGGCGAAAACAATTAAGGTGAAAACAGCCGGCTTCAGCAGTGGAAGAATAATCTTCCAGTAAATTGTAAATGGCTTGGCTCCGTCAATTTTTGCAGACTCGATCAGCTCATTCGGAGTCTGCTCAATAAACTGTTTCATAAGGAACAGATTATAAGCCACTGCCAGTTTGGGAATGATCAGGGAGGCATAGGTATTGATTAAATGAAGATTGTTTACCACCAAATAGGAAGGTATTTGTGTTACCGCTGTTGGAAACATCAGGGCGGCCACCACCAGGTTGAAAATAAAGTCCGCACAGGGTGGCTTGTATTTTACCAGACCAAACGCACCCATGCTGGATACCATTACCGTTCCAAGTACGGTCAGTACAGAAACCAGCAAGCTGTTGTATAAATAGCGGGTAAACGGAACCTCTGTGGAGCTCAGTGCTGTAAAAAGACTGGAAAAATTCTCGAAGGTTGGCCTCATCGCAAGAAATTTGGGAGGAAAGATATACAATTCATCCAGTGGCTTAAAAGCAGTACTCGCCAGATAAACAAGAGGCAGCGAGGTAAACAGAATCAACAAAATCATGAAAATGTGGGTCACGACTCTGCCAGGACTGATTCTCCGGATTCTGTGCCGGAGACTCGCTTTCCATCTGGCATATATTCTTTGTTTTACACCGATTCCTTGAATACTCACCATTTTCTCCCCCTTGGAATGACGATTAATAGGTATCCTTTGATGAAAAGACTTTCATACAGATACGTCCCAGCAGAAAAGTCAGGACAAACAAAAACACGGCAATGGTGGAAGCATAGCCCATTTCAAACCGAATAAATGCATAATCGTACAGATGGGCCACAATGGTATGCCCGGCATAGTTCGGACTCGGAAAACCGGCTATCGTTGTGGCAACAGCAAATACATTAAAGGAATTGACGATGGAATTCACCGCCCCGAAAAGGAGCTGAGGTTTCATCATAGGCAGCGTAATGTACCATAATTTCTGAAATACATTTTTTACACCGTCCATATTGGCCGCATCATAAAGTTCCCCTGGCATATTCTGCAATCCGGCCAAAAAAACCAGGAACCCGGTCCCCATACTCATCCATATGGAGACAACCATAATAACCGGCATAATTGTTTTCGGATTGGAAGTCCACAAAATCGGTTCGGTAGCTGTAAGAAATCCCAGTTTAATCAAAAGATTATTGATCAGACCATATCGGTCCGGTGAAAAAATATAGAGCCATATAACCGACACAGCGACACTACTGGTAATGGATGGAGCGTAAAAAGCCAGACTGAGAAATTTCCGGGTTTTCAGTTCATTGATCGCCCAGGCTGCAAAAAAAGATGCAAAATATCCGATCGGACCGGTAATAAATGCAAAAATGAGCGTATTCTTTACTCCAATAAGGAAAACGTCATCCTCCAGAAATAGCAGCTTGTAATTATTCAGTCCAATCCACTCCGGAGGCTCCAGCATATTATAATAAGTAAAACTCAGTCCCAGCGATACAAAAAAGGGAACAATGACAAAAATCGTAAACAGGATAATGAAAGGCGCAAGGAACAGGTAACCTGTACCGTATTTTGCCCAATGAGCAGCAAACCGTCCTTTCTTTCCGGGATGCAGCTTTGGTTGAAATTCCGTCGCCTCATTTCTATCCGTCATGTAAATAGACAATTCCTTCCATCCTCTCCCTTGATACCATTCTTCAAATCCGGCTGCTTTCCCTCCGCTTTCCCCTTGAAGAAAAGCTATTTTCAAAGGTATTTTCCGGATTTTCCCTGTTCCGGGTTACCTACCTTGCGTCGATGCCAAATTCCTTTTGCTTCGCCAACAACTCACTGTTGATATCCTCCACCGCTTCTTCCAGGGAATCCCTTGGGCTTTCTCCATTCATTACGGTACGGGTAAAGGCATTGCTTAAATGCCTTGTCGTAAAATATCCTCCTGGTACCACAGGCTGCTCTTTGTTCCACGCCCATTGTTTCTTTATGATATCAATATCTTCCATTATCCAGGGCAGTCCGTCAAACGCTTCGATATTCGCACTGTTCCATCTTGCTTCCGGACCAAGCAGAGCTTCAATCTCCCGACCGAAATTCACCTGGCTGTCCGTACTGGTCCACCACTTTAAAAAATCCCATGCCGCATCCTGCTGCTTCGACTGTTTTAGAATAATGCTTGCCTGACCGGTCGCTCCTCCCACTGCACTTCGATCAATGGTTCCATCCGGCTTTTCTGTCCCCGGCATCAGTGCAACGCCCCACTTTCCCAACAACTCAGGGGCAGCGGTCAATAACTTCATATATAAATCATAGCCTCCGATACCAATGGGAGAGGTACCGGCCCGAAACCGGTTAAAGAAGTTTGCCGCCACGGGAACCCCGTAGTTGGTATATAAGCCAGTCCATTCTGTAAAGGCTTTCAATGCTTCCGGCGTATCAAAGCCGGTCTGCGTTCCATTTTCATTGTAATAGGCTCCTCCATTCTGCAGAAGAAACGCACCGAAAGTCAATCCCTGCTCCCCTGCCACAAATGTCATTTTGTTCTGGTAGAGAACGGGAAGGACCACATTACGGATCTCATCCCACGTATTCGGAACAGCAAGATTCAGTTCATTCATAATATCTTTTCGGTAAAACAGGATATTGAACCCCATGGTTTGTGGCAAGGCATAGTATCCGTTCCGATATTCATAGGGAATCATAATTCCAGGAAGAAAACGCCGGTATACCGAATCAAAATCCTCAAACTCTGATAAATCCTTCACAGCATGACGAATTGCATACTCCACCGGGGAATCCGAGGAAACCCCCAGTGCGACATCCGGTGCTTTGCCGGATACAATGGACAGCAGCAAAACACCCATTTTACCTGCACTCAGCTTGGAGGAAGGCATAACATTCATTTTGATACGGATTCCGGTCCGGAGAGTGAAGTCCGAGTCTGCCAGCTCCTTTACAAGCTGTGCTGCCTCTCTTCCCATTCCCGCCCATACATGAATGGTCCTTGGGTTCCTGATCTTTTCAACCTCTTCTTCATAAACACTGCTGACATTATCATAATCTTTGTGGAAGGAAGCAATAAAGTTCCGGGTCGTCGTATACAGTTTCTGAAATACATTGGGCTTGCTGGAAGGAGCTGCTGCATCCAAAGGCATTATCATAAAATAATCCAAAATGACCGGCTGTGCCTTCAGATCATCAATCCATGTCCCGATGCTGGTCTGCGCTTCCATCAAATCGGATAAATGTGCCGGAATCTTTTCCGGGTCCTTTATCATGGCATCCACCTGCAATTGAATTGACTCCAGATTGTTTACAACCGGCAGCCTCCTGACAGACAACTTCTGCAAGGCCCCGATCTTCCATTGCAGGCTTTGCGACAGTTCCTTCAGATGATCCATCAAATCGGGTATTTTCAGGTGCAAATCATAATCATAGTTCAAATCCGGGCTTTCCCCGGTAATCATCGTGATTTTCAACATCATATCCGAAAGCAGGACGATATCTTCTGTAAGACTGTTTATGACTTCCCCATACGGTCCCATTTTCACC
This sequence comes from Firmicutes bacterium UBA4874, assembly GCA_002399435.1. Classification (GTDB taxonomy): domain Bacteria; phylum Bacillota; class Clostridia; order Caldicoprobacterales; family DTU083; genus UBA4874. The sequence continues at coordinate 9,173 of DHDO01000095.1, forward strand.
GTCATCGTCAATTCATGCGTACCTTCCGCAAGATAAAACAGAAAGGGCTTTCCGGAAGACTCCTGCAATACTTCCGTTCGCCAGCCCGGACCATATCTGAATTGATACTCAGCCAGTTCCCGGAAGGGAACCTTTCCATCCAAAGCTATTTGCCGATAGGATGGCAAACCGTCTCCCCACCATTGGCCCATCCGAAGTACAATCTTGTACAGCCCGTCTTCCGGTACGTCAAAGGTCCAGGTAATCCATTGATTTCCCTTTTGCCAGCGGGTTCCGCCCATGACATTCAGCTTTATATTCGCAATGGAACGGGGCTTTACAGTCGGATCCCCATTGGTATCCAGACGAACCGTGGGATCGCTCTTGATGACATCTCTGTCCTCTGCCTGAAACTCTTTGACTTTGCTGCCTTTCCGATAGCCTTTTTTCTCATATCCGGAACGGACAGATTCATAGTCCGGTATCGTATCGGGAGACTTTACCGTAACCTTTGCAATGGCAATGGGCTGATTGATATAATTCATCCGGATCGTATTCATTCCCTTGTGAAAGAAGAAACAAAATGGCATGGAATACATTCCATTGCTGTCCGTCAAGTCAAATGAGACCCACTTCCGGATTTCTTTTTGCCTGGGAATGACCTCGTCTCCTGCACCATTTACCTTTGGGGCACTATCGTCCTGCCAAATCCGTGAAAAGGCAATGTTATGCGCCTCCAAAAAAGGGGACTCTCCATTAATTTCCAGTTCCCTGGAAATATCAACCCCGGTACCTTCCAACGGATAATAATCAACAGAAAGAGCGTACAACCCCTCCTGCGATATATCCAAAGTCCACTCCATCCACTCGCAGTCTTCCTTCCATATCAGCACCGGTTCCTTCCTTTCACCAACTCCGCTTTTCAAAACGGCAGCATTTTCCCTGGGAAGGTTTACATTTTCCGGCTTCAGATCCATGCTTACATTTCCAACCGGCCGGTACCCTTTTTCCTCATACCCCCGCAGCGCTTCCGAATAAGGCATATTGTTATACTTACTGCCTTCATATTGCACCACGGAAGAATGTATATCGTTTTTGAATTTTTCTTTCAAAGGAATACCCGGTGCTGCTTCGGACATCCCAAATGATAAAAAAACACATATCAGAATCATGCATATCCATCTTGTGATCCAAATTCTGCGAAACCTTCTCCCCAGATGCCGTTTCACCAATTTCACCCCTGTAATGGATTATTAATCAGTAGTACAGTCATTCCGGATGTGCTGCGCAATGCAGCACATCCGGAAACAGAATCTTACCGGGCATAGTAACGATCCAGAGCTGATTGGTAGATCGATACAACATCTTCCGCTCCCATACGCTTTACTTCTTCCACAAATTTATCAAAATTGTCCAGAGACTCTTCCCCGCTGATAAACTTTTTTAACATATCACTGACATAAGTAAGCATTTCGGAATAGTCGTCCATCTTCAGCGCCTCTGCTGCGGTTAAATACAGATTTGGCAAGGTGTGGGAAGCATCTCCCTTCCCCCAGGCTTTCGTCGCCTGATCATTATAGGCAAAAGTTTTATCCTTATTCAGTGCATCCTGATGCAGATAACTCCGGGTATTCCCTGTCAAATAAGGTCCGGGAGCATTTTTCGGCCGGAAGTGCCGCATTCCATACTGCCCCGTTGTCAACCCATCCGGTTCTTTCTCGTACATGATATCAGAGGGCAGGACTTTGCCGTCCACCATGGTATATTGTTCGCCTTCAATACCGAAATTGTCCAGGAAGTATCCTTCTTTTCCATAGGAATAGTCCAGCCATCGTCCGACTGCTTCATATTTTTCCTTGGGACACTTGGTGGTGACCGCAGCTCCCCTGCCGGAAAAGGGCCATCTTGGGAATATGGTGGGAGTCTCTCCCGCTTTTATAACCGGATTTGAGACCGCAACCACATCAAAGTTTGGATTTGTTGCCTTGCCTTCCTCCACATAGCTTGCAGGTGAGGCCTGCCATGCACCGCAGGTGCCGGCAACAATTTCCTTGCTCAGCTCTTTCGGGCCCAAAACCAGCAATCCTTCATCGCTCCATTTCTTTAGAGTCTCGAGGGCTTGCTTATATTCCGGCTGAAGGGGTGGATAAACAATTTTTTTATCCTTTACACTAAAATTCACTTTATCATTAATATTAGTAATAATAAATCCCCAGGCAGATGTGATAAATCCAAGCCGGTCCATATCGATGCCAAAAGGGATGGTTGCACCTTGCTGTTCCTTGAACGCTTTCAAGGTATTATACCAGTCATCGATGGTTTCGGGGGCTTTCAGTCCGGAATCCTCCAACCAGTCTTTTCTCATTTGCAGGCCGTTGGTTACACGGTCCTCCATCTCCACTCCCTTTAAATAGGGAAAGGCAAAATAATGTCCGCTGTCTGTTTTCATATCCCTTGCCACATCCGGGTTTTTATCCAAAATTTTTTTCAGGTTCGGTGCATGTTTGGAGATAATGTCATCAATCGGTACAATGCTATTTTCCATCGCTTTATCCGGACCATACTCCGCCCAATCGGAGAATATCACATCAGGCAGCTTTTCAGTGGATATCATAAGCTCGAACTGCTCCTTCTCCTTGTCCTTGGGAATATGATTCCACTTGATATCCACATTTGTTTTTTTCTCTACGATTTGATATACCTTTACATTCTCCGGATCCACATCGGCATTCTCCGGACTGGTGGCCGCCCAATAACTGATCTCAACCGGCTCAGAAGATGATTCCTTTTTACCGTCTTCTCCCTTGTTTGTTTCCTGAGGTTTCTTCGTTCCCACGTTTTTGCCCGTATCGCCTGTTGCTTGTTTTTCCCCCCCACCTCTGCAGCCTGTAAACAATCCAATGACCAGTACCGCGCTCAGCAGAACGCCAAGAAAAAGTTTAAGTTTTGGGCTTCGCATTTAAAACTAACCTCCTTATTTTTAAAAATATTAAATTTGCTATTTCTATTATAACGGGATTAAAGTAGAAATGATATGTTCTGTTTCTTATATATATGGTTTGTTTCTATGAACAGCTTATTAAAAACGTTCTGATTTTTCAATAAATAGAGCAGCCCTGTCTCCGTATTCTGTAAAAATCTTCTCCGGATGTGATGCAGCCAGGCAGCACATCCGGAGACAGAATATCATCTTGCATAGTAACGATCAAGGGCAGACTGGTAGATCGATACAACTTCATCTGCTCCCATACGTTTTGCTTCCTCCACGTACTTGTCAAAATTGTCCAGAGACTCTTCTCCACTGATAAACTTGTTTAACATATCGCTGACATAGGTATCCAGTTCGGAATAATTATCTATCTTTTCGGCCTCCTGCGATGTCAGATACAGCAGTGGCATTGTTGCCGAAGGATCTCCGTTTCCCCAGGCTTTCGCTGCCTGAACCATATATGGATAGCTTTTATCCTTGTTCAGCGCATCCTGATGCAGATAATGGCGTTGTCCGCCATTCATATATGGCCCGGGAGCATTTTTCGGCCTGAAATGCCTCCTCCCATATTGATCCAGCGTCAGCCCATCCGGTTCTTCTTCATACATTATATCGGCAGGCATGATTTTATCGTCCACTATCGTATACTGCTTTCCTTCTATACCGAAATTGTCCAAAATATAGCCTTCTTCGCCATAAGCAAAATCCATCCATCTTCCTATTGCTTCATATTTATCTTTCGGACATTGAGCACTGACGGCAGCCCCTCTTCCTTCACAAGGCCATCTTGGGAATATATGAGGAGTTTCTCCCTCGTTCACAACTGGATTTTGAACTGCAATCACATCAAAGTTCGGGTCCGTCGCCTTCCCTTCTTTCACATACATTCCAGGACTATGTTGCCATGCTCCGATCGTACCCGAAACAATTTTTTTGGTGAAGTCATCCAATTTTTCAGGATCAGTCACCAGTAAGCCTTCATCAGTCCATCTTCGTAACGTCTCCAAAGCTTCTTTGTATTCTGGTTCAATGGGAGGATAAGAAATCTTTTTATCCTTCACATTGTATTTCTTCATATCAAATCCCCATGCCGAAGTAATAAACCCCAGCCTTTCCAGCGACATGGCAAAAGGGATCACAGCGTTTTTCTGGTCTCGAAACGCTTTTAATGTGTTGTACCAATCGTCAATGGTTTTTGGAGCCTTCAGTCCCAGATCCTCCAGCCAGTCCTTTCTCATCTGAAGGCCGTTACTGGTTATACGGTCAAACAGCTCCAATCCTTTTACATAAGGAAAGATATAATAATGCCCGCTATCTGTTTTGAGATCTCTCGACATATCCGGACACTCATCCAAAGTAATATCCGGTTTCCCCTTTAGTAGCTTTTTTAAATTTGGTGCATATTGCGATATGATATCATCAATGGGGACGATGAGATCATTTTCCATGGCTTTATCCGGGCCGTAACTGCTCCACTTGGAAAAGATCACATCAGCCAACTTGTTGGTGGATATCATGAGCTCGAACTGCTCCTGTTCCTTGTCTTTCGGAATATGGATCCATTGGATGTCTACATTTGTTTTCTTTTCGACCAGCTTATAAACTTCCATATTTTCCGGATCCACATCATCGCTATCCGGACTGGTGGCTGCCCAATAACTGATCTTAACCGGCTCAGAGGATGATTCTTTTTCTCCCTTGCCTGTTTCCTGAGGTCCCTTATCTTCCACGTCTTTGTCAGTATCGACTGACGCTTGTTTCCCTCCTCCAGCGCTGCAGCCTGTAAACAATCCAATGACAAGTGCCACGCTCAGCAGAACACCGAGAAAAAGCCTAAGTTTTGGGCTTTGCATTTAAAACCAACCTCCTTATTTTTAAAGATATTAAATTTACCATCTCTATTATAACGAGATGATAATAGAAATGATATGTTCTGTTTCTTATGTGTATGGCCTGCTTTTTATGAAAAAGCCACTTAAAAAAGCTCTGCTATACGATCTCTTATCGCCTTCTTATCCGGAACTTTCACTGATATTATTTGAAGATCCCCCATGATACCATATGGGGTTAGTAAATAATGGCCGGAATATTCCGACGGAGAGGGACTAAAGCTGGAATCTTTCGTGCTGTAAGGCTTTTCTTTCAGATGAAATGGCCCCATCATATTCCGTGGACTTCCCATTACCTCAACTTCAATCTTATTTGGGCCATATTTAAGATCATCTTCAATCGATAATTCCTTCGGGCCATTGCAAAGCAATCGGATCTCTGCATCGTTCATTCTGATGATTGCACACACGCCTTCTATTTCTGGAATTCTCAAATGGATTTTTGCACCGACTTCATTATTTTGATAATAGAACACCCATGAAACACTTCCGCAATAGTGTTTAAGGCCTTGCTTGGTCCAGTCGCCAAATGGCAACACGTTTTGCAGTTCTATCAGTCTCCGCTCCGGTGAAACGCCAAAATCCCCCAGCAGGTAAATATTTTCAAGCTCCATGTCATTCTGATAATCACAGCTCAATTCCAATTGATTTTTTCCTTTTTGAATATGGGAGATTTCGATCGTTTCAAATTCCCTATCCAAAAAATAGCCCTCTTTCTTTGACTCTATCGGAATCCGATTCAGCTGTATTCGGAACTCTTTTGAACGTTCCAATGCCAGACGGAGGTTTCTCATGTCTTTGTCTGAATCAAAATCAAATCGTAAATCCAACCGATGCCTTTCCCGGGGCTCTGCCGAATTGATCCAACGATACCTTTGTTCCAGGCCATTACGGGCTATTTGCCGCATTCCCAGCCGGTGACGGACTTCCTTTTGCGCCTTCCATACTTCCATAGTACCGGACCAGGGCTCTCCCTCCAATCGATATTGACACATGTCCAATGGCAATACATTATCGTGATCCAGGCGATAGGAAAGGGGACCGGAGATGCAAGTTTTCTTTACTTCCATCGTTTTCAGAAAATAGAGAGCCGACCCGGACCTTTCAAAATGAGAGTGAAAACTCACACCTGTGGTTGCATTCTTATAACTCGATACTTCCTTGATTTTCCCATCAAATAACCCCATCTCGATCGGGACGGAATGAAATGGAAGACGAATATTCGCATCCACTTCCTTTACACGGCTGTTATTGACAAGAAAAAGGATATATCCACCTTTTACTTTACGTAACTGGTACAAAATATCCGTGCACTCCTCGCCTTCTCCATTTTGAATAAAGACCTGATGATAGGGCTCCAGGTACTTGATAAGCTTTTCCCTGTTTTCCACTGTCTGTGAACCCGGAAGGAAATCAACAATTTTCGGAGCACAAGCTGCTTCTTCATCGGTACCGACAAAATGTACCATATAGACAAGGCATCCGCCAGCCGCTACAAACTCCCGCAAGAGAGCTTTTGTATCCTCCAGCATGGAATCCATATCCGGAGGGACAATCACCACAGGGTACTCAGCAGATCCGATTTGGAATTTCCCTTGGCCCGTGGAGCCATATTGACGGATCAATAGTTCATCCCCAAGATCAAGATCCATATGATTTCTCTCCAGGTACTCAATCAACTGATTCAACTGATCGCCATAGGCATTTAAGCCCGGAACATCCCTTTCGTTTCTGCGAACCGGATTCCCATAGGGACTTGTCCCCAGTCTGCTCCACACTCTGCTGGCTGGATGAATGATCAGGACATTTCGAACCGCTTTCCCCTGCTCAAGAAGCAAGGAAAGTCTTGAAAAATAGTCCTCTATCCATTTGTTTTCTCTCCACCAGTTCGTGTTGTAGTGAAACGAAGGCGGATAGTCCCTTTTCCTGCATCCCCGCAAACTATAGAGTGCCAGATGCTGACACCTTCGATTTACTCCAAGTACAAACTGCCAGTCTCCCATCCACTTTTGTCCCTCAAAAGTAAAGTCCCAACCTGTGCATCCATAGGTTTCTGACAATACCCATTTCTTGTCCAATTGATTTGCAACACTTGTACATTGTTTTACTGTCATATACTCATTGGTCTGCTCGCATAGCATATCAATGCCCGGAACTTGTTGGTATTGATAATCAGGCATTGCCGCACCATTCACCCTGGTACAAAGTCCAATTTTATCTTCCTGAAGAAAATGCCCTGTAAACATGATGTTGTTATCTTTGCACCAGTCTCCGATTCTTTTGAAAAAAGTCTCACCGAAGCGAAGGGTAATCATATGCCAATAATCTCTTCTCGTGCGTTTGGAGTATTCGCCCCTGAAATACATATAAGGAAGAAAATCCAGAAAATCATAACCGTTTAATTCCTTAAAATAGGTTCCCAACCCATAAGTCCAGGGAATCCAGCCTTTTTTTTCTCCAAAAAACGCGTGTCGGTCATGAAGACTGGGCTCGTCCGTAAAAATGCCCAGTACTGTTTTCCCAAATTCATCTCCTATTACCGCTTTATATTTTTCGTGAGTTTCCATAATAAAGCGTTCTACGCATTCCGGATTCAGATTATCCGGCGGAGACTGAAAGTTAAACCATTCACTGGACGCAGAAACCTCCAGCTGCACGACCAGAAGCACCTCTCCTTCCAAAAACGCCTCGTGTTGTTTCATTGCCAGTCTTCGGATGGATAAAACTTTGTCCTGATCCCCCACAACTGCTCCATAAACCGCCTGGATTCCAATATGATCATCCGACCCATAATCCTTTCCGAAGATTTCCTGATCAAAAAGATCAGGATAGGATTCGACTTCCTGTATCTGTAATGTAAGCCCTTTACATCGAAAAGCATCCCCACAGGCAGGCACTTTCCCGCCTGCGGTACCGGAAGGAAAACGATCTTCATCGTATAGCCATACATACATCCCCTGCCTTTTCGCTTCATCAACGACTGCCCTCACGCATTCCATCCATTCGTGGCCCAAATATTCTGTCTCCAGCCCTTCCCTTGAATGAATAAAAAATCCTCCCACGCCTGCCTCTTTCATCAATCGAACCTGTCTGATCAATTCCTCTTTGTTCAGTTTCCCATTCCATGCCCAAAAGGGAAAGGAACGATGAAGCGCATCTGGAACCTGCCAACTTTTATACATTGATTTCACCTGATTTTCCTAATTTCAATCTTCAGAAATTGCTTATTTATTAATTATTGGATTCCCGTCGTTTACTCCATAAACATACAGGTATTGCGATATTGTCCGGGGGTAATCCCTTCCAGCTTTTTAAAGGTACGGATCAGAATGGCGTCATTGGTATACCCACTGGTTGCTGCTATCGTTTTTAAATTGCCCTGACTATATTTTAAAAGTTCTTTTGCCTTACTGATCCGCATTTTGTTCATATAGGACATAATGCTTTCCCCGGTTTGCTTTTTAAAAAATTGGGAAAGATAATTTGGGGTTACCCCGGTATATTGCGATATGTTACGGATACATAAATTACTGTCCGTATAGTTCTTATTCAGATAGTCATATATTCTTTCCAAAAGAACGGTATTGTGACTCTTTTGATTGTTGTTGATACAGAAACAGAACCGTAGAATCAGGCAGTGAACGGCTTCATATAGTCCATTGATGGTTTTGCACTTTATTACTTCGGATCCCTCACACGAATCCGGAAAGCAAATGTCCGGCAAGTCCTGCCTTATTTCCGTCAATAATCGGAATGCGTCGCTTTGGATGGCAAAAAATAGATATCTGGATGTTTCAAAAGGCAGTTTGCGGTATTTGAAGTTTTCCTCAAAAAAGTTCTTCAGGAAAGAGCACGCTTCCCCTTCCCTTCCTGCCATAATGCAGTTTTTTAGTTTCTTCCCCATATCGGTCCGGCAATGCGATTCCCCCTCAAATTGCAGTTCTCCGTAAATAACGAGACTGTCCCGCTCCGTTAGCCGGTAATCAATCCCATAGGCTGCCTCCTGCCAGGAACGATGGATTCCATGCAGCCCGCCATGTATCTTTCCCACACCAATATGAATGGGATCCGTAAGTCTGTTTTTTAATCGAAACAGGGTCTTCTCTGCGATGCTGCGGCTCCATGCCGTGGACCCTTCCGTACAGTATTTCGTTGTATTGATCACAACGCCTGTTTTATTATCGGTGTCCGCGAAAACCGGATAGAAATCTCTGCCCGCCTCCGCCTCTTCATCCAGGATATCCTTTATGACACAGGAGAACATTTTACTCCGGTTCCGTTCTTTTGTTCCCTTGTCTGCCGGATCGATATGTACCAATATCACGATAAAGCAGGGATAATCAAACTCTATGCCCAGAAAGTCCAGTATTTCACGGATTTCATTCAAATCCGCCGCCTGCCCTTCCAAAATCCGGGCAAACAAATGATTTCGAACACTCCAAGGAATGGAATCCAATAACCTGCTCACAGCCATTTCCCCCTTTCCATCCGGTAAATCACCGTCCGAAGCTGCTTTGTTACAGGCAGGTGCTTCCAATACTCACTTCCTTAGAGTCGGTAAAGCAGCGGCATCCAGATACGCATCTCCCCGAAGCCCCGATTATCCCAGGCGAAATAGGGAATCAACCGTACGGATATCCTGTCGATTCCATCGATTCGCAACGTCTGATACAGTGCGTCCCGATTCTGCTTCTTTCGAAGTACCACTGCTTCGGTTTTTAGAGCGACCAGCCTTTGCCCGCAGATTTCATAATCCTCTTCCCGAAACACAGCATCGGAAGGCATTAAAATATCATCCAGTGTATCCACATCCGCATCCGGGCTTTCCATGCAGTACACAATGGGGCCTCTTTCCACTGCAGCCTGATTTCCATCCTCTTCCACCATGGGATGCGCAACAGTCAAACGTGCCGGCATATCGAAACAAACTTCAATCCGACTGTTCTTCAGGTCATGAACCTTCAGCGGCAAATAGGAACTACCATCCTCTTCCGTAATCCTGCGGCTGGTTCCATCATACTCAACGGATCCGCTTTCTGCCCAGCCCGGCACACGGATCATAAGAAGGAATCCGCGGTCGCTTTCCACATTGGCAAAGCGGAATCGGATCCGACCGCTCCATGGATAGTCCGTATCCTGTATCATGGTAAAGGATGAGCCATTCTTCAACCGGATCTTCACCTCGCTGGCCCCATACATGCCCAGGTAGACTTCCTCCTCCCCTATGGCATAGGTATATTCCATGGATTCCATAAGGAAACGGGACAGATTGGCCGGACAGCAAAAGCATTTGAGAACATGGGAGCGGGTCCGCGGCCAGATCAGTTTAAAATCCAGCTTTTTCGTCCTCCGAAGCATATTTTCATAGAAATACTGATCGCCATCCAGACTTATCGCAGCCAGCGCCAGGTTATACATGCTGCGTTCGATCAGATCAAAGTACCGTGCCCTGGGTTCTATGGCAAACATCCGGTAATTCCACAGAATATTTCCCAATGCCCCGCAGGTTTCATTATAGGCAGTGATGTTTGGCAATTGATACTCGTATCCGAATGCCTGGTGAACTTTTTGATCCTTTGTAAAATCCCCGTATGGAGAGACCCCATTATACAGGGCTCCGCACCCACCGGTAAGATACAGCTTTTTTTCCGCCATATTGTGCCAGACCTGATACAGCATCGCCTTCAGGGATTCGTCCCCCGTTTCCAGATAAAGGTCCGCCACCCCGGCATATAAGTAGGTGGAGCGCACAGCGTGTCCGACGATTGATGTATGCTCCCGGAGAGGATACCGGTCCTGATTGTCGTCGGTTCCATCCGGAACCGCATCACGCAGGGAAACTGCCAATTTTGCAAGATCCAGATACCGGATGTCCCCGGTAGTGCGATACAACTCCACCAGGCCCATATAGTGGGAGGGACATACCGCCGTTATTCCTGCTCCGGTTTTTGATGCTTCCTGATATTCCTTCTCCAGATATCCGGCCGCCTTGACCGCAATCTGCAGAAAAGAATCCTTTCCGGTTATTCTTTTGTGCTGGCAGGCTGCTGTGAACAGATGCCCAAAATTATAGACTTCAAAATCGTTGATATCACCAAACCGTTTTCTCCCGTTCCCCTGTCGTTCCCCAATGATTTGCTTTGTGGAAAGATAGCCATCCTCCTGCTGCGCCCTCCCAATCAGGGCAATGTATTCATTCAATTGATCTTCCATGTCCCGGTCGTTTGTTTGCGCTGCAAAATACATCATTCCTTCCAGAAGTTTATAGAAATCTCCATCCCCATAAGGGGTCCCCCGGAAAGAACCACTGGATTCCCCGGCGGCAATCCGAAAGTTCTCCACCGTGTGAAAAACATTCTTATCTTCAAACAGCCCCAGAATATGAGGGATGGTCACTTTCCCGCAGAGATCAAACCGTTCTTTCCAGAATCCATTCCGCCAGTGGATATTTTCCTGAGGAACCGCAGCCGCCTTTGCATAGAGACTTCTTTTCGTATCGATCAGCATAAAGTAAATCCTCCTTGTACTTCCTTTCTGCGCGTTTCCTTTCTGTCATGCCTCATGATGGGATGGATGTCATCCCATGTGAGAAGGATGGATCCGAAGCATCTGCCTTGCTTCCTTCGGTGTGGCTGGTTCCAGTCCCATTGCCCGGATCAGGCAGGCGAGACGGCTTACCAGTTGGTAGTTCTTTTCTGCCTGCTGTCCTTCACTGAGCCATCTACTGTCTTCAAACCCGATCCTTACAAGGTTGGCTCCCATGGCAATGGCAGCAGCAATCAAATCCCAGCCGGAGCGTCCATAATGTGTGACGCCCCAATAAGTATCCGGATCTTTTGGAAGAAAAGAGTAAAAGGCAAATAAATGCCCGATGGTGGACGGCATCCCGCCCTGATGCCCGAAAACAAGGTTGAAAAGCAGAGGCTTTTGAAATGGCAGTTTCCTGGCAACGGTAAGGATATTATGAATCATTCCAATCTCAAACACCTCAAACTCCGGCAGTATCCGGCGGGCATACACTTCCTTTGCACAATATCGTATGTCCTCAAAGGAGTTGCAGTACACTTCCTCCCCGAGATTGCAGGAGCCGCCATTCAGGGAAGCGCTCTCCACTCTCCGGTCCTTCAGCGGATTACACCGCTGCCTGATGTTCATCCGGGATATTCCGCCGGTGGATGCCTGTGCAATGATGTCGCAAGATTTCCCGATCTTCTCAAAACATTCGGTCATAACCGAAGGATCCGTCGAAAGAACCCCGCCTCTTGTCTTCGCATGAAGGTGGCATATGGATGCCCCCTCCACGGCACATCGGGCCACATCCTCCGCCAGGGTATCCGGGGAAACCGGATCCGCACTTCCCACCGGTGCAACCGAAATGATTACCTTGCGCATTGGGGCCCTCCTTCCTTTTGGAAGGATGTTCCTTTCGCCTTTGCCTTTTCAGGATGATACATGGCTTCCTTTGCCGCGTCATAACTGATCCGCCCGAACTTCAATACAGGAACCGGATAGGAAGGATGCTTTACCAAAGCCATGGAGATTTGAGCAAAGACCACCACATCCACTTTCGGAACCAATTGCTTCAGAGCTGTTCTTATCTTTTCGTCATGAAGGGGCCGGTCTCCATGTGTCAGCGCTTCAAAAGCTCCGTCTGCCACGGAAATTTCTG
>DHDO01000095.1:21897-24387 GCA_002399435.1 Firmicutes bacterium UBA4874
GGTTCCTCAATCGAGAGAACCGGAATCGGGATCCAGTCCCGGATCCGTTTCGTCACGGTGTTGACAGAGGTACAGGTAACCAATATGGCATCCGCTCCCGCATCCACCGCGGCCATCATATAACGAAACATTCTTCTTGCCACGGAAGGGGTGGCATAGCCCGCTTTCTTTGTCTCTTCGATCAGACTGCTGTCTGCAATATCGAAGACCTCAATATCCGGATTTTCCTTCCGGAATGGCCTGGTAAAGGGCTCGGACATCATTTCAACAAACTGATCCGTGGTATGCAGCAAACATAATTTCTTCATGATTTGTATCTCCTTCCTGTGTTTTCAGGGCAGTGCGGTTCCTCCTCCCCCATTTCTCCCTGCAGAATCCGGATGATATCATACAGGGTATCTTTCGTGCCTACATTCCCCGGAAATATAATATAGGGGACACCCGGGTACAGGCTTCCCGAATCGGTTTCCCAGACAGGAATGCCCGGCCGGATCTGCCCCAGCACCTTTGCCTTGTGTACACCCAGCGCTTTTACGGCAATATCGCTGGAAGTAATTCCGCCTTTGGCCAGCAGAAAGCCTGGCGGGGCCTGCAGCCTTCTTACGATTCCGCATAGAGCTTCCGATATCTGGACAGAACGGGCCAGGATATCCTTCTTCCCATCGCCGGGGACAGTCAGAAGTTTCCGGCTGGTGAAAAGAACCGCTGTCTGTTTCTCCCATATGATATCTTCTGCCTGGCCGGCTATTCGGATAATCTCGTGTTTCAGGCCGGCAGACCGCAGGACACAATCGGCAGGAAACTCGATGAAATGGACCTGACGGGCCTTCTTCAACTGCTCCATTTGTTCCGTTGTTTTATCGGTATAGGATCCAATCACGACCAGACCCCCCACAGGCGGATCTTCCTTTATCAATTCCCGCCTTGTCAAAAGCGGTTTGGTGGGAATCCCTCCAATGGTTTTCACAAAAGACGCGGCACATCGGATCAAATAATGCCGTCCCGCAGCCATGGCACGAAACAGGGCAATGCAAAACACCTTTGCGTCAACATAATCCACGGCGTTTACAACGATTTTGCCAAAATCATGAACAGAGCAAAGTGCAAAGTTTATTCTGCCGATTTCCATTCTCCGAAGGCTTTCCAAAGATATGGATATTGTATCTTCCGCCAGGTACCGGCCATGCGTTTTCTCCTCAATATAATCACAGAGGTTTGAGGATTGATAGCCAAAGGTCGGATCCCTGGCAAATTCGGTTTCCGCGGCGGGAACCAGCCTGCCGTTTTCCTCTGCGTAATGGATGTTATCCACGGTGATTCTTCCGCCTTCCTGAAAAAAGGGAAACAGGATCTCCCCGTCAATGGAAACAGCCGTCTCCTGTTCCAGCGCCTGCCGGATCTGCTCCGTTTCCAAAGGATAATGTCCACGCAGGGTGGAATCGCTTCTGCTGAGAAGAAGGAATTCCCTGGACGTCTCCCTTGCCGCCTTCACCAGATGGTGGGTCAGCTCCCGATGCAGCCTTGCAGTCTGACTTTCCGAAAGTGCCCTTGAATTCGTCAGGATATAAAACAGGGGATTGCCCTCTTCAAAACCTCGTTTCAGGCTGGAAACGGACCAGTCGGTATAAACGGACACGCCATGTATCGTTTGGGTGCCGGTAGGATCGTCGTCCAGGACAACAATTTTTCGCCGGCTCCGCTGCTGCTCTTCCTCCAAAAGCCGATCCACCATGATTTCATCCGGCTTTTCCTTTCCCCACCTGTTTCGGACCTCTTCCAGCCGCATCCTTTCCGCCCCCCACTTTCCTTCCATCTTCGGCTATTTATCTTGCCATGCTGCTCCCAACGACTGTCATTCCGTAGGAAATCGCAAGAAAGCCGTCCTTTAGCTGTCCGCCTTAGCCGTTCGCTTTATTCCTCCGGATTCTTTTTTCGTTCATAAAGGACAGGAGCCGTCCGGATCCCCATTCCATGAAACAGGTAGGAATCCGTCCATTGGCTGCCTTTCGTACGATAGGAATCCGGACCATACCACAGGTATTCATCGTTTGCATTATGCAGCGTACCAAATGCATTGAAGCGATTGCCATAAGCAGTGATATCGATCCGATGTCTTCCCGTCGTAAGACGACCCAGGCATAACCTGTGCGGAGCAAAGGCAAGAACTCCTTTCCGTATCCCATCCAAATGCACAACGAGGACCGGTGCGGAAAAATGGGGGATTTCCAAAACCGCATCCCTGATTTCCTTCTTCACTGTCACCGGACATTGGTAGGTTACGTTTCCGGTATAAAACGGCAGGCCCTGCGGTACCCAGTCTCCAAAAGCAAGCTGCTCCGGTGCTTTTTCAATCCATGTATAAGCCCCTGCAACCCGAACCCCAAAATGGCCAAGCAGATAGCACCATTCCACATTTGTTCTGCGTCCGAAGGGAATTTTCAATAAAAGCCGATTTTCCCCTTTTTCCAGATCCGGAAGGGAAAGTGTCCG
>DHDO01000095.1:24591-24726 GCA_002399435.1 Firmicutes bacterium UBA4874
TTCCGGTCTCTCCATGGCCAGCTTCACACCGGAAACTTTTTCATTTGAAACAATGGAATACCGCAAAGCAAGCAGGTGGTCTTCCGGTTCCGGATCCTTTTCTGCCCAGGGCTGCATCATATGATCCATTCTGGA
>DHDO01000095.1:25057-25402 GCA_002399435.1 Firmicutes bacterium UBA4874
CAGATAGAGCAGAAGGCTGTCCTCCGCATACATATCACGCAGTATCATCGTGTCCTGATTGACAGTTTCTGCAGGGCAGGGATGGATTTCACCGGTCAGGGTATCGTACAGAATGGGATTGTATTTCCCTTTGACCCGGATCCTATAGTTCTCCGGCTGATCCAGCCGATTGCGGCGGCGGTTCACATGACAGAGAAACAGCCACTTCCCTTCCCCGTCCTCACGCAGCTGATAAATAAGATTGTCGGACCGTCTGCCATTTGGAAACCGGATATCCAGTACACGTTCCGGCTCCAAAGCCTGCAGCAGGGAAACCCGGTTAAATGGAATGGTTTCACATTTCTT
>DHDO01000095.1:25718-29028 GCA_002399435.1 Firmicutes bacterium UBA4874
CCGGTCTGATCGCTTGGCCCAAAGGACAGCCAGAAGGACTCAATGGGATGGATTACTCCAATTTGAATACTACTTTTCCCCCGGGTCAAAGCGGTATTCAGCCGTGCAAAATGATTTTCCACGTAAGAGTATTCCCGGTACCAGGGAGACTGATAATGAATGGATGCCGGCCAATCCCGCTTGCTCTCCCCTGCCATGGACAGATAGGCCAGATGGGGAACCCGTATAGTGACCCCCAAAGCCGCCTGCCAGTCACCCTGCAGCTTATACCCCTTAAAATCATAATCCCAATGGGTCACCCCGTACAGCTCGCTGAGAACTCCCTCCCGGCCGTACTGGTGAGCAACGCTGACAGCCTGTTTCGCCGTGGAAAATTCCTTTGCGTCACACAAAATATCAATCCCGGGCAGCTGAAAGCTTCGATAGCTGCGCATGGCTTCCCCCACTGCAAGGGTTTGGGAATACAGCGTACGTTCGGACATAAGGTGGCCGGTAAGGGCAATTCCATGGTCTTCACACCATTTGCCCAGGGTATCCGCATAGGAGGATGCAAACCGCTCTGCCAAATGATTATGGTAGCAATAGCGGGAAGGGGAAACCCTGCCTTCCGGCAGCTCCCAGAACAATTCCGGCAAGACATCCAGAAGGTTTTCCCCGTATGCCTTCTGATAGGTCTCCGGCAGATCATCGGTGAAGGAAATCGTAACGTCCCCGGAGGATTCGGCAAAACGCATACAGGATTTACAGGACACCTGAGGCTCATCGGTGAAGATAGCCGGAACCGACTTTCCAAACTCAGATCCCACTGCTTTCCAGTATCTTTGATGCGTCACCTCAATAAAGCGCCGGACCGCAGAAGGATTGAGCACATCAGCATAAGTCTGACCATTGTACCATGGGTCCTCTTCTGCAAGACATACATAGGCATGCCACAAATGTCCTTCCCGGGGCATTGGAGCTTCGTCTTTTTCCACTTTCCGGTCCACCCTGTAATATTCTGCCAGGCATCCATCCCTCAATACAATGCAATAGGATGCCAGAAAATATCCTTTTGGCTTTTTCCCCTGCTGAATGAGCCGATCGAATGTCTCCCTGTCCTTCTCAAAAACCGGATATTGTTTTTGAGAAAGCAGCAGATGTCTGGCACGGTAACGCATGTCCCGGGTTACCATCCCCCCGGCCGCACCGGAAGGATAACGATCCTCATCATAGAGCCAGCAGAGCATTCCTTCCCCTATGGCCTTTTGATCACAAAGTTTGACAAAATCCATAAACTCATCGCTGAGATAAGGGGTTTCCAGCCCGGTGCGGGAATGAATATGGAAACCGCCAAAACCCATTTCCTTAAATATTTCAATTTGTTCGAGAAGAGTTCCTTTCTCCAGTTTCCCGTTCCATGCCCAGAAAGGAGTTCCCCTGTACTCACTGGTGGGATTGCGGAAAAGGGATTCTTCCAACTGTCTGTCTTGCGCCTTTTTATATAGCATTTTTAACCTTTCTGATTACGGAGCACAATACGGACGACATTTGCATACGGGGACGGAAACTCTCCTTTTATCCGAACCGTCAATGCAGAAGCATCCCTTTTCCAGCAAAGATTGTCTGCTCCTCCCATCATATCCATCCGTTCTATGTCCGGCAGTCCGGGACGGACACCTTGCGCCAGACTGCGGATCCGTATGGTTTCAGTATCCGGGCGCCCCATGATGATGGCATAGAGGACATTGCCATGGGTGGTAAACCGGATGTCGGAAGCAGAAAATTTCTCTTCTCCGGTTTCCTCCAGTACACCTTTGCGGGTTTGCTTCTTAATATGGGAGACATCGAAATCCGTGTCTTTCCCTTGCACGGATCCTTCCCCATGGATCTGAAACGGCCGGGTTCCATAGATGGCTTCCCCATTCACCGCAAGCCAGTCTCCCACTTTCTCCAGGACAGATATGGCCTCCCCGGCAAAGGAACCGTCTTCTTTCGGTCCGACATTCAGCAGAAGATTGCCATTCTTGCTGACGGTGTCACACAGCTGATGAATGACCCCGGAGGCCGTTCGGTAATGAACATTTTCCACATGGCACCAGGTCCTCTCCGCTTCCAGATGATCATCCGTCTGCCAGGGGAAATCCATCATGTCGGAAAACCTGCCGCACTCCACATCCCGGATTCCGATTCCCGTGGGAAAATCATCCTGTTTATAGCAAATGATCCGGTCCGTACTCCTCCTGCGATCCTGACAGGAACCACTGCGATTGTTATAGTAGTAATCCACAAGCTGATACCTGAACCGCTCCCCTATGATATTGGCCCGGCTGTCAAAATAGATCAGATCCGGAGCATAGGCATCCGCCACCTCGAGTACCTTGCGCATCCATTCTTCGTTGAACGCATCATCGGGAAGTCTCCATGGAATATATCGGTTGGTCTCCAGGGGAAGGGCTCGGCCGTAGAATTTTTCGTTTTCCGGAAAATAAACGTCCGCATCGGGATCCGTGGACATAAACCACCCCCACAGCCATTGGTGATGAAATGTGGTGATGAATTTCAGGCCCCTGTTTCGAATGGCTCTCTCCAATTCCCCCACTACATCTCTTTTCGGGCCATAATTTACAGAATTGATGGGATTCACCTGACTGTTCCACATGGAAAAATGGTCCGCATGTTCTGCTACCGGCCCGGCATATCGGGCGCCGGAACGGACCGCCAGATCCGCCCAGGCATCTGCGTCAAATTTCTCCCCTTTAAACTCCGGGAAAAAGTCCTTATAGCCAAACTCATTCAGTTTTCCGTATTTCCTAACATGATATCTATTTTGGGAAAGGCCTTTTCCATACATGTTTCTGGAGTACCATTCATTTTCACAGGCCGGCACAGTATATGGCCCCCAATGAAAGAACAGCCCAAATTTTGCGTCGCGAAACCAATCCGGTGCCGTTCGGTTCAGCTTTGTCCAGTTCCTTTCAAATGGCATGACTGCCGGTACTTTCATTCCGGGGTCCCTCCTCCCATGGGAAACAGAAGGATATGCCCGGAAGACACATCCTTTCTGTGCTGTATTATCTGCAACTTATTTCTTATCCCTCTCCCTGAACTTGTCATTATACATCTTCAAAATGGACGGATAGTCTCCCATCTTTTCCAGCTCTTTCAGGTATTTATCCCACTGATCCAGGCTCGTGTCCCCGAGAATGAACTTCGTCCTGGACTCACCCACATAGGAGTTGACAGGCGTCATGATATTGTCAATTTTATCATTTTCCTCCTGCGAAAAAATCAGCACGGGAGCTCTGTCAAATGGTGCAACCGATTCTTTCCC
>DHDO01000095.1:29181-31367 GCA_002399435.1 Firmicutes bacterium UBA4874
GGCAGCTGGGCAATATTTGCCTCAAAGTCCTGGGGAGTGAATACAATACCAGATCGGCAGACCTGGGAAGAGGATACACCGAGTTTTCCCAGCTCCTGAGCCGGATCATCCGAGCTCATGATTTCCGGCAGGAATTCCTTTTTCCCGTCTTTGCTGACCTGGTATGTCTTCCCTTCGATCCCCCAGTCCATCAGCTCGATCATCTCATCGGAATACTGATAATCAATGATTTTCACCAACCACTCGGGATGCTTCGTTTTTGCAGAAATCACAATATTGAATCTTTGCTGCAGGGACTTTCCCGGTAAGGTAGACATGAGCTTCCACGGCGTGCCATACTTCGGGTTTTCAGGCAGCATCGCCAGGCCCCACTCCATCTTTTTGTCTTCTGCATTCCTGTTATAGTGATTTGCCATGCCGGCCCACATACTTGGAAGCATGAACACCCTTCCGGTAACGGCTTTTTCTGTCGCCCGGTCATTGTCGTCCGTTAAAAACTCCGGATCCAGCAGCTTCTCCTGATATAATGTGTGAATATACTCCAGCATCTCCTTGTAGCTTTTCTCAGCGGGTCCAAAAACATATTCCTTTCCGTTCCAATAAATCCCGTCTTTTGTGTGGAATGTATTCAGAAAGCCTTTGTGGATCTGGAAACCTTTGTCACTGATATTGATTGGATAAGTATCCGGATATTTTTTCTTAAGCGTTTTTGCAGCCTCATGGAACTCCTCCAGGGTTTCCGGGATCTTCATATTATTCTCTTTAAAAATATCGAAGCGATAAGCGACGGTCGACTGGGACTGCGCCCCTTCAATATCACGGTTATTTGCGAATCCATCCTGGAAGCCATAGGATTTACCGCTTTCATCGTATATCTGGTACTTCGCATCCGGTGTGGAGTTTACAAACTTCATATAGTTTGGAGCGTTATCAAAATACTGGGAAACTTCCAGCAACATGCCCTGATGCCCATAATCCAGCACATTGTCATAGTCACTGGAGGTAAACACATCCGGGTATTGTGCGCTGGCCAAAACGATTTTCTCCTTTTCCCTGTAATCATTCCAGGGAATGCGTTCCCAGTCAATATCCAGTTTCATGCCCATATGGTTTTCCATTCTCTTCTGCCATTCTTTCTGCACCAATGTGTCTTTGGGACTGAGTCCGAAATCCGGAACAGATGCTGAAAACTTGAATACATCCGTTTGTTTCTGCCCTTTTCCTTCTTCTGTTTTCTTGGTTCCGGTGGTTTGATCTTTCCCTTGATTGCCGCATCCCGCTGAAGCCATCATGGTAAGGCAAAGCAAAAGAGCCGGAAATAAGGATGTCTTTTTCTTCATTTTCTCTCCCCTTTTCTATAATGAATTGTTTGATGATCACCCTTTCAGCGAACCAACAAGAACGCCCTTTGCAAAATGCTTTTGTATGAATGGATAAATACATAATATTGGAATAATTGTCACTATGATCGTAGCCATTTGTATGTTCTTTGAGTGTACCTGCTTTTTGGCGATCCGCATGGCAGCCAGTTCACTGGTTTCACTGGCACTGGAGACAAAAAGGATCCTTCTCAGAACCATTTGTACCGGATACATACTGTCTTTGTTTAAGTACATTAAGGCCGGAAACCATGCGTTCCAGTGACCAACAATGGTAAAGAGTCCGAAAGTAGCCAGTAATGCTTTGGACAGGGGCAATATGATTTTAAACAGAATAATGATATCATTGGCACCGTCCAGATAAGCAGATTCCCTTAATTCACTGGAGATGCCCTGAAAGAAACTTCGGAAGACAATCACATTATAAGCGCTAATGCAGCCTGGAAGAACCATTACCCAGATGGTATTGATCAATTTCAGCTTTTTAATCAGCAGATAGGTGGGGATCATTCCACCGCTGAAAAACATGGTAATGGTCAGAAATATCGTGACAAACTTTCTGCCGACAAAATCCCTTATCGACAAGGGATAAGCCATCAAGGAGGTAAAAACCAAAGTAAGAAACGTCCCCAGGCCGGCATAAATGATTGTGTTCTTATAACCGCTCCATAACTGAGGCGAGCCAAGGATTATTTTATATCCTTCCACATTGGTTCCCTGCGGATACCAACTGACCTTCCCTCTCGTGATTAATTTGGGATCGCTCAGAGATAAAGACAGCACGTGTAAAAAGGGATACAGCATGGC
>DHDO01000095.1:31537-33265 GCA_002399435.1 Firmicutes bacterium UBA4874
GCACTCCGCTTATATCTCATTGGTCCTCCCCCTACCACAAACTATTTTCCGACACTTTCCTGCTGATCAGGTTTGCCGAATATACGAAAACAAAGGATACTGCCGACATAAACAGTCCGATTGCCGTGGTATATTCAAACCTGGCACCCTGTATCCCTTCCCGGTATACATAGGTACTGATGACATCCGCAACTTCCATTACATTGGTATTGTACATAAGCAGTATTTTCTGAAATCCGACCCCCAGAATACCGCCAAGATTGAGAATAAGCAGAATCGTAGTGGTGGGCTTGATGGTCGGCCATGTGATATGAATCATCTTTTGCCACCTGTTTGCACCATCTATATCAGCAACATCATATAATGTCGGGTTTACTCCTGACATGGCAGCCAGATAAATGATGCTTCCCCAGCCCACCCCCTGCCATATCCCGGACCCTACATACAGCGTTCTGAAATACTCCTTTTTGGCCATCAAAGGAATTCGTTCCAACCCGAAGGTCGCCCGGATATCATTAAATATGCCATCCACTGAAGAAAACTCCACCATCATCCCCACGATCACAACAGTGGATATAAAATGTGGCAGATAGGAAATGGTCTGAACCGTCCTTTTAAAGAAAGAATGCCTGATCTCATTCAGCAAAAACGCCAGAATAATTGGAGCAGGAAACCCCCACAGCAAAGAGTATAAACCAATTAAAAAAGTATTTTTAAACAGTCGATGGGATGTTAAAGGATTTGAAAAAAACATCCTAAAATACCTGAATCCAGCCCAGGGGCTTCCCATAATGCCTTTCGCAGCATTATAATCCTTGAACGCAATCAAAACACCATAGATAGGGAAATAATGAAAAATTAAAACAATTAACAATCCCGGCAGCGTCATCAGCAGCAAATACTTCTGCTTAACACATTTCTTCAGGAATGCACGGGCTCCCCTCCGGGGGATCATATCAGGCATTTTGGCGGTGCTCACTTTTCCGATTTGCGGTTTGGAACCACTTTCCTCCATAAACCATACCTCCCAGATCAACAACCCATTATGAGAACCAATATTCAGATATCTTTTAAGTCTTACTTAATACCATTATACTCGGAACTCCACGAATTTGAATGCCATAACTTTAGATTTATATGTACTAATTTTATATTTTAAATGAAACTCACTGAATTTTACTTCAAAAAGAGCGGCGGCAATAACAAAGTGTACTGCCGCCGCTCTTTTCTTAAGGTCAGAATCTACTCCTTCACTTCCACGGTAATGGCCTTGCTTTTCGTACTGCCAAAATCATTGATCAGCTCGCAATGATAGGTATAGGTACCCGCAGGTTTGTCCCTGATATCCGTGTAAACCGTCTGCGCATTCGGTGTCTTTGCCGTCAGGGTTTGAGTATCGATCAGCTTATCATTTTCATACAATTTGTAGGTTGTGCCATTGATCCCCCACCACATATTCATGGTGATGCGGTAGCTGCTTTTATTCTGGTAGTTGTTACCGGACAAATTCGGCGTTCCGGGTTTTGTCTGCGTAACCTTTACGGTAATCGGATCGCTCTTTGTCGTGCCGGCGGCATTGGTCAGCTCGCAGTAATAGGTATAGGTTCCTTCCGCTCTGCCGCAGATATTCGATTTTGCCGTTTGGTGAGCCGGAGACTTGTCTTTCAGTTTCATTGCATCAATCTGTTTTCCATTTTCATAGAGTTTATAGCTGGTCCCGTTCACCCC
>DHDO01000051.1:0-360 GCA_002399435.1 Firmicutes bacterium UBA4874
CAGAACATGTGGATAGATATGAATTGTGCGCCTCTTCTTTTCCACAGGTTCATCAACAGTTCCTTCCGAAGATGATTCCGCAGGTTCTTCAACAGAAGAAACAGAAGATGCTGCAGAAGGCTCTGTGGAATCTGCATCCGGCACTTCCCCGGATTTTTCCGAAGCGTTTCCCTCAGCTGCTTTTTCCCTGTACTTTTCCGCAGCCGACTTCACAACCATTTTCACCAGTGCTTCCATGGAAGTGTCGTCTTCCTCCGACATACCTATCCGACCTCGATTCTTCCCACGTCATGTCCCTATGCCATCCTATGCCGCCTGTTCAGGATTTATGACATTGACATGTATGGAGTAAAACCGAAA
>DHDO01000051.1:619-4899 GCA_002399435.1 Firmicutes bacterium UBA4874
AAGAGCAACCCTCTCCTCACAGGTAAAGAGCTACAGGGCAATGATCCGAGCCCATGACCTCACACAGGATATCAGCATTCCGGACGGAATCAATGAAATTGGAAGAAACTATAAAGTAATCAATACGCCACCCCACATTATTGGGCCGGGCCTGGAACTTATAACTCCACCAACTGTATTTGACGGTATCCGGATAAAAATACCGGAAGGTATCGATGAAGCCACTGTCCATCCATTTATCAAGATACTTCCTTTCAATGGGCAGGAATCCGGAGTGCTTTTCATTGGACTTCGGGTTTTTCAAATCAATGGGACGATGCGCTGTATTGAAGTCCCCGCAAACTGCCACCTTTTTCCCGCCATCCACCAACCCTCTGCAATAGGCAAGAACCGCATCATAAAACTCCAGTTTATAATCCAGACGATCCTGATCCTTCTGCCCGTTTGGGAAGTAGATATTCAGCAGGGTGAAGGCAGGATATTCGGTAACAATGATCCGCCCTTCCTCATCGTACCGGTCCACCCCGATCCCGTACCGCACGGATACCGGCTTTTCCCTGGTATAGGTGGCAACGCCGCTGTATCCCTTTCTGGCGGGTGCATTCCAATAGGAATAGTATCCCTCGATATTGGTCAGTTCCTCATCCAGCTGATGAAAATGGGCCTTGGTTTCCTGCAGGCACAGTACATCCGGTGTCTCCTGCAGGACCCAATCCACAAATCCCTTTTTTTGTACCGCCCGTATTCCGTTCACATTCCAGGAATATAACTTCATTCCGGACCCCCCGCAGCCTTCAGCTTTTCCAGGCCGATCCGCAGCCGTCTCATGGATTCCTGTTTTCCAAGCAGTCCAAGGATCTCAACGGCGCCGCCAGGCGTCACCTTCTGCCCGGATGCCGCAATCCGTACCGGCCAGAACACCAGACTGTTCTTTAATCCCAGTGAGGCAATCAGATCATTCAAAGCCTGCTGGATATTCCCTTCCGTCCAGTCCGGGAGCTTGTCCAGCACCTGAATGGCCTTCGCCAGGTTTTCACGGGAGTTTTCCACAGTTGTCTTGCTCCTCTTGTGGATAAACAGCGCCGCGTCGTATTCCGGCAGCTCCGCAAGAAACGAAATCATCGCCGGAATTTCATTCAATACTTCCGTCCGGCTCTGCACCAGGGAACTTACCCGTCTCAAATCCATGTTCTCCGGCAGTCCAGCCTTTTTATACCAGGGTAAAGCCATTTCGTGAAACTCCTCCGGATCCTGTTTCTTGATATATTCACCGTTCATCCAGCGCAGCTTGTTGATATCAAAAATAGCCGGAGATTTGCTTAATCCCCTGATATCAAAAACTTCCTCCAACTCCTTCAGGGTAAAGAACTCCCTGTTGTCATTGGGGCTCCAGCCCAGCAGCGCTACATAATTCAGAATGGCCTCCTTCAGAAAACCCTGTTTGTAAAAGTCTTCAAAAGAGGCATCCCCGTCCCGCTTGCTCAGCTTTTTGCCGGGCTCCCTCATGACAGGGGAGAGATGAATATATCTGGGAATTTCCCAGCCAAAGGTCTCATAGAGCAGATTATATTTTGGGGTGGAAGAAAGATATTCACTGCCCCGGACCACCGGATTAATCTTCATCAGATGATCGTCCACTACATTGGCAAGATTATAGGTGGGCATTCCATTGGATTTCAAAAGGATCCCGTCGTCCAGGGTGCTGTTTTCCACCGTAATGGTTCCAAACAACTCATCCTGAAAAGTCGTGGTGCCGGTTTTCGGAACTTTCTGCCGGATGACATAAGGCTCTCCCGCCTGCAGCCTGCGCTCCACCTCTTCCCGGGGCAGATTCCTGCAATGGCCGTCATACCGGAATGTGCCATGATGCCCTCCGGTCTCCCGAAGATGGTTCAGACGTTCCTCCGTACAAAAGCAATAGTATGCTCCGCCAAGATCCACCAGTTTTTTGGCATATTTCTGATAAACGGGCTTCCGTTCCGACTGAACGTATGGACCATACGGACCGCCGATATCCGGTCCTTCGTCATGTTCTATGCCGACCAGCTTCAAGGTATGGTAAATCAGCTCCACAGCACCCTCGACAAAACGATCCTGATCCGTATCTTCGATGCGGAGAATAAATGTGCCATGATTCTTCCTGGCAATCAAATAAGTATACAGAGCCGTTCTCAGGCCTCCGATATGAAGATAGCCAGTGGGGCTCGGGGCGAACCTCGTCCGTACCTCATTCATAAAAAAACCTCCCTCGCATATTACAAAAACAGTATAGTATGCCGCCTCCCGCCTGTCAAGGCGGCGCCAGGGAGAGCTGCGGAGCCGCCAGAGAGATCAGCAGACACCTGGAAGCTGTCCGGATCCATTTGCTCTTTCATTCGCTGTCTATCTCTCTTATTACTATAAAATTATATCATATGTTATGAAATATGTGTATAATAGAGTGGAAAGAGGACATCCCGCTGTAAAGGAGTGCTATGATTGGAATGGAAGATTTTATCAGATCAATTTGCACTGGACTGGTCCTGATCCTGTTATCCTTCATCCTGATGACGGGATGCACCGGTCCGGGCAGTGACGGGAACGCCGCAGACACGGAAAAAATACTGGATTATCCAAAGAACAGCTCCGGCGTAAAGCGGACGCCCCTGAGGATCGCAACCATGTTTGGCGGAACGGATCCGGCTGCAGCTGTATACGAAGAAGCGATCCTGAGTTTTCAGGATGCGAATCCCTCCATCGAGATAACGGATGAGTCCATGACATCAGAAGGCGATGGATACCGAACGAAAATAAAAACGGACTTTTCCTCCGGCAACGACCTGGATATTGTGTTTTTTTACACCGGGGCAGACGCGAGATATATTATTCAGGCAGGGAAACTGATGCCTTATGAGGAAATGTGGAAAGACTACCCGGATCTGGCCAGGGACATCACCGAATTCAGCCGGGAAGCAATGAGAGAATTTGATGGAAAAATCTATGCACTTCCGGTAACGGGATTTTATGAGGGCCTTTTTCTCAATCAGGAACTGTTTCACAAATATCAGGTGGAGCTGCCTACGGATTGGAGCAAATTTGAGAACGCCATTCAGAAATTTCATCAGGCAGGAATCGTACCAATTGCCGGCCCACTGGCCCAGTCCCATTATCTGATTGAACATTTCATTCTATCGGCTGCCGGTGCGCAGGGGCATCAGGACGTATTTGCCAACGGAATCAACCCCGACTGGATTCTTGGTTTTCAAAATCTTCAGAAAATATACAATATGGGCGGCTTTTCCAAGGATGCCGCCACGACGGATATTGAAATGGCTCAGGACCTGTTCCGCAGGGAAAAGGCCGCTATGATCCTGGAGGGTTCCTGGCTGATTGGAGGATGTTCGGAGGAACTGCAGAAAAAAATGACGGTGCTGCCCATGCCTCCTGCGCCCAACGGTAAAATGGATCCGGAAACTTTGGTAGCCGGCCTGTCCTCCGGATATTCCATCAGCACCAAAGCCTGGCAGGATCCTGTGAAAAGAAAAGCGGCCGTGAAACTGGTGAATACTCTTTTGAGCAGCGAGGTCGTTCTGAAAATGGCAGCGGCCAATGGCGGGGTGCCGGCTGCTGAAGTCTCAGTCTCAGGCCTCAGTCCTGTGGCAAAGGACGGATATGTGATGTTTGCCCGGGCAAAGCACCGGAACATGCCCATTGATTCCCGCCTGGTACCGGAGGCTTTCAACGAGATTGTGAAATACGGCGTTCCTTACATTGTTACAGGAGAAAAGACGCCGGAAGATGTACTGGAACAGGTCATGAGGATTCAGAACTCAAGTGACGGATCCGAACAGGAAAACAAAGGAAAACGCTATTAAAGCAACACCAAAGAAAATAACAGAAAGGCACAGGAAGACAATAATCGGAAGAAAATGACAGAGAGACAATATCGATAGGAAACGATATTAAGGATAATAAAGAAATGAAGACAGCAGGGAGGCAGGCAGGGCATGAAAAATTTCCTTCGTTCGCTATATCGCAGAACATCCATCCGGACAAAAACCATTATTGTTTTTTGCATTGTCTCCCTTTGCCCCATCCTTCTGGTAGGTTATGTTGGATACCGAAGTTATGAGGATACCATGAAAGATAAGTTTCTCAGCTATGCCTGCACCAATTCTTCCTATATTTCCTCCCATGTGGAAGAAGTTTTCGAAGGCATGGTGAATTTCTCCAACAGCATCCTGTATGATGATATCATTCAGGATGCTTATAATGAAGTCTCCTACGGGGATGAAGCCTCC